>NTKA01000047.1 GCA_002456975.1 Halieaceae bacterium MED-G27
ATACATCGCAAAGATAACGACAAAGACCACTACGCCGCCATAAGTCAGTCCAGCACAAGCGATGGTGGTGATAATCAGCGCGCGATCAGCCCCCAAACGGCGGATCAGTGCCATCGCGATACTGGCGGCAGCACCTGAATTGCCCATGACCCGACCAAAAATAGCACCTGCGACAAAGAGGAAAAAGAATTTACCGGCAAAGGTAAAGGCACCGAGAGGCCCTAACGCGAAGCCATTGAGTAAGGAGTCTGCGAGTGGCAAACCGTTGGTTACGATGATGACTAGGGAGCTCAGAATGGCGGCAAACATGATGTCCACCCCGCGCATAGCCAGCCAGATCAGTAGGACGACGCTACCCAATAGACCCACGTAATTAACGAATTCCATTTTTTGATCTCCATCTCAATTCTCGCTTGCCAGTCGAGACATAATTGTTTTTCTGTGACGGCAAAACATGCACTAACCCAACTATTACACCAGCCTGGGCAAGCCGTTAAGTGACTGTTGAACAAATACATCGCGATGCGGAAAACGACACTATCGAGCGACGCCGATACCTCGAAGTTCTCCATCGTTTCACGATGTCGCAGGCCGAACTTACCGATCTTGATGATATCTGTTGGTACATTGCCAAGACTGCTATTGGGGACTTGGGCTTCGAAGACTGCGTGGTCTATCTCCTCAACGAGGGAGGCGATACCCTCATTCAGCGAGCCGCTCACGGGCCCAAAAATCCAGAGCGACGGGAGATTCTGGATCCTATCGAGATCCCAATAGGTGAGGGTATTGTCGGCAGCGTAGCGAAAACAGGTCGCTACGAAGTGATTCATGATGCTCGCGATGACCAACGCTACATTACGGATGACCAGTTCCGTTGCTCAGAACTGGCAGTGCCGATAGTCTGCAACAAACGGGTGATTGGGGTTCTGGACTCTGAGCACGAGGCAGTGGGATTTTACTCCGACGAAGATATCCAGCTATTCACTACCATTGCGGCGCTGGCAGCTACCAGAATTGATACGGCGCTTGCCCTGGAGCGGCTCGAGTTACAGGCAGTTGCGCTACAGGAAGCACGAGAAGCCGCCAATGCGGCATCGGCGGCTAAGAGTCAATTCCTCGCTGCCATGTCGCACGATATGCGAACGCCCTTAACCGCGATCATTGGCTTCGCAGAGCTGCTCGATTCTGCCGATGTCGATGATCGGCAACGAGCCGATTGGAGTCGACGTATCGTCAAAAACTCCGAATACATGAAAGAGATGGTCGGAAATGTACTCGATATGGCAGCAATCGAAAGCGGTCAGGTGCAAGTCAAGGTAACACCGTTTAACCCGCATGAGTGGCTATCTGACACATTGGACTTGGTAGCCCCCCGTGCGCGTGACAAGGGCCTTGTGCTGAGGTCAACCGTAGATGACCAACTGCCGCCAGTGATCGAGGCAGATGCTTCAAAGTTGCGCGAAATACTGATTAACCTGTTATCTAATGCGATCAAGTACACGGAAGCGGGCGAGGTTCATCTCTCAGCGCGATTCGAGAGCTCTGATTCGGGTGATCGCTTGACTTTAGTGGTCGAGGATACGGGCCTCGGTATCGAAGCTGAGTCCCTACAACAGGTTTTCGAGCCTTTTACCCGCGTTCACGATGTCGAGCAGTTTTCCACCATTGAAGGTACCGGTCTGGGTTTGACGGTCGTAAAGTCATTCGCCGATGCCATGGGCGGTAAGGTTGATGTGGAATCAACGGTAGGAAAGGGATCGAGGTTTACTTTAAGGATTCCCTGTCGTGCAGCGCATGACCGAGTCGCTGATGAGTCGGGTGGATCGGCGATCGCAAGCGAGAATTCAGTCTTGCGAGGTCGGCGTCTTTTGGTCTGCGAAGACTCTGAAACTGTTCAGGCCTTGATCGGATTTGTACTGGAGCGTGCCGGCGCAACAGTAGAGACGGCGCTCAATGGGGGCGAAGGGTTGCATAAGTTTTTGGCGGCTAAGCAGAGCAGTCGACCTTTCGACGCTGTCATTACCGACATGCAAATGCCTGTGATGACGGGTTATGAGCTCGCTGCGAGTATCAGACAGCATGATCAAATGCCGATCCTTGCCCTGACCGCCTACGCTCAGGAAGAGGACGAAAAAAGGTGCTTGGCGGCGGGATGCACGGCTTACCAGACAAAGCCTATCGATACCGAAACCTTCGCAATCACAGTAACGAGATTATTCTCGGGCGACACCGCCTCATAACTTGGCTAACTGCCGATTTGATGCTTAACAGCCGAAAAGGTTAGTGGTTCATTTCAAGGCACAGTCCATCTGCCCGCTAGAGAATCGGGCTATGCGTGCTCAAAAATAGTGATCAAAGCACTGTTTAGTGCCCACGCTATTTTGCGAAGGAAGCCCCCAATTGAGCGAGGGGTTCGACCATCGCACCGCGACTTTCAGCCTCGGCGCTGGAAGCGGTTCCGATCTCGACCCGCTTTTTAATCCCCTGCAGTATCACCGCCATACGGAAAAAACAGAATGCCATGTAGAAGTTCCAGTTCTCAATAGCGGGTTGGCCTGTTCTGTCGCAGTAACTGCGGATGTAGCTTTCATCGTCGGGTATGCCAAGCTCAGCTCGGTCGATCCCTTGAAGCCCCGCGACACCGCCATCACGAGGGAAGCGCCAAGCCATTAGTTGGTAGGCGAGATCTGCCAAGGGGTGGCCGAGTGTAGACAACTCCCAATCTAGGATGCCGATAATCCTGGGCTCGGTGGGATGGAAAATCATATTGTCGAGCCGATAGTCACCGTGGACTAGCGACACTCGACCATCATCGGCGGGCAGATTTGCGGGAAGCCACTCGATGAGTCGCTCCATTGATGCCAAAGTCTCGGTCTCCGAGGCCCGGTACTGTTTCGTCCATCGACTGATCTGTCTTTCGTAATAGTTACCGGGCCGGCCAAACTCGCTTAACCCTGCAGCGTGTATATCAACGCTGTGAAGGTCCGCAAGCACCAGGTTCATTTGGTCGTAGATTTGTGAGCGCTCGTCTTTATCGACTTCAGGGATAGCAGGATCCCAGAAAATACGCCCCTCAAGATGCTCCATCACATAGAACATCGATCCAATAACCGTATCGTCGTCACACAACGCGATGGGTGTTGGTACGGGGACATTGGTATCTACCAAGCCACTTAGCACCGCGAACTCGCGATCGACCGCGTGAGCCGACGCCAACAGTTCGCCCTGTGGCTTACGTCTGAGCACGTAGTGCCCATCTCCTGCAGTTAATTTGAAGTTAGGGTTCGATTGCCCCCCTGCAAATTTCTCGGCCTGAAGCGGACCGCTAAACATTGGAATCAGTGGACGAATCGAATCATCCAGATGAGTCAAATCGAGTTCTTGTAGTGCCATGTCAATCTCTTTAGCTGGCTGTGGATGGACGGATCCGTTATCGTCCAATCGAGCCTGTTTTATTCATCAGCGCATCGCTTTCAGGATCGCTATAGCGTACCGTTTAGCGATCGCTTAAGGGCCCCGTGTTCGATATTAAACATCAGGGATAAGAATTAACCGAGCCTGTGTAAGTGTGTAGTATTTGGCATTGCTAATGCCAGTTTTAGATGTAAAACAAAGACAGCAAAACCACAAATAAGATCAAAAGGGAGTAATCGTTGTATGTCCGCTGTGTCCTATTTCAAGAAAGCCATGGAGATGACCACCAGTCCCGGAGACTTACTGGAGCTCACCACTATCGAGCGCGATGGTGTCGACGTGAAAGCATTCGCGCACGCTCCCGGAACAACACGTGATCTCTGGGCATTAGCCTCTGGGCACGGCGATGCCGAATATTTGATTTATCAGGACGAGCGCTACACCTACAACGACGTTGCCGTGATTGTTGCCGAGTTTGCAGCCTGGCTTTCCGAACAGGGGATCGAGGCGGGCGACCATGTCGCGATCGCGATGCGTAATTACCCTGAATGGGTCATGTGCCACTGGGCCATCAACAGCATCGGCGCCGCTGTTGTAGGTCTGAATGCATGGTGGGTCGCCGATGAGATGGATTACGCGCTAAAAGACAGCCAGCCAAAGGTTCTCATTGCTGATGACCGCCGACTGCAGACCTTTGCAGAAATAGCTGGAGAATTTCCCGATATGAGTGTGGTCGCCATTAGGGAAGATAGCCCCCCCGTGCCGTCTGTTGCGTTTGCTGATGCAAGAGTGTCAGGCGCTACCTTGTCGAATGTTGCAATTGATCCCGACAGCGTCGCCTGTATTTTTTACACCTCGGGTACCACTGGTCGGCCTAAAGGGGCTCAATTGACCCATCGCGGCTGCGTGACCAATGTACTAAACGTCGTGTCGATGGGGCGCGCATTTGCCACCGCGGGCGCCGTCGCCGAAGCGGGTGACGGGGCCACTGTCCAGAGTCCTCCTGCTGCCACAGGCCTCATCGCAACACCGCTGTTTCACGTGACTGCGAACAACTGCGCTATACAGCCGGGGACGCTTGCCGGTGCTAAGTTTGTTCTGATGTACAAGTGGGAGCCCCTTGAGGCTCTCAAGTTGATTGAGCGCGAGCAGATCAACACGATCAGTGCTGTGCCCATGATGACGCGGGAATTACTCACCCATCCTGATTTCGGCGACTACGACACGTCAAGCCTCGCCAGCATGGGTGGTGGAGGGGCTGCGATGCAGCCTGATCTAGCTTTCAAAGTGGCGAATGAGACCAAGCGCGCAAAACCCGCGCAGGGTTACGGTATGACCGAAGTGTGCGGCATTATAAGTTACATCGCTGGTGGCATCTTTCTCGAAAAGCCAGAGAGCTGTGGTTATCTCGCTCCCACCTTCGAAGGTCGGGTGGTTGATGCTGAGGGCAATGTGCTGGAGCCAGGTGAAGTCGGTGAGGTTTGTGTCAAAGGTGCTGCGGTGATCAAAGGCTACTTGAATCGCCCCGAAGCAACCGCGGACACCATCGTCGATGGTTGGTTGCACACGGGTGATATCGGTTACTTCGACGAAGACGGCTTCTTATTCCTGGTCGACAGAGCCAAAGACATGATCCTCCGCGGTGGTGAGAACATCTACGGTGCAGAAGTTGAATTCGCGGTATTCGATCATCCTGCTGTGCTCGAGTGCGTTGCCTTCGCTGTCCCCGATGACCGTCTCGGCGAAGAAGTGGGTATCGCTGTGCACCTCAAGGAAGGCGCGATGCTTGACGCTGGGGGCCTGAGAGAGCACGTATCGAGAAAGCTCGCAGCGTTCAAGGTGCCGAAGTACATCTGGTTCCTCGCTGAGCCACTGCCAAGAAATGCCAATGGCAAGTTTCTCAAGCGAGAATTACGCGAGGTACTCGATCCAGCATCGGCCGATTGACAGTGGTTTAAGTGCTTGAACCACGTCAAACTCTAACTGGCTTGCAAGGAGAATAACGACTATGAGCGATTTTGAAACCATTGCAATGGAGCGCGATGGCGGCGTTATGCGGGTGAGCTTCAATCGTCCCGATAACCTCAATTCATTTAACGTCAAAATGCGCCGCGAATTCGTGGAAGCGGCGCGTTTGGTAAACGTGGATGACTCGGTGCGGGTGGTGACTTTGACCGGGGCGGGCAGGGCATTCAGCGCTGGCGCTGACCTGACCGATGACGAGGGTTTATCGGGTGGTCAGGGCGTTGAGGATGACCTCAATTTTGAATACAAGCCCGGGATTTTGGCGATTCACAATAGCCGAAAGCCCTGGGTAGCTATCGTCAATGGGCCCTGTGCAGGCATTGGCTATTCCTATGCCATGGCCTGCGATCTTATTTGCATGGGCGAAAACGCCTTTATGTATCAGCCCTTTTCAGCGATTGGGCTTGTTCCGGACGGAGGCGCAACTTGGCTTCTACCCAGCTTTGTCGGTGCCAAGCGAGCCTATGAGCTAATGGCATTGGGGGAGCGACTGTCAGCTGACAAAGCGCAGGCGATGGGCTTGGTAAATCGTGTTTACTCTGATGACACGCTGCAGGATGAAGGGCTCGCATTTGCTAAGGAACTCGCAGAGCGCTCGCCGCTAGCGTTGCGCTACACCAAAGAGGCAATTACCTTCGCTCAGCATCATTCGCTCGAGGAGTCGATTGCCAAAGAAGCTGCACTACAGAAATTCTGTATCGATAGTGCAGACGCAAAAAATGCAGTCATTTCGTTTTTGAAAAAGCAGAAACCAGAATGGGAGGGTCGGTAGGCTACTTCCAGGGACCAAAACCCAATGTTTAAGAAAATAACCTTTTTGCTCGCGACTCTTTTCGCCGCCGATGCGTTAGCTGATAAGCAATTGCTGTGGGGTGATACCCACTTACACACCAATCGATCGTTCGACGCGTACACTAATCGTAATTTCACTGTTGATCCTAACGATGCTTACCGCTTTGCGCGGGGTATACCGATAGAGCATCCGTATCACAAGGCTCGTGTGCAATTGGAGACACCACTCGACTTTTTGGTGGTGTCAGATCATGCAGAGTTTCTCGACAATATTCGGCACACCGTTGAAGTCGGGATCGACACATCGGAGATGTCGATCTGGCGAAAATTGCGTGTGTGGTACACCCAATACCTAATCCGAGATGCGATTGCAGATAATCGAGGCCGCGAGTTTTTTGTCAGTCTGCTGCCCGAGCCCTACGACACAGCGCAAGAAGCAGTCGCGAACTGGGACATTACCCAAGCGGGAATCCCCGCTATTCGCTCGGTGGAAGATCGTTCATGGAGCGATACCGCCGATGCAGCTGATGCGAACAATATACCGGGTGAGTTTTCAGCCATTCTTGGCTGGGAATATAGCCTGATTCCCGGAGGTGCCAACTTACATCGAGTCGTCATGACGGACCTCGACGGTACCTCAGCCAAGGCTTTTCAGCCGTTTGGCTTGGACGACAGCCTGTATCCCGAGGACCTTTGGTCATGGCTCGATAAAACCAGCACTGAGACTGGAGGCGAATTCATTGCGATTCCTCACAACTCCAATATCTCAAAGGGCGCTATGTTCGATACTCGTACCCTCAGAGATGAGCCCATAGGGCCGGAGTATGCGGAGATTCGCCGACGCTGGGAGCCTGTTGTCGAGATAACCCAATACAAGGGTGATTCAGAGACGCACCCTGATCTGTCTCCGGAGGATCCCTTTGCTGATTTTGAAGACTATCCCTACTACATCCAGCGCGAGTGGACGCCTTTCAAGCCTCAAATTGGCGACTATATTCGTCCTGCGCTGCTTCGAGGGATGCAACTCGAAGGTCAAATCGGCGTAAATCCCTATCAATTTGGTGTGATTGGCTCGACTGATGCGCATACCGGGCTCGCGGCTGCCGAAGAAAACAACTTCCACGGTAAGTTTCCCATGGATTCGATACCGAGCAACAAACTGACGGGCTGGTCCGATAATGCCAACAGTACTTTTGGCTGGGCAATGGGCGCACAGGGTCTCGCTGCGGTGTGGGCTGAAAAGAATACGCGAGAAGCCATACTGGCGGCCATGAAGCGTCGTGAGGTCTACGCGACAACCGGACCGAGGATAGCGCTGCGATTTTACGCCGGTTGGGATATTAACCTCGATGTCCTAACTGATGCAGATGGTCAATCTCTAGCTGCAGCAGTGCCAATGGGCGGTGAGTTGATGGCATCTGACGGAGATATGTCACCGCGGTTTGTGATTCAGGCCATGGCCGACCCGCTGTCGGGTACGCTTGATCGCGTGCAAGTGGTTAAAGGCTGGGTAGACAGTGCAGGCAATGCCAACGAAAAGGTGTTCGATGTAGCCTGGTCCGGGGATGATCGCCTGCTTGCTGATGGATCGCTGAAACCGACACCCAGTACGGTTAATCTAGATACCGGTGCCTGGTCCAATGAGTATGGCAGCACCATGCTCGAAACCACTTGGACTGACCCCGAATTTGATCCATCGCTTAAGGCGTTCTATTACGTGCGGGTGCTCGAGGTGCCAACGCCGCGTCATTCTCTACTAGACAAGGTCGCCATGGGTGGGGATGTCGACACGCGTCGTCCTGATGTCATTCAGGAGCGGGCATACTCATCGGCGATTTGGTATCAACCCTAAGCCGGTTAGCTAGGTCGCGATTACCAAACGCACCCCTTGTAATAAGGCGTCAGCTCGAGTGAGCGCTTCAGCCGTTGAGGTTGTTCGCTCGGTCAGTGCCTCGATTTCATCGCTTCTGATGCCAGCGTTGCGCTCAGCCAGGGCACGGATACGATCGAGTTCCTCGCCCAGCTGTGAGGTTGCAGTATCGATAGCCGACTGCTTTCTGGCGTCAGCAGTGATGTCTGCCGACTGATCGCTCAACTTTAACGCAGCGACGACCTTGTCCCTCAACTCTCGGATTACTGTGGCGCTTTTCGTGATATCAACCGGTCGCATGATTTTGCTGAGATTGTCACAGCTGATCGCATGCGATATATCTTTTCCTTCCAGCGTTCGCAGTTGTCTGATCGGTGACTGATCAAGAAAACGGGCGAGCTCTAGTCGCTTTGGTGCGAGGCATTCAACCGTGTGTATCGTCTCTACAAGAACGGTGCCCGGTGCGATGCTCTTTTGTTTTATGACACCTAAGGATGCATTACCAAGTTCTGAGTGGAATACCACATTGATAAGCTCTTCTATCAGCGGGTGCTCCCAGGTCAGAAACTGGATGTCATCCCGGCTTAGCGCAACCTGTCTATCAAACGTGCAGGTGATTCCATCTTCGTCAAGAAAGGGTAGCTCTCCAGTGACGAGGTTTTCAGATGGTTTCAAAATGATCGTATCGTCGTCACCAGTCTCCGAGTAGACCCCTAGGCGATCGAATAGTCGCTCTGAAAAACTTCGCAGGTCGTCTATGCGCATCGCAATATTTATTGCATCAATTAGTTCCTGACCTACCTCAGGGTCATGCGAGGTGATTTCGAGAAGGCGATCGCGCCCATTTTGCATACTGGCGAGTAACGTCTGTCTTTTACCACGAGTCGCAGTAATGACTTCCTCTATTGATGAGCTATGCAACATCGCCTCGAACTCATCGAACAGTAGGTGTCCGACTGAGCTTGGCTCCTCAAAAGCGTTCAGGCCTTCATGTAGCCAGCGGAAATGGTTTGCCTCCGCGCTATTTTGAACGAACGGAACGTGAATGTTTACGTCGCCAGCTTGACCGATTCGATCGAGGCGACCAATCCGCTGTTCTAGGAGGTCGGGGTGTGGTGGCAGGTCGTAGCACACCAGGTGCTGAGCGAATTGGAAGTTTCGGCCTTCGCTGCCAATTTCAGAACAGATGAGAGCCTTGGCACCATACTCGCTATCGGCGAAGTAGGCCGCTGCGCGATCGCGTTCGATGATTGATAGATCTTCATGAAACGATGCACACCGAATACCTGCTCTGAGGTGCAAGTAGTTCTCAAGCTCTATGGCGGTCTGCTTATCGTGGCAGATAACCAACACTTTCTGCTGTTTCAGCGATTTAAGTAAGTCTGCAAGCCACACAGCTCTCGCTGTCACCGACACATCTTGCTCCTGAGCGTCGGCCTCCATCGGGTAGGGTATAAGTTTTCTCGTTGGGAACCCTTTTACGGATTCTCTGGTATTCCGAAACAACACCCGGCCTGTGCCGTACTGATCCACAAGCTCGCGGACCATCCGCTCATTTGACCAACTAGGGTCAAAGTTACCGGGTAGATCCTGTGGTCGCTCACCAGCCTCGAGTTGCTCGATCAGTTGATACGTATCGGTGAACCGCTGTTGTTCTGCAACAAACTGGTCAAGCTCGGTGAAGCGATCGGGGTCTAACAGTTGTAGTCGAGCAAAGTGGCTCTCGATGCCTGCTTGACCCGGGGTTGCCGTCAGCAATAATAAACCGGGGCTGGCTTTTGCGATCGTGGTGAGCACGACATCAAATCGCTCCTTTGCTTCGCAACCAAGGTTGAGATGGTGTGCCTCATCGTAAATGACTAGATCCCAGTCACATTCTAGGGCCGCTAATGCTGCATCCTCATGCTTTTGCAGCAGTGACCAGGGTACGATAACTAATGGGGCTTCAGCGAATGCTTCCTGCTCGGTGGAGGCCTCCCATCTTGCTTCATTGATTACGGCAAACCGAAGATTGAATCGCCGCAGCATCTCAACCAACCACTGGTGAAGCAGCGGGTCGGGCACCGCTATCAGCACACGCTCGACGCGTCCCCGCTGAAGCTGTTGCGACAGAATCAGTCCCGCTTCGATGGTTTTTCCCAGCCCAACCTCATCGGCAAGTAATACGCGGGGTGCAAATCGCTGCCCCACAGTGCTTGCAACGTACAGTTGGTGTGACAAGAGCGATGTTCGGGCTCCCAGCAAACCGCTGTGCATATGAGTCAGTGATGACGCTCGCTGCTCGAGCGTGGCGAAGCGCAGATTGAAATCTACGGGTTTGTCTAGTTGATTATTCAGCAGTCGATCAGACGGGGTGTTTAATCGAACTTCAGGTGCGATGAATTGCTCGTGGATGGTTTGTCGATCGCCATTGGCGTCTCGCACCGCGTACCGAACTGTTTCGCCGACAGATTCGACGTCGAGAATCGTGTACTGCCCGCCATCAATATGCAGTAGTTGATCGTTTTTCTTGAGTAAAAAACGGGTCACCGGTGCCCGGTCGTTGGCATAGGTTCGCTCTTCATCGACCGACGGATAGAGCAATGTTGTTCGACGACCGTCGGTCTCGACACAAATACCGAGCCCTAGTTCCAGATCAGCATGGCTGATCCAGCGTTGACCGATGGCAAAACTCATAGTGATGACTCAAAAAAACAGCGAAGGCTATTGGTTCTCGCGATGCTAAGTAAATCAACTGTATCGACGCCTTTGAGTTCGGCCACCTTTGCAGCAATAAAGGGGAGGTAAAAGGATGCATTGGGGACACCGCGATACGGTACCGGGGTGAGGTAAGGAGCGTCGGTTTCCAGCAGTATTTGCTGCAGGGGTGTCGCTCGAATGATGTCTCGGACGTTTTCGGCATTCTTAAAAGTACATATCCCGTTGAAGCCTAAGTGGTAACCCTCAGCTAAACAGAATTCCGCAAGCGCCATGCTGCTCGTAAAACTGTGTATCACACCGCGCTGCTTCAGTTTCGAAGAGAAGTTTTTGAGGATCGCCTGCGTGTCCTGGTCTGCCTCCCGTGTATGTATCACTACAGGCCTGTCCTTTTGGCAAGCCACCTCGAGCTGCGCTTCAAAGGCAGCAATCTGCGTATCCCGGTCGGAGTGCTCGTAGTAATAGTCGAGTCCAATCTCGCCTACCGCCACAACCTTATCGTGCTCCAGGCTAGCTTCTAATTGTTCGTTAAATCCAGAACTCCAACTGCTAGCCTCGTGTGGGTGCAGTCCCTGAGTACACCAAATCATGGGGTCAGCAGTGGTCAGGTCTCGTACGGTATCTTGATTATCTAGCGAGACCGATATCGTGATGATCCGTTCAACGCCCACTGCCTTGGATCGCTCAAGGGTTTCCGCAAGCTCCGCTTCATCTAAATAATCGAGATGACAATGGGTCTCGATGATGGGTGCGCCAAGTTCGGGGATCGGCGGACGCGATTTTTTACTCATAGGGTACTCCGTCGGCGGCGCGGATTATTACATAGGCTCGCTGTTTAATTCACACCTACGCTCAACCGCGATGGACGGTTCTTACACGGAGTGCACGAACGGCATCGATGACTTCATTCCAAAACCATTGGTGTATTGGCGAGCGCGCAGTTCGCTCATGCGCAACCAAGGAATAGTCGATGGTCCGACTGAACTGCTGGGGTAGTGGCAGAGTGGTTAGGTCTTGAGTGGCGCCACCATTTCGCGACATATAACCCGGTCCGATCAACGTGTAATTAGTACTTCTTAGGATCTCGAATGCGGTCAAAAGGTGAGATGTCTCGAGGCTACCCCGTTGGCTCCCCAAGATCTCAGTTGCCGTTCTGTCTATGTCGGTCAATTCTTCACGGTCGGCGACGTATAAATTGATTTGAGGAAACAGTCTCAAGTTTTCCTCGGTTAGCGACTTGGTAGTTAACGGATGATCTCGACGGACAAAAATAGCTAAGGGGGAGCTTGAGAGCGATTGATAACGATATTCTGGGTCGTAGTGCTGTCGTGTGAGCTGAATCGAGAAATCGAGTGCGCCGTTGGCTAGTTGGTCTAATTGGTTTTCCGCGCGGGTGATGGTTCTTAGCCGTAGCTTGGGTGCCCGCGTTTCCAACCTTGAGGTCAGTGAGGGCAACAGGGTAAAGCCAACGTATTCGGAAATCGCAATCACCATCTCTCCTCTGTACGCTGATGGCGCAAATTCTCCAGCGTCGAGCAGTGTCTCGATGTCATTGAGAATATTCTGTAATTCGGCACCAAGCGCCTCAGCTCTCGGGGTCGGTTGGATACCGCGTTTACTTCTTGCGAAGAGTGGGTCCTCAAAGGTCTCTCGAAGCCTACCGAGGGTTTTTGACATCGCTGGCTGAGTAACGTTCAAGCGCTGCGCAGCGCGAGACACGCTGCGTTCTTCTAGCAGCACCTGCAACGCTACTAACAGGTTGAGATCTACGCGAGCGAGCTGGTTAATATTCATCGGTATAACTTATATTTATCGGTGGCATGATAATAATAAATTTGAATGAATAAATAAAATATTTACACTACGGAGCTTTCTCGGATACAAATCCGCACAGGTTTGATTGTTGCCCGCTTCTGCGGGCTTTTTTTTGCGTTATATTGGGCTCATGCGTTTTCTCTTTGTCCGAATGATAGCCACCATCGCCTCTGTTTTTGGCGCTGCCGCTCTGGCTGCCGACATACCTGCTCCCATTGGCCTTGATATTAGACTCGTCACTGCTAAATCGGGTGCAGATATATCGCCCGTCAGCATCGACACGGCTGCTCGATCTGCGCTTCGTGAGGCAGTGGCTGAGGCTGAGGTGACGCAGGCGCAGTTAGGACCATACGATCCCACCCTTTCAACTATATGGCTGAGTCTCGCGAATCGCGCGCTGACACTAGGCGATCAAGAGCAAGCGGCTGTGTTATTTCAGCGGGCAATCCACAACCTTCGCCTTAATGAAGGCTTGACAAGTCTGACACAGATGGACGCCTTGGATAGCTGGATAGGTAATCTGCGACAGCGTGGCGACAGCGACGCGTTAAATAATATTCTGACGTATCGGTATCGGCTGGTTGGGTTTGGTGGCGAGCCTTGGAATGGGGAGCGGGTAGCTTACGCGACTGACTTTCTTGACCAAAAACTGTTCGAGCTGACACAAGGAAGCTGGATTAACAGGGAACGCGACATACTCTGGCTTTTAGATCACCTTTCGAACACAACAGATAGCGCTTGTTTCGAACCAGATTCCTCCATTGAGTGGTGTCGAACACTTGCGAAGCGTTATCTAGCATTTCTATATCTTGTTGAGCATCGAGTTGACCCGTTTGTCCAAGATCAACGCGACATCTATTTACCGCCGCCACGAGCACTGAGAGATCAATCGTTAACGTATCGACTGGAGTACGAGGAGTCGCGAGCCTCAAGGGAAGGCACGCGCTTACTGAAGCGTCTTGAGGAGTTGGCGGAAGAAGATAACGAAGTGTCCTTACTGCATGCTGACTGGCAATGGATGCACAAGCGCAATCTTGATGCGATTCGTCGTTACCAGTCGATATGGGAACAAGCCCCAGAGTTGTTAAAAGAGGCAGTGCCACTGCCTTGGGGCTTAGGTGCATTACAGTCAAGCCGCGTATGGAATGAAGAGCGACCTTCCGCTCTTTTAAGCTTTACAGTTAGCGAGCAGGGTAGGCCCCGGAACATCGTTGGCGTTGACGCTGATAACCGCTCTGAGCAGCGGATTCGCAGGGCGTTGCGTCAGTTAAAATTTAGGCCTGCATTTGCTGACGGTGTACGGATTGAAAGCCAACAGACGCAACGCTTTGAGCTTTTGGATCCCTGAATTCAGCGATTGTCGATAATTAGCACAACCCCACGGCCGCGGGACTCTGTGAGTTCCCAATCAATAAGTTCGCCGCCATACTTATCGAGGCATTTTTCTGCAAGGCGGCAAAAAGGTGGACGCTCCGGGTCTGCAATCACCACGCCGCGCATATCTGCCTCCAACGCGGTGTCTATCAGACGCTCCACAGGATCAACCAGGCTGTCCCAGAAGCAGATGTCAGCACCGATTAAATAATCATATTGGCTTAAGTCGCTAACTGTTAAATCCTCAAAGCGAGCGACACGATGCGCCGTCTGCGTTTGATTTAGCTCTGAAATAACGTTCAGGTAGGGGAACACATCGGGGTCTGCATCGACTGACAACACATCGCAGTCGACATGTTTGCGACACCAAATACTGCTTAGGCCCCAGCCGCATCCCACGTCGACTAATGATGTCGCTGAATTGAGCAGCGCGCTCGCACTCAAGTATTCGATCAGTACCTTACCTGCGGTCCAGATTTTAGTACCGTGGATTGATGGTACATGGCCGAGCCGTTTGAGCCGTCTGAGCGCGGGATGCGTTGAATAGGGAACCGCAACGCCGTAGACGTCTCGCATCGTCATAGCAACAATGCGAACGGCCCAAGCTGTTGGCTCGAGTGAGTAATATTATTGCTTTTTAACGGCTTCTGCTTGAAGCCCTTTTGGGCCCTCAATTAGCTCAAACTCCACGCTATCACCTTCCACTAAACTCTTAAAACCCTCACCTTCGATAGCTCGAAAGTGCACAAAGATGTCCTCAGGACGATCTTCGGTGGTAATAAAGCCGAAGCCTTTTGCGTTGTTGAACCACTTGACGGTGCCCACGTAGCGCTCTGCCATGCTTCGCTCCGCATTTCTATTATTATCAGATGCGTAGCTATAACAGCGCTAGGGACTCAGCGCAACTCCGTAATTTTGGTTTTTTGCAACACAAGGGTCTCAATCGTGGCGGCCACAGTCGACAATTTTTCGCGTTCTTTCTCGACCACGGCAGCCGGTGCTCGGGCGACAAAGTTCTCATTGGACAACTTAGATTCTAGTCTCGCCAGCTCCGCTTGCTGCTTCGCGATGTCACCTTCAATACGCTCGACCTCCTTGTCAATATCGATAACACCTTGCATCGTCACCATCACGTCTAATTTGCCGGCGACCGCGCTAATGGTGGGAGGCAACACCTCCTCCTCGCCGGCACTTCGCAACGTAGAAAGTTTTGCCAAACGTGACAAGGCGGGGCCTAGCACTTCGATCCTTTGTTGATCGGCTGGGTCGGTGTTTCCGATAATCAAATCGAGTGATTGCCCTGGTGGAAGATTAGCCTCGGTGCGGATACCTCGGACCACTGTGATCACAGACTTTAACCACTCAATATCGGCGGTAGCTCCCGAATCGATGATCGACGAATTGGTAGTAGGCCAGCTACTAAGCATGATGGTCTCGCCAGTGATGCCGAGTCGGGGCGCTATGCTCTGCCAAATTTCTTCAGTAATAAAAGGCATAAGAGGATGGAGGAGGCGCAGTGCGCTCTCGAGAATGCTGAGTAGAGTCTCCAGGGTCCCGTTTTTGGCCGCACTGCTAGCGTTGTCATCCCACAGCGTGGCCTTGGACAGCTCCAGATACCAATCGCAGTACTCATTCCAGACAAAATCGTAAAGGGTTTGTGCGGCATGATCGAAGCGATAGGCCTCTATATTTGCCGTAACCGCATCGGTCGTTGTCTGTAGTTGGCTTTTGATCCAGCGGTCTGCAAGCGAGTACTCGACAGC
>NTKA01000048.1 GCA_002456975.1 Halieaceae bacterium MED-G27
TGGGTGAACAGGGCATGGTGTTCAAGGGTGGCGGTATGGAAATCCCATTCAGCAACAAGAATTTTCTATTGTCGTTCTCGTTACCCAATTTCTATTTCCACGTGACGACTATCTATGATGTGCTTCGATTACATGGTGTGCCACTTGGTAAACTCGACTTCATGGGCCAGATGAAGATGGGTGGTTAGTGACCGAAGCGATTCAGCTATGGAGCGCCGCAACACCTAACGGGTGGAAGGTCAGCATCATGATCGAGGAACTTCGTGAGGCGGGTGTCACATTGCCGCCCATCGAAGTTATTCCAGTCGATATCATGTCGGGTGAGCAGTTTAGTGAATCTTTCACCTCGGTCTCGCCGAACCAGAAAATTCCGGGTCTGGTACACGGCGACGTTCGACTCATGGAGAGCTGTGCCATTTTGCAGTATCTGGGTGATCAGTTTCCCAGCGCGCTTTACCCAAGCGGCAAGACTCGCTATGACGTGCTGCAATGGCTGACTTGGCAGGCAGCGGGCCTCGGTCCCACCTTCGGTAACAAGCTCAGCTATACGCGTTATCTTGCCGATTTGCCCGAGATACAAAAGCAGCACCCGCTTGAGCGATTTAATACCGAGGCGCAACGCCTGTTGCGGGTATTGGATAAACAGTTAAGCGGCCGGCAATACGTTTGCGGCGACGAGCTTACCATCGCTGATATCGCTATTTTTCCATGGATACGCGGTTATAAGTGGTCAAAAATCGATATCACGCTCCATGACAATGTAGTGGCCTGGAAGGCGCGCGTGCACGAACGTCCTGGGGTGGTTCGAGGTCTGCAAAACGGGGCTCCAGAAGGAGAGTCAGAGCGCTGGAGCGATGCAACTAAGCAGCGTTATGCGTCTGGCGGTAGTTTCATGGCTTCGAATACAACCATTCAGGGTCGCTAGACAGATCCGTTATCCGTTGATCGTGTTAAGCCGATTGTTTTTACCCTGCAAATAGCTCGCAACGTAAGCAAAGTTTCGACTGCTCTCCAGTGTCGGATTTTCCTGGCTCAGAAGCTCTCTCGATTGGTCATAGCAAGCTATTGCATGATCGAATTGTCCGAGCACGCAGTGACAATGACCCAACCATGTCAGGGCGTCTGAAGCGTTTTGATTATGTAAATGTGCTTGCTCGAACAAAAATCGCGCTTGAGTGGTGAGTGATCGTGCGAATAAGAAACGACCTATTTTTACCAACTCCGTTGACGCATCTACCCCTTGCTCATGGAGGGCATTGAAGCGTGACCAGCCGTCGTCTTCATGTCCAGCCATGAACGCTGTGTAAGCTGCGAAGATGTGGCGTCGTGTTGTGGGGGATAGCTCGAGGGCTTTGAGCGCGTGCTGATAGGCTGTTTTGTGACGACCAAGGTGATCAGAAGCAATACTGAGTTGTTCATGTAACTCACTATTGTGAGGGTCTGACTCTAGCATTTCAGCGATGCAATCAGCGGCTTGGCGGAATTCGCCGTTTTGCATCAGGACCTCAATATCGTTGCCAGCATTCATTCTGCACACGCCTTGTCACACGCCTCGTGTGGTAGTCTACAGGTTCGCTGGTGGCGCAAACAAACGAGCTGGAGAATGCCATGTCCGACGCTGTAGGGGCTTTTTTTCCTTACGTACGCCTTTGGGCAAAAAATGGTAGAGAGCTGTCCATAGAACATTACTATGGAGGTCCTTCCGTATGTTTTCTTCCAGGGGCCGGGTTCGTTTCATCACTGCCATCGCTTGCGGGAGAGCTTCGTGCGCTTGAATATGATCCTGACATAATGTCGGTCCACGTGTTGTTGCCAAAGCAATATGCTGAACACGCTAAGGATCTTCGCGTGCAAAACGTCAAGATCATCGAGGATCAACTGATTGCGCACCTAGATCACGCATTTTCTCTGGAACTACACGATCGTCCTTGGATTGCATTGGTCTTGAATCCTATGGGCAGGATTGTTGCCGTTGAACAGTCGCCCGTAGTGCCGTCATTATTTTCCCAGGCTGCGGCTCTTATAGCACCGCGTAACGAGGCCGTCAGGGTTGGTGATCGTCATGCCCCAGTCATTTGCCTGAGATCTTGCGTATCGGTTGATGAACTGCTCGTGGATTCAATTGGCGGCATTGAACAAAAGCGCTTGAAAGAATTTGATCAACAGCTTTTCAGTGCAGCCGCCGCGGTCGTCCACAAATCCTATAACTTTCACGTTACGCGGCGATCAGCCTTGCAGGTAGGGGCTGTCGATGACCGAACAATGATCGAGGTGAATCGACAGCGTCGATACAGTCGTTTCACATCGGTCATAGCCGGCCATGAGTCCACCATGGAGCTAAGTTTTCCGGAGTTTTCACCACACTATTATCGACTCGAGGCTGGCGATGCACTGATATTTCCCAGTAATCTTTTGTGCAATTTAAAGTCGGAATCGAGCAGCGGAGAGCTTATAACGCTTCGTCTGTTTGACGATGCATCGGCCGACAATGATCAGGACGATTCGGACGCCGATCATTTCGATTCTGATGCGATCGAGCGTTTGTATTCGGTTTATATCGATGGGCAACCGGAGATTATGCCGGGTTACAGCGCTGATGGTTGAGTGTGAAATCCAAAGTAAGGCAGTAGGGAATTAAGCGATGTCATCACTTTTCCTCCATCAAACTATCAAACCTTGCAACGTATTTCTTCCAAGGCTGCAGTATCGCTCTTTGCCCACCGAAGACACATCGCTCAATGACTTGCGTGGCAGGCGATTTCTCTTGTTACACGTGAGAGCTGAGATCTTGTCCAAGGTAGAGGCTCTGCAAGAAATCAACCGCATCAGCAAGCTCTGTCAGGAAGCGAAGTTAGCCGTCCAAGTGGTAGTGACTGGTGATGTTGGTCTCTCAAGCATTGAGACAGTCAATGCTGTCAACGAGCCTAGCGGTTACTTTTTAAATCTAGCTGCGACACTCCCCTTCAGCTGTGACCTCGATTATCTCTGTCTTGTAGACGAATCGTGGAAAATCAGCTCGGTGCTGCCCCAGCTAAGCGCAGACGGCGTGTCACAACTGCTAGAGCAGCTTGGTACGAGTGAGTCTAGTCGCGAAATTAGTGACACGCAGGCGCCCGTATTGTTGGTGGATAACGTTTTCACCAATGCGCAATGCGACGATATCATCGCCCATTTCAACGCTCGAACCAGCAGTCGCAGTAAAGTGGGAGACGTTGTAAATACAGCCAGTAAAATCCGCGACGATGTGTTTTTATCGGCGGAGGCAAGTCGCGCTATTGATGCCGTGACGACGAAGAGTCTACTGCCCGAGATGCAGCGAGTTTTTGGGTTTGTTGGTTCCCATCGGGAGACCTATAAAGTAGGGTGCTATCGAGGCGGAGAGGGCGGCTTTTATCGGCCACACCGAGACAAATATCGAGGCCCAAACCTTAAAGAGCAGTCATACCGGCAGTACTCCTACACCATTAACCTGAATCAGGAATTTGAAGGGGGTGGCATTTATTTTCCGGAGTTTTCCCCGAACTTTTATAAAGTGCCACGGGGCGGCGCGATCGTCTTCCCATCGCACCTGCTGCATGGCGTATACCCCGTGACAGCTGGGGAGCGCTATATCCTAGTTGGCTTCGTTTTCGATGAAAATGCGCAGCGGATGAGGAAGGCCCATCTGCGTGATTTTGACCCAGAGCGCGCAGAAGAGCGCCTTAAGCGTCCCTGCGCAATCGATGGCCGGTTGATGAGCGAATACGGTATTTATCGAGAGTCTCTGGAGCGGATCGCCCCAACGCTGACTATTCCGTCACCTTTGATAGAGCGCTTTGAGAGCGGAGAGCTCTGACCTTGCAGAATAGCTGTTTGCAAAGAATCGAGGAACAGCGTGCTCGCTGCGCGGGATCACCATTTTTAACCACGCTCCATCCGGGCCAACCAATAGAGTCCCTGTCGTACTCGCAGTTCTTAAATGCGGCGTTGCTGCTTGGACAGCGCCTGAACGCAAAAGGGCTCAAGGCTGGTGACAGCGTGGTTATCATCCTCCCACATTCGATTGACTTGTATCTGGCGTTTGCCGGTGCCATTTTAGTGGGTTTACGGCCCAGTATTTTTGCGCATCCGTCTCCTAAATTGTCGATTGAGGACTACAAGCTCACTATCAATGAGCTATTGATCGCAGCAAATCCATCTTTGGTGTTGAGTTATAGCGATTTGCTAACTGAGTTAGATGCCAACCCGTTATTTGAAACGATAGACGATCTGCCGCAGGCATCGATGGAAGCTCCCGTTGTTACCGATTGCCCGGGAGGTGCGCCTGCGTTTTATCAGTTCTCCAGTGGCACCACTGGCCTAAAAAAGTGTGTTCCCATTACCTTCGATGAACTTGACTGGCAGGTGTCACAGTATTCGCGCGCAATCAATCTGACCGGTCATGATCGAATCGTTTCTTGGTTGCCGATTTATCATGACATGGGGCTGATTGCGTGCTTTATGTTGCCCCTGCTAACAGGGACGCCGTTGGTTGTGATGTCACCCTTCGATTGGGTGAGAGATCCCGTGATGTTCCTGAAGGCATTTAGTGACCATCGAGGAACTTTAGGCTGGGTCCCCAATTTCTGTTTCAATTTACTCGAGTCAACCGTACGTGACGCGGATCTCGCGACTCTGGATCTGTCGTCGGTACGAGGCCTTATTAACTGTTCCGAGCCCCTGATAGCCGAGAGTCATCATCGCTTTCTAGATCGATTCAGCCGTGTGGGACTCTCCGACAGTGCAATTGGGGCTAGTTATGCCATGGCTGAGCACACCTTTGCTGTGACCTCGGGCGGCTTAGGCAACAAAATATCAGTACGGACCTTCGATAAACAAAAACTTCGCGAGCGCCATATCGAGGAGACTAGTGCAGCTGAAGGCGAGGTTGTGGAATTAGTCTCATCGGGAGAGCTATTGGCTGGGGTTGAGCTGCGTATTGTCGACCCACAAACTCGAGAAACATTGCCATCGGGCGCAGTAGGTGAAATCGCGATTCGCAGTGCCTGCTTAGTATCGGGCTACACCAATAATCCAGTGGCAACCAAAGCCTCGTTTGTCGATGGGTGGTATTTTACTGGGGATGAGGGCTTTCTTCACGATACCGAGTTGTTTGTATTGGGGCGTCTCGACGACACTCTAGTGATTGCAGGCCACAATCTGTATCCGCAAGACGTGGAAGCGTGTGTGAATGATTGCGGTGTGACCGAGCCCGGGCGCTGTGTAGCCTTCTCGGTACCTGATGCCAGTGGCGGAACCGTTTATTTAGTGGTGGTCGCAGAGAGATTGCAGGACCCAGAGACGGACGCAATAGTGGTCAGCGCCTTGGCAGGCGCCATAACAAGTAGATGTGACGTCACGCCGAAAGATGTTCTGCTAGTCGAACCGGGCTGGTTAAAAAAATCGACTTCCGGGAAATTGTCGCGAAAAGCGAACCGGACACGATACTTAGAGCAGCAAGCCCAAGATGTCTCACTGGAAGTCGGTGATTTGGGGGCGATTAGTCAAGAAGCAGTACTGTCTTTAATCAACAACTTCGTTCGTACATCGGGCCAGCGAGCCTCGGGCGATATCGGACTTGATGACCCACTGTTATCGAGTGGCGTGGTGGATTCGCTTTCCTATGCAGGAATGCTGGTAGCACTAGAAGACGCTTTCCATGTTGAAATCCCCGCAGAATTCATCAATGAAGCCGAGCACTTCGACTCGCCACGACAAATTTACACTGCGCTCTCTGGACTGGCTCTTCAGTCTCCCCAGCGATCAAAGAGAACCACAACGCTAGAGTCGTGGCACCAGGTTGTCTCCCAGTCGATGATCAAAGGAGATGCCCCTTCTCGTTATCGGCTTGCACCATTTATGCGGGACGCAGATCGTTTACAGAAAGTAAATAAGCTGATGACAGATCGGAGCTTTCAGCTCAGTGAGCCGGGCTTTAGCAGTGAGTCCATCTCTATCGACCAAGCGGGTTTTCGACTGTGCCTCAAAGGAAATGTGGCGATCAGTAGGGATGACTTTTTGTCTCATAAGGGCAGACGGGGGGCTGTTATCGGTAACAGTACGGCCTTCGGCATTGGCTCCACTCAAGATCAATCTGTGTGTCACAACCTGTTAAATACCGCGTCCACAGCAGCAGATACGTTGTGGTACAACTTTTCGGCGCGATCAGCCACCCTAAATATACAATCTGAGATCGTCCGTGAGCTTGTTCCCAAGCGCCTTGACTACCTGCTGTGGTGGGATTGGCTAGATCCCCTGCGAACCGCTATCGGACAGTTCATTGCAGAAGTAGGGCGAGACCGATTAGACACCCCACAAATGGATCAGGTGATCGACCAGAAGATGGGGGCTATGGCGAGTCGCATAGAGTCTAAACTCAACTATGCACTATCGGGATATGATCAAACTACTGAGGTGTACCTCGCCTTGGCACCGACACCAGCGTGGGTCGGCGCCACGCGGGTTGATATCGAACGTCAGTTGATTGGGATTTTCGATCATCAAGCTAATCAGGTATTCACAAAAACTGTCTCTCCTCAAATCATCACGCCTTTCTATACTGTCTACAGCGAGTTTCTGGCAACGCTTGCTAAACGTTTGGGATATGAGTTCATCGATACCAACGAGGTCCTTAGGGGGCACGAAGATACATGGTTGTTCGTAGATCGACTGCATATTACCGATGACGCACAACAGTTGGTTGCCAGAGAAATCGAAGCGCGCATCGCCGCCACCTAGAAAAATGATTCATGCACTTGAACATTAGTGAAAGACAAAAGAGATGAAGTCCGAAGACAAAGTACTGATCTTTGATCTGTTCTCAGGCGTTGGCTTTTGCAATCAACTATTCTCGCTTGAGGCGGCTGTTTACTTAGCAAACATTAGTAACCGGCATCTTGTGCTATGCGTGCGTTTCCCTCTGTCACACTGTGGTCGTGTGGCGTGGGAGTATGGGTTCTTTCCGGATTTTTGCCCGCAGCTTGCGGCTACTGTAAAGCGAGGCGTCACCGTTATTAGAGGCAAAACCAGCCTCGATGTTATCGCTGAAAATGCGATGAGTGACGTTGCGGAAGTACCCACCGAAAACTGGTTTTCACGGGTGTTGTTTCAGGATGAGACTTACTCGGGTCAGGTCTCTCCTGAAGTTCAAGGCGGCCGGCCACTTGTTGCGATGGTTTTGAGCGATTTCGACGATCATCGAGTTATCAAGATTTCGCAGTCTAATGCATCGCGGGTATTTACAAATTTCCTAACCGGACCAGACCGGTATCGGGAAATGAATCGCGTAGCGCGTTCTCTGTCCACACTGCCAAGTGAGCTCACAGCGCAGGCTAAAAAAATAGATCTGCCAGATCAGTTTGCGGCGGTGCACTTTCGCTTTGGTGATACAAAACGTCCCAAGGAGGATATCGATAAAACCTTTGATGAATACAAACGCCATCTTGACCTAGAAGCGATCAGAAACACGGGTTTGCCACTGCTGGTAATGGCTGATCGTAAAGATGGGGAATTTCTCAATGAATTGGACAAGCACCAATTGCACTATCGCTTCACTGACGACCTGGTTAGCGATGTGACCGACGCTTATCAAGCTAGCTTTACAGACAGCTCAGACAAATCTGTTATTGAGTTTCTATTCGAAAAACTCATCTGCGAAAAAGCCTCCGTATTTTATGCCAATTATGGCAGTACGGTTTCGGCTCACATTAATTATCAGCGCTTTTTATCTGGCGTTGGAGCGATTAATCAGTTTTGCAATCGTTCCGATCCGCCCTCGCAAGGTGGACGCCTATCCTTCTCTGAGCACGCTGAGAGAGGCCCCGGTATTGGGTGGCGTGCGTTTTGGACCGACAATATTCTCAACTAGCGTGTCATTGGCTCGCAGCTTGTCCTGGAGTAAATAAGCGCGATTCCTTAATAAAGCCGTCACCATAAGACTCCTTGAGTCGAACCTTTAGGTTTTTGCGAGTGATGCTCACTGTTGGATCCAATGACTCCAGGTGGTGCCACCAGCCAAGGGGAATGAACAGCACCTCTCCGGGCTCTACAATGAAATCGAACACAGTAGCCTTCTCAAATTCCGGGTAAAGACCAATGTCGGGGTTGGCGGCGTCGACTTCGCTGTAAACGTGGTACTCGTTATAAACCCACGGTAGCGACCAAGAAGGGACAAGGCGAACTCGTTTCCTTCCGATAATCTGGCAGAAGAAATTATTAATCATGTCAAAATGGAGCGGTGTCACAGTGCCACGAGGCCCTATCCACAATGAGCCTTCCGCCGGGAAATCAAAGTACTCGCCTCGAATATCGATCTCTGCTGCGTCTTCAAAGAGTTTATGTAGTGCCTGCCTGTGACTCCCCATATTTCCTGCGGTCATATAAAAGTCGTTTGACGATTCGGTAGCGTCGATCCGATTTAAAAAGTCTCCGAACCGCACTTCGGTGCGCAAAAACCGCTGATTTTGTTCGTAATGAGGATCTGACTCCCGCCCATCTTGAATACCAACCACCGCATCGCTGTGAGCCTCGCGGAAATACTCAAAGCTCCATTTTTGTTTGGGTACCCAGTCGTGCATTGCATCAGTGATGATTACGGGCCGGTTTTTACTGATGTACTGGCTAACAAAATCGTCAAAGCTTGGTGCTTTAATTCTCCCAATCGTGCCAAAGTCTTCTTCAAGCCGCGCCATTTTCTCAAAATTGTGAAGTAGCCACTGTTGATTATTCAGGGCCTTTTCTACATAAAACTGTTCGTCGCCCGCCATGGTCCTAGGAATCGAGGGACCTGCATCTCGTGTATAAACTTCGATTGCGCCCTTGATATACGGGTGTTCTTTCGCCGCCATTAGTTCTAGATCAATGTCGGCGCGGGAATAGCCTTTGCTCTCTAGGTGCGTCGATATGTAGTCGTCGGATCGTCCCGTAGTGAGGCACTTCGCAATCCAATGTCGCCATTTATTATCCATTCGCAGCTCTTGATGGTTTTGTTAAGCCGATAGAGTAATGCACGTTGCAAGGCCTTAAAACAATTTTAAAGACTGAGCATTGCGCCACCCTTGAGTTGAAACCCGTGTTAGCTCATCTCGCTTGGAGTGACAAAGGAGAAAAACCTGTCTGGCAAAATAAACGCTGTCACTCAATAAATGCACTGATGCGAATATGAGTTGTGACAGTTGCGCAGCCGATGTCATATGCGGTGTGAGCGCCGGACTGCTTCTAGTTTAGACCGTTCCCAGATTTAATTGCATTAATCACCAGAGTGGCGTTATCGTTTTGCGACCAAGGTTTGCGAGCTGTAGTGACCGAAAGATTGAGGTCATGCCAGCGGTAGCACAGTAGCAGTGCGGGATGGCTAATTAGTGATTGCAGCAGATGAAACGTTTGATGGTACTTGGCCGTTTTTAGCTCGGTTTAGCGAGACCTCCGGTTTTCGTCAGCATTTCGTCGATGAGGGGCCTGCTGAAGCTGAAACCATCCTCTGCCTCCACGGTGAGCCAACCTGGGGTTATCTATACCGAAGCATGATCGGCCCCTTGTCTGAGAGCTATCGCGTCGTAGTGCCCGATCACATGGGCTTTGGTAAGTCCGAAACGCCTCAAGACCGCGAATACACACTGAGAACCCATGTCGAGAATCTCGAAGGCTTTGTTGAAGATCTCGACCTCACTGATATCACTTTGGTCTGTCAGGACTGGGGTGGGCCCATGGCCGGGATTTTCGCTGCGCGACATCCTGATCGCGTCAAACGCGTGTTTCTCATGAACACTGTTTTTGGTTACGGCGGTGGGCAGGCTGAGGGTGGAAAAACCCCCTGGTTTCGATGGATCGAAAAGCACGAAGAGGCGGGAACACTCGAAGGTATCCTAGGTGAGCTAGGCAGCACTGTACTCTCGGTAATGAAAATTATCGGGTTTCAGAATACTGCAGCAGTCGACGATACGTGGATTCGCGCCTACTCCGCACCGTTTCCCGATCGTGCTAGCTGCATAGGCGCAATCAATTTTCCCTTGGACGTACATTACGGGCGTTTTTTGCCACTAATATTCGAAACGATGGAGCAGGGCGATATCGAAGCGGTGAAGCAAAAACCGGCGATGCTCGTGTCCGGGGATATGGACTATGGCATCGCGCAAGATCATGCTATTTCCGATTTTAAAGGGCTGTTCCCCGATGCTCCGATCGTCAAAACGCCGGGAGTCGGGCATTTTTGCCAAGAAGATATCCCGGATAAGCTAGTCGCCCTGATTGACGCCTTTATGCAGGCTAATCCCTAACCAGCAAGCAGTAGCTACGAGTTGAGGACACCAGACAACACCCAAAGGGCGGCTAAGCCCAGCATGGTCGCCGCGATTTTATTGGGGTTTATGCGAGCGTCTTCGCCAGATACACGCTGAGCCAACCATTGCCCCCCGCTGGCATACAGTGACAGTGACAAAAACTCGGTCGACAGCATGACGCCCAGCATGATCAGCCATTGCGGGAACAGTAAAGCCTCTGTAACCACGAATCCGGGTAGCAATGCCATCAGAAATGCCCAGCCCTTGGGATTCATGACGGCGGTGATGTAGCCGAGCGACGCCAATAGCCACGGGGACGTGTTGATATCGCTGTGGGCAGTAATGGCCTTCATGGGCTCTCGGTACAAGTTGACTGCCAAATAAAGCAGGTAAACGCCTCCAATCAATGAAAGCAGCGAGAAGTAGATTGGATCTCTCGACAGCAGCCAACCTAAGCCCCAGAACGTTAACGAAAAGACCGTGGCCACCCCTAGTAGCTCGCCAACCATCATGAAAAGTGCTCTGCGGTAGCCAATCGAGATACCCAATGTGAAGGCTAGGGTCATGCACAAACCGGGCGTCAGTGACACCGATGCGATGGTGGGTATGAATAGGAGAATTGATTCAATCGGCATGGTCGGTCCTCGGCGGGCGCGATAGTACCATCAGCGACCACCTGAGTCGCAGCGATGCATGCTACATTTAGGAATATTCGAGAGGAGGTGAGGGAGCCCACTATGCGACGACTAATTTTGGTAGCTGCATCAATACTACTGCTATCGGCCCCGGTGGCTGCGCAGCGTTTGGATATGGGTCCGGGCGCGAGCTTAGGATATCCATTTTCTGAGGCGGCCAGAGTAGGGGATTTACTCTTTTTGTCCGGTCAGGTGGGTACCGATGACAAGGGCGAGCTCGCCCCGGGCGGCATGGTGCCCGAAGCGCACCAGATCATGCAGAACATAGAAGGCGTGCTGCAGCGACAAGGTCTTTCAATGAAAGACGTAGTGAAATGCACGATTTTCCTCGCCGATGTCGCCGAATGGGCTGATTTCAATAAGGTCTATGTGACCTACTTCGAGAAGCCATACCCTGCAAGATCTGCTCTCGGAGCCAATGGTCTAGCGTTAGGTGCCCGACTCGAGGTTGAGTGCATGGCCGCCTATCCAAACAGCTAACAAGGAATGACACGGGGGATTTCAATGAGCTCTTCAATTACTAGACCCGAGCAAGTCACACTGGTGAGCATCGAGCAAGTACCAGAAGGCATGACTCCAATCGCGTTGGTTCGGGGTTCGACGGCGCGCTCACGAAACATTGGCCGTGATATTGGCGCTGTTCTGAAAAATGTTGTCGGCGGCGAAGTGGTGTCTTACACCAAATTAATGGCCGATGCGCGAGAGGAAGCACTATACCGTATGCAAGAGGACGCATTGCGTCAGGGAGCGACGATGGTAGTGGGAGTGCGGTTCGCCTCCTCGCTGATAACCCAGGGTGTCTCCGAGATCGTTGCCTGGGGCACTGCTGTCGCCCCCGAGGCTCGCTGATATGGCGTTTTTTGCCGATTTCTGGGTGCTGATTCTATTTGGTTTGTTACTGATACCGGTGGCAATACACAGGCAGGGCGAGAAGCGGCGAGAGCGCTTCGAAGATCGCGATAACTAGCGGAGTCCGCATCGGTGTACTTCGTCCTTGGCCTCGGCACTCAAAAAGCGGGCACTACTTGGCTTCACAGGCACCTAGCGTCGATGCCTCAGGTAGATATGGGGCTGATCAAGGAATACCGGATCTGGGAGACCCGTTATCTGGCCTATGGGCATCTTACCCAGCCGACCATCAAAAACTTCCTTAGACGACCACAGAAAGAGTGGCTCAGGTGGCGGATGTTGCGTCGACCGGGTGTTTACGAAGCGTACTTTAAGCAACTGATTGGCTCTGGGATTACGCATACCGGTGATATCACCCCCGATTATTCGGGTTTGAGTGCCGAGCATTTGAGTGAGATTCGCGAGCGTCTTATCGACACTGGATTCAAGCCAAAGGTGGTTTATCTGTTGAGAGATCCGGTAGATCGTTGCTGGAGTGCAGCGCGTTACTACCATCAAAGCCTTGATCCACGGCGCGCCAAGAACTACTTGGCGACAGCGGATAGCCAAGGGTTATCGGCAGAAGCTTTGCTACTCAAACACGTCGAGGACCAACGATTTCAGGCACATACTCGATATGAATCCATCGTATGCGCCATAGAATCAGCGTTTCAGCCGGATGAGTACTTTTTCGCGATCTATGAAGAGCTGTTCACCAATCACGTTCAGTCGGACCTGCATGCCTTTTTAGACTTGCCATTGACGGCAAATAACACGGGTGTGATCAATGCATCCCCCGAGGCGTCCATTAGTCCTGAACTCAGCGCCTCGCTAAGATCGACGTTCGCTACCACCTATGAGTTCTGTTATCAGCGCTTTCCACAAACCAAAAACTTGTGGCTCTCTTCCTAGGTTGTTGCTATAAACGCATGAATTTTAAATAGTTTTCGGCAGACGCGGCGGCGGTGAAGGGGGCTACAGCGCGCGCCAAGACCTCAGGGGCAGCAGCACTGCTAAGGACGCTTAGGCATGCCTCGGCTAGCGCCTTATCGTCTCCCACCGGCACCAATGGGGCCACCTTGCCACCACCGAGCATCTCACTAGGACCTGACGGGCAATCGGTAGATACCACGGCGGTACCCACAGCCATGGCTTCGGTGAGCACATTACCCGAACCCTCTGCAAACGAGGACAAAACAAATAAATCCGCTTTTGCCATCCATGCCCATGGACGATCTACAAAGCCCGCTAACTCGACGCGATCCTGCAGTTGAAGTGCTGTAATCTGTGATTCCAATTGGCTACGCTCGGGACCTTCACCGAGAATCAGTAAGCGAGACGGCCTCTCGGCATTGATACGCCCAAACGCTCTCAGAAGCATGCCGTGGTCTTTGTTTTTCGTCAGTCGTCCGACCGTAATCAGCACTGGCTCATCGAAGTCATCGGCAAGCCAGCGGTGATCCACGGGATAAGATGCTTCCTGTAGCATCGCATCTGTTGTGACTGGGTTTTTAATGGCGGTGACCTGGTCATCAGTCATACCCGTGATGCTTTTCAGGTCTGCAGCGACGCCCTCTGATACACCGATTAATCCGGTTAATTTTGGGTAGTGGCGGCGCATTAGCCAGTACCATTGCCACCGTTGCACCGCGCTTCGGTTTTCTAACGATTGAGAGACGTTTATACCGATCACACCGTACAGCGGGGTATCTACTTTCGCGCGTTTTTTCGCTTTGATCGATGCGAGTATCGCCCGATGCTTGGCTACCAAGAGCGCTGAGGGCTGTTCACGTGCAAGATATGCAGCCACCTCACCAACACAGGTTAAGGCGTGCTGGTTTATCAGCGGAATCTGCCGAATATCGGGAGATAGGGCGTTGAGGTGAGGGCTTTTGCGTTTGATTAACAGCAAATCGACCGCTATACCGCGGGCAACCAACTCGTTCATCAGCAAAGCGAAGCTGCGTTCTACGCCGCCCTGACCTGAAAAAGAGACGAGTACTGCTATTTTTTTTGTTGCCTGCATTTCAGGACCACCTTTGCATCAGTCGCCGATGATACAGGAGACTCGAGCGCTAGGTCAGACTAGTCAAAGAAGACGCTTTAGCGATACGAGTGATACCAGTCGGTGGTAATCTATCGGTCTCAGTAACGGTGGTGATAGCCATCGGTGAAATAAGCGATCAGTATCTAAGTGAGACAGCGTGTGAGTGCACTTATTCAAGCAGCAATGGCAGAACATCAGGCGGCAGTGGCGGACGTGGCGGCGCTTTCATCGACTATTGAGCGCATGGGCGATCTGTGTTCAGAAAGTCTCGAAGCCAAGGGTCGTATTTACCTCTGTGGCAATGGTGGTTCAGCTGCTGATGCTCAGCACATCGCTGCCGAATTAATTGGCCGTTTTGTCAATGATCGCCGAGCATTGCCAGCAGTAGCGCTAACGACTGATACCTCGGCATTGACCGCAATCAGCAACGATTATGGCTACGATCATGTTTTTTCGCGCCAGATCGAGGGGCTTTGTACTAAGGGTGATGTGCTTATCGCGATCTCTACCTCAGGAAACTCTCCGAGTGTCCTTGAGGCCGTGGCCACTGCCAAGGCGCTAGGAGCAACCACATTGGGCTTGACGGGCAAGTCTGGTGGCGAGCTAAAGGATGCAGTCGATTGTGCGCTGGTGGTTCCCTCATCCACCACCGCGCGAATTCAAGAGATGCATATTTTGGTAG
>NTKA01000049.1 GCA_002456975.1 Halieaceae bacterium MED-G27
CACTGCCGGCGACCGTGATGCCTTTCATTCTCCGCGGCGTAACGCTCTATGGCATCGATAGTGTGATGGCACCGATGCCAAAACGGCTAACGGCCTGGGGGCGCCTTGCCAATGAGCTGGATCTCGACCTTCTGGAAACCATGATTAATGAGGTCAGCTTGAGTGAGGTCATCGACATCGCACCGAAAGTTCTCGCTGGAAACATTACCGGGCGTATTTTGGTCGACGTTAACGCCTAATAAAGGCGCTCAGAGAGGGGTCAGCGGCGTCGATTAATCAGCAGCCGCTCCACTGTCGTCCCCTTCCGTGATAGCTCGCTCTGAATCGTCAAGGCTATCGACCACCGCCAGGATTTCGGCAAAGCCATCGTTGATATCCGACTTACCTTCTTCGAGCGTCAAGCCGAGCCGAACAACCACTAGTTCGGACTCTGGCATCACCATGACAAACTGCCCGGAATTACCACCCGCATGGAAGTTACTCTCGGGTAGTGACGGGAATTCACCTCGATTGACATTCAGCCAGAAGCTAAGGCCATAAATGCCGCCCCCGGCCGCCTTTGAAGGCGTCACTGCGAGCCGCTGCCACTCCTTCGATAATCGGCTATCGCGGCCGTGGTAGGCATCCAACCACCAGTTGCCATAGCGCGCCCAGTCTCTCGCCGTCAGATAGGCAAAACTGGAACCTACCTGAATGCCACTGACATCGGGCTCGAGTAACGGATCGGTTAAGCCCAGCGGTTCATTGACCTCACGATCGACCCAATCGACATAGGGCTCCCCCGCCAGCGACAATTGCCACAGGTATGACACGACGTTGGTATCACCACTCGAATACACAAATTCCTGCCCCGGCGACACCCGCTGACCCTGCTTTAACGGCACTTGCCACATGGGCGCGCCACCGTAAAGCATCTCGGTGACATCATCACCGGGGAGATAGCGCTCATCAAAATCGAGCCCACTCGACATCGTCATCAAATGCCGCAAGGTCATGGCTTCTGAGACACCGCTGATCATCGCTGGATCAACACCCGACTCGCGCAAGGTCAGCGCCACCGGATCATCGAGTGACATCAACCCGCGCTCCACCTGAATGCCCACCAACGAAGCCATCAGGCTCTTATTCATTGACCAGCCCTGAAGTCGGGTATCAGCGGTCACGGGTTCGGCATAGCGCTCAGCGATCACCTCACCGCGGTGCATGACGACAACCGCTAATGTGTTGCGCCCACCGTCTTCAGGCTCTTCGAACAAGGTATCGAAGGCCGAGTCGAAACGTGGGTTATCGATAACCGTGCTGGCCTGTCTCGACTCGGAGGTCATCGAAGAGCCATTCAAATCGGCCACCTCGCCATGGAGCGTGCAGCCATACCTTGGCCGATAGCTAGCCGTCGCCGATGCCGTCAGCACTCGCGCACTCGCAGAACTCTCCTCTACTTGAAGAGACAGCAGTGACGCCATAAACGGTACCGTGCTGCTCAGTCTGGGCATGATATCTACATCGATTACGAAGTCCGCTGGCATGTCGCCCACAAAAACACCGGAACACAGTTGTTTTGCGGAGTAGCCCGCGCCGATTTTTGCCAAACCGTGAATAAACCAGAGTTCGGCACCCACTAAAAGAAGCGCCGCTACAGTGATGAGTCGCATGGATTTACCTCAAGAAAAATGCTTTAACAGATTAGTGCTCGAGCCGCGCAATGTAGTTACGAGCGGCCTCCATTACTTTGGGTGCCAAAAGCAGTGAGCTCACCATAGTCGGCAAAGCCATGATACCGTAGCTTCCGGATATCAGACTGAATACCACATCGATACTCACCGTGGCACCAAAAACAACGGCAGCCAAAAAGAACCACCGAAAGTAATTCTGCCACTCAGCACCGAATAAAAACCCGAAGCACTTAGCACCGAAATACCATCCGGCAAACATGGTGGTTGAGCTCAATATTAAGGCAACAAAACCCAAGGCCAGCAGACCCACGGTACCCATTGCCGATTGCACCGCATTCGCTGTCAGCGTGATCCCAGAGAGCTCGCCCGGAGACTGCCAATTACCGGCAAGTAGAATCACCAGGGCTGTACAGGTGCAGACCAATAAAGTGTCAAATATGGGCCCCAGAGTGGCCAACATGCCCTCGCGGATCGGCTCGTTGGTTCGAGCCGCACCGTGCGCCATCACCTCGGTACCGACGCCTGCCTCATTGGAAAACACGCCGCGGCTCACGCCGATCAGCATAATGCCGATAAAGCCGCCGCCCACCGCTGTTGGATTGAAGGCCTCAGAGACGATCAGCACAAATAACCCGGGAACCCGCTCGAAGTTGGTCAGGACAATCCACAATGTCATCAGCAGGTAGACGAAAACCATGGTTGGTAACAGCGCCACCGCCACCTTAGCCACGCGCTGAAGCCCGCCGAAAATAACCATTCCAACGACTACCGCCAAAATTAAGCCAGTCACCAGCCCAGACCATGCCGGCGGTGTTCCGCCGAATACCGTTTGCCCGATCAAAGCAGTCAGTTGATTAGCCTGAAACATGGGCAATGTGCCGATGAGGCCGGCGACTGAAAACAAAACCGCCAACGGATAGAAGCGCGGTGATAGGCCCTCGCGGATGACGTACATAGGACCACCCTGCAGCTGCCCCATGCTGTCGCGCCCGCGATACATCACGCCCAGAGAGCAGGTAAAGAACTTGGTGGCGATACCGACCACAGCCGACATCCACATCCAGAAGACAGCGCCGGGCCCACCGGCCGCTATTGCCAGCGCGACACCCGCGATATTGCCAAGCCCCATCGTATTTGAGAGGGCAGCAGCCAAAGCCTGAAAGTGACTCAACTCTCCTGGCTCATCGGGCGTGTCATAGCGCCCCGACATAACGCCAAATGCATGCCCGAGATAGCGATAGGGAATAGCTCGCGAAAAAATCAGGAAAAACGCACCGCCACCAAGCAACAGCGCTACCATCGGCAGACCCCAGACAAAGCTCTCAAACGCCGCTGCAAAGCTCTCCAACATTTCCATGACCACTACCTTGTTAGTCCGCCACTCGCTGTCACCTCAATCGGCAACGCAATGGCTTGAATTATTCGATCTTGTTAACGGTAGCTGTTTGCCCCCAGCGGACCGCTTTTAGCTAGTACAAGCCCTACCCAACAAGGCAACGCACGCGTGTTAGACCAATGCCGACAGACGGCGCACTAAATCGCGTCGACATCGGCACCCATCGTTTTGAGAATGGGCTTCATCTCACGATAAGCCGCAGGGGTGCGTACCAGTGGTATCCGGGGGTAAAGGTGATGCACGATGTGGTACTGCATACCGCCCGAGACAATATTACCTACCTTCGATTTAAAGCTCCGGGTATCGCTGTAACGACCTTCGCCACAACTTGGATTATGTGGGAACCACGCCAGATAAAAATGGAGCCAGGTAATACCGATATGACGTGGTAACCACCACAAGAAGAAGGCCTCGAGTGCAAACCCGGTCCAAACTAAGCTGATGAGGATAGCGAGATATACCAATTCGAACACAACCGATTCCAGAATAAGGTCCTCTCGGCCAATTCTTTTAAGCGACTGCGCATATCGGTGCTCTCCACCCTCGGGCCGCGGCTGCCGCCACTGGATGCTTGCCCATACAGCACCCCATGCCGTATCCGCATGGATACCATAATCAGGATCGAGCTCTGGATTATTGGCATACTTATGGTGCTCGAGGTGCGTCGCTCGGAGTACCCGAAAGGGCATCACGAGCGGGATAGGAGTCAAGTGTCCGACCAACTCGTTTAGCCAGCGCAGGGGTTTTCCCGGCATCGCAAAAATCGAGTGTTGCGCCTCGTGCGACGGCAGATAACTTGCCGCCACATTAATCGAGGCTATCACAAGGCCTAGCCACATCGGCATGACACCCGTCATCACCAAAGGCCACATCGACAGCCAACAGATGAAGTTACCAAGCCCCCAACACAGGGACAAATAGGGAAATTTGTCGAGGTGCTTTTTGGCAATCGCACGTTCCATTGCCCGGAGCTCGGTCTCGGTCTTATCTGTCAAATCCGCAGTTATATCCATCGTCCTTTCCATTTTGCGATGGCGCCCCAAGCACCAAAAAATGCCATACAAGGCGCCATTAGGCCCACCCCAAAGATATCCTGTATCCCCACCTCGGCCAACAGGGCGGCCACAACCGGGCCCATGAAGGCGATACCAAAAATGACTGGTATCAGCCCCAAAAAGCCAGTGAACAGTTTCTCAAACATACGCTGATCCTAAAGACTTGTCTTCACACGCTCGATGGGGATTGCACGACTCGCCAGCTTGTTTGCCGCATAGGCTTCGGCGGGCAACGCACCCAATCTCGCTGCGTGCCCCATGGCGCGCTCCATCACCTCTTCTGCAGTGACGACTTCATCGAGAAAACCCGCCGCGTGTGCCATATCTGGATCGTGAATGGCTCCCGCGACTATCGACTCGAAACGATGAGCTTCAGACAGCCGCCAGGCGGCGGGTTCATAACCAAACACGGGTAAGGCCATACCGATCTGCGTCTCATTGGTGCCGAGCTTAAAATCACCTGCCGTGCCGATGCGCTTATCGGCGCACACCAGCATGATGGCACCAAGCGCCAAAGCATGACCTGTCACCGCACAAACCACTGGCCGAGGGAAGCAAAGCACACGATAGGCGAGTTGGCCACCTAATCGAACCAGTGCGGCGGCCGCCTGTAGGTCATCACCTGCGACCACTTTTATATCAAAACCAGCCGAGAAACAGCCTTCGCGACCGATCCAGCACAGTGCGGCAGAGCGAGCCTCAACCTCATCAAGTGCAGCATTGAAATCAGCAATCACATCCGATGAAAAAACATTACGCTTGCCATCATCAAACCGCAGCACGGCAACATTATCGACAAATTCCAAATCGAGACTCATACGCTTCATTCCCTGTTAGTGTTATTGCTGAACGATCGCTATGTTATGACCATACTTAGGCTTATTTAGGGTCGGTCACAACCATACGGAGGTCGGCTTGCAGAGTCCAGACAGACAGACTAGTAACGCTATTCGCACAAGCCATTACGCAAGCGAGCCCGAACAAGTAGCCCGTCTCATATCAGAACTCGAGCAAGCTGGCTCCGACCGTCACAAATCGATGCGGCTCGCAACAAAATTGGTGGAAACCAGTCGAGCTCGATCCGAAGAGTCCGGCACCCTTGATGCCTTCCTCACCGAATTCGGCCTATCAAATGCCGAGGGCATTGCGCTAATGTGCCTTGCTGAGTCGCTGTTGCGGGTTCCCGACGCCGCCACAGCCGACGAGTTGATTACGGAGAAAATCCGCGCCGGCGATTGGGGTAACCACTGGCGCCAATCGGAGTCACAACTGGTCAACGCCTCGGTCTTGGGACTTATGTTAGCTGGCCGTGTGGTGGGACCTGACGAGCGAGCTTTGGGCGGAACCCGCGGCTGGCTTCAAAATCTAGCCAGTCGAATCGGCGAGCCGGCGCTCAGAGCGGCCGTGTTAACCGCCATGAAAATACTGGGTGAGCAATTTGTACTCGGTAAAGATATCGAGTCAGCTATTCGCCGGGCAGGAAAAATCGGCGGCCTTTACAGCTTTGACATGCTGGGCGAGGGCGCACGAACCGACTCCGATGCGCTGCAATACTTGGCCAGTTATGAACAGGCCATTCTGGCTATTGGTAACCATCAAAAAGGGGAATGTCCGAGAACGTCTAACGGGATTTCGGTCAAACTCTCCGCGCTTCATCCGCGCTTTGAGGAAAGGCAACAAACTATTTGTCTGCCGATCATTCGGGACAGAATTCATCACTTGGCAACCCTTGCGCGCGACCGCGGACTTGGACTCTCTGTTGACGCAGAAGAGTGTGGCCGGCTCGAGTTAACACTCGATATTTTTCAATGGCTGGCGACTGAATCAAATCTCAAGGATTTTGATGGGCTTGGATTTGTACTGCAGACCTATCAGAAACGCGCTCTCGATGTAGCCGCGTGGTTACAGACGTTGGCAACCGACCATAATCGGCGCCTCATGGTTCGGGTTGTCAAAGGTGCTTATTGGGACACTGAAATCAAACTCGCTCAGCAGTTCGGGCTCGATGACTACCCAGTCTTCACCCAGAAACATCATACCGACCTGTCCTTTGAGGCCTGCGCCGCTCGACTCCTCTCAGGAACTCGACATATTTTTCCACAACTGGCGACCCATAATGCGCACACGATTGCGCAGGTTGTCTCGATGGATCCGTCCTGCGATCACTTTGAGATGCAACGACTCCATGGCATGGGCGCGCTGTTGTACAAGGTCACTCGGGAACAGCACCCCAATTTGAAGGTCAGAACCTATGCCCCAGTCGGGCGTCATAAGGATCTGCTGCCTTATCTCGTGAGACGGCTTCTTGAAAATGGGGCCAATAGTTCTTTCTTGAATCATTTTCTCGACAAAGAACTGGCCGTTACCTCACTGCTAAAAGACCCAATGAATGAGGTTGTAGGTAGTCAGGGTCAGCGCAACAGCAAGATCCCAAACCCGCAAGAGATTTCCGCCCAAGAAACTACAGCTTGGCGATCCGCCAGAGGACTGGATATGGAATCTCGAGAGCAATTAAAAGCGCTGTCATTGGTAGTCGCCGAGCATCAACAACAAACCTTTGCTGCCCATCCGCTCATCGCCGGGCAAACGGTGAGTGGCGAATCGAGAGTCTGCCGCTCTCCGGTAAGTGATGCGGTGATTGGTGAGGCGATTGAAGCTAGCGCATCAGATGCTGACGAGGCAATGTCGATAGCCCAACGAGCTCAGCCCGACTGGAATCAGCTAGGCGTCGATGTGCGCGCCTCGCTGCTTGAACAAGCGGCTGAGTCGATCGAGCAAAATATGCAGTCTCTTGTGAGCCTTATCGCCATTGAGGCGGGCAGAACGCTTGATGATGGTGTCTCAGAGGTTCGCGAGGCGGTGGACTTTTTGCGTTTTTACGCGGCCAATGCCCGAGCATTGATGTCTGATCCACTTCTACTGCCAGGACCCACGGGCGAGGATAATCAACTGGTCTACGAGCCCAGAGGTGTCTGCGTCTGTATTAGCCCGTGGAATTTCCCGCTGGCCATTTTTGTCGGACAGATTGCAGCAGCCCTTGCCACCGGGAATGCCGTTGTCGCCAAGCCAGCCGAGCAAACACCGCTGACGGCGTTCAAAGCCGTTCAGCTACTCCATGAGGCAGGCATACCAACCGAGGTACTGGCGCTACTTCCCGGAGACGGCGAACTACTAGGCTCACAGTTGTTAGCTCACCCAGCGCTTGCGGGCGTGGTCTTTACGGGCAGCCACGATACAGCGGTATTAATTAACCGGGCGCTCGCGCAACGATCGGGAGCGATCGTACCCCTCGTAGCGGAAACCGGGGGCATCAATGCGATGGTTGTTGATTCAACCGCCTTGCCTGAGCAAGTCGTTGACGATGTCATCACCTCAGCATTCCAGTCCGCCGGCCAGCGATGCTCGGCGATGCGTATTCTGCTAGTGCAGCACGACATCGCTGACACAATCATCAATATGCTCGCCGGGGCGATGGCTGCACTGACTCTGGGTGATCCCTGTTGCATTGAAACCGACATCGGCCCGGTGATTGATCGTGACGCAAAGCAAATGATCGACGATTACATCGAACAACTGAGTAGTGTGGGGAAGTGCTTAGCGATCGCCCCTCAAACCCGAACCAGGCTAGACGGGCATTTTGTGCAACCTCAGGTCTGGGAGGTACCCAGCCTTGACGCAGTAAAACGCGAGATATTCGGACCGGTCTTGCATCTAATCAGATACGAAAAAGACGATTTACCTGACATTCTGAAGCAACTAAAAGCCAAAGATTTTGGTTTGACACTGGGCATCCACAGCCGAATTGCCGGCTTTGCCGATCAGATCTGGGAGCAACGGCTAGTTGGGAATACCTACATCAATCGCGACATGGTTGGCGCCGTTGTGGGGGTCAATCCGTTTGGCGGGCACGGTTGCTCTGGCACAGGACCCAAAGCTGGCGGACCCAATTATTTACTGCGGTTTGTCACTGAACATACGCTCACTAACAACATCACCGCCATGGGAGGTAATACCCACCTATTTTCGCTTTGAATCAGAATCATTGGTTGCGGCTCTCTAGTACCATGAATCGTCATAATCCGTAACTTCGAGAATGTAGGCCCCAAGTAGGTAGCCGGCTGCTAAATTCCAATAGGTATTCCCGAGTGCGCAGATCGACCCCTACAGAGGACCTATGAAAAGCCAACCAAGCAACAAGTGAAACCTGTTTGTATTGCGTACACTAGGTTTATCGGGCCTTACCAAGGCACAAAAAATAATCGCGCATTACAGTAGTGGAAAGAATATATGGAACTCTTCAAGAAAAAGACCCTAATCATTAGTGGCGGTGCCGAGGGGATCGGTTTCGCGGTCGCCAAGGCAGCGGGTCACGAAGGCATGAATGTGGTCATCTCTGATATCTCGGAAGCTACGTTGTCTAGCGCTGAGCAGACCCTGACCGATGCAGGCATCTCGGTTCTCGCCGTGTGCGCAGATGCTCGCCATGAAGCCGACTGGAGGCGTGTTGCCGATGCCGCTCTTGAGCGATTTGGTGGTATTCACGCACTGATGAACAACGCAGGTGTTGGGGGTGCTGCGGGCGAGCTTGAGTCTATGTCACTCGAAGACTGGCGGTGGACCATCGATGTCAATCTGATGGGTGTTGTGATCGGTATGCAAACGGTCATTCCGCATATCAAAGCGGCTGGCGGTGGCTGGGTAGTTAACGTGGCGTCGATGGCGGGCATGACAGGAATTCCCTGCGGCGGCGCCTACAATGCCACCAAGCTTGCTGTCGCAGGTCTCTCTGAAGGATGGGCAGTGGAGCTCGCCCCCCACAATATTCAAGTCGCAGCACTCTGCCCCGGCTTTGTGAAGACACGAATCTATCTGTCCGATCGCAACCGTCCCGACGACTATGCCCAAAGTGATCGCCCGTTGATCACGACCGATGAAGAGGCGCTAGCGGAAGGTCGAACCGTGATCGCATCGGCGGTTAATGGTGGCATCGAGCCCAACGTACTGGCGCAGCGCGTGATTGAATCTGTTCGTGCTGGCGATCCCTATATCTTTACCCATCCCGACTTTCGACCAGTTGTCGCGCATCGCTATCAGATGATCGACCAAGCGTTTGCCAGCGCAGAGGCCAGCCCCATCGTCGGTCATATCAAAGGTGGTATGGGGGACGCCAATCCATTTGCGGGCTCAGACTAGCTCAGCCAGTTTTGCATCGAGTGCGTCCATAACCGCAAAAAATGCGTCGCGAACAGTCGCCTCATCGCCATCCAGTCGGGATGGATCGGGCATACCCCAGTGCAGACGCTGGGTATCACCCATCCACATGGGGCAAGCCTCGCCCGCTGCGCTGTCGCAGACCGTGATCGCTAGATCGACTCCGCAGTCAGAAAACTCGTCCCAGGATTGACTCTTCAGCCCTGCAACCGAATAGCCCCTCTCTGCCAGATACTTCAGTGTGAGCGGGTGCACTTCGCCTGCTGGCTCGCTACCCGCACTGTAGGCTAACACCCGGTCACCATAGCGCTGATTTGCCACCACCTCAGCAATCACGCTTCGACAGCGATTGTGGGTGCAGATAAACAATAAGGTCAGGGGTTTCGCCATTTAATCGATATCCAGATTGAACATTTTGAGTTAGCTTACGCGCCCGATGTGACAGCTTCGTTGAGCTTTTATGGCCGCCACCCCACTCCCACTGCTGATTATCGCTGGCTTCTGCGCCTTCCTGATTATCGGGATAGAGCAAGGCGTCTTGGGGATTTTCGTTGCCGAACTCGGTCAACTGTATGAGCGTGATCCTGAAGAGCTGGGCTTATTTTTTGCCTTACACGGGGTGGGCTCGGCGCTAGTCACTGGAGCTGCCCTCATTCCTTTCATCGAGGAACGCAATCATCGACGAATCAGCATCGCCGCGCTCTGCATGGCAACCGGTGCGTGGCTGGTCTCGGGACCTACCGCCTGGCCGCTGAAGCTCATAGCCTCGGTATTACTGGGCATCGGCTTTGGCGGTCTGTCGATGTCCTTTAACACGCTGTTTGTCACAAGATTCTCGCAACACAATGCGAGCTTGCTCAATGTGCTGAACGCGACCTACGGCCTGGGTGCTGTCGCCGGGCCCTGGATTTTGACCCGGCAATGGCTCGACGGTCAGGGCATTTTTACACTCATCGCCATCGCCTCAGCGCTACTGGCTGTTCTCAGTCTTACTATCGATGACCGGGTGCCTGCGCGCGATCAGGTCACCATCGAAGGCACCCGTACTGGATCGATAGCACCCATACTCAGCGTGGCATTCCTGACCTTAATGATTGAGGCGGGTCTCACCTATTGGGTGCCATCATTACTTGATGTCCAAGGCTATGGGGCCGATGTCATTGCTGGCTTTATGACAACGTTCTTTGCATGGTTTGTGGTGATTCGCCTACTCGCTGCCATGACCGCGGCGATATTCAACACCTTTATCTTCGCAGTGTTCGGCCATGCTGGCGTGGTCATGACCCTCGCTTTGGCAGCTACGGGTCAGGTGTCGCTTGCAGAGATCGGGTTTATTGGAGCCTTCATGGGGATCATTTTCCCCAATGCTTACGCCTGGATGCTCAATACTAGCCGCGGCGGGACAACCACGGGTGCCAAGATCATGCTAGCTGCGATTTCCGGGGCTACCGCTGGCCCATATGTCCTCGGCTGGGTGCTTCCCCTGTTCGGAATAACCTCAGTGCTCGTCACCCTGCTGATTGCTGGGTCAATAACCATCTTCCTCATGTCGGTGACACACCTTAAGGCCCATGCCACGTAAACTACTGGGACTTGCTGCGCTTGCGTGCGCACTGCCACAAAGCGTGGTTAGATAGCCGTCCTAAACTAGCATTACAAATAACGGAGTACAGGTAATGGATACGTCTTCTCTTTTCTCGCTCGAGGGTAAAACAGCATTGGTCACGGGTGGCTCGCGCGGCATTGGTAAAATGATCGCTGAGGGCTATATCGCGCAGGGCGCGAAGGTCTACATTTCCTCTCGAAAAGCGGATGTTTGCGATGCGGTCGCTGAGGAGCTGGGTCCCAGCTGTATTTCACTACCGCAGGACGTCAGTACTGTAGCCGGTTGCCAAATGTTGGCAGAAGCCTATGCGCAGCACGAATCGTCGCTGGATATCCTGGTCAACAACGCCGGCGCCGCCTGGGGCGAACCCTTCGAGGTGTTCCCCGAACACGGTTGGGATAAGGTGATGGATCTCAATGTGAAGTCGCTGTTTTTCCTGACGCAGGCGTTGCACAACCCGCTGAAAAGCGCCGCATCAGCTGGAAGCCCCGGCAAAGTGATCAATATCGCATCGATCGACGGCTTGCGAATCAACCCATGGGAGACCTACAGCTATCAGGCCTCAAAGGCCGCGGTCATTCAGTTGACACGTCGTATGTCCGCACGATTGGTGAAAGACCACATAAACGTGACCGCTATCGCACCGGGCGCTTTCGCATCTGAAATGAACAAGGCTGCTCGTGACTTTGGCGATGCGGTAGGTTCAAGCATTCCATCGGGTCGCATTGGCCACGACGAAGATATGGCAGCAGTCGCGATCTACCTGGCAGCTCGTTCAGGTGACTATGTGGTGGGTGAGACGATCGCGGTCGACGGCGGCGTTGTATACGGTCACGCCGCCGACACCATCAGCCCCTAAAGCTGCTAGGGGCATCGTCAGGCTTGAGTCAGCGGAGCGTCTGCCACGCTTAGCTGACTCTCCTTCATCACCGTCTGGGCTACTAGCCGCCTTATGAACCCAGAGGGCTACTCATTGCGGGTGTGAGCTAGGCTTGCAGCCACTCCCGTTACTGATAGGTTTGCCTTACTGATCGGCTTGTTGCTGATACAGCGGCTCCATCATTTGGTCCACGCTGAATGAGGCGGGTCGTTGTCGCGGTGGGTAGGCAGCGAGCGACGTCAGAAACTTTTGCAGCTCGATTCGCGCCATACCGATTCTCGGAAGTGCCACCCGGGCCCACCAGTCATCATAGGTGTTAGCGCTCTCATCAGCGCGCTCGAAGGGATCGCGCCTCAGATGGAAGATCTTTGGAATCCGAAGTTCATCGAATTGTTCACGCCAGACTGAAAAGCCCTGCGAGCGCTGCTCGGCAAATGATACCTTCCAGTCGCCAATCCGCATTGCCACCAGCAAACCGTCGTCGCTCCAGTAAAAGAAGGTTTTTCTGGGACCCCGATCAGCCTCACCTTGTAGCAATGGAAGAAAATTAAAACCGTCGAGATGATTCTTGTAAGGCTTACCATCTACCGTAACACCGGCTTTCAACTCTTCAGTGATGTTATCTCGACCCACCGCTGCCATGAGTGTAGGCACCCAATCCTCATGCGACATGATCTCGTTAATCACCTGTCCTTCCGGGATGCGACCGGGCCAGCGAACCATGGCTGGGACGCGAAAGCCGCCCTCCCAGTTAGTATTCTTCTCGCTTCTAAACGGCGTAATCGCGGCATCAGGCCAGGTATTGAAGTGCGGACCGTTATCGGTCGAGTACATCACGATCGTATTATCGGCCACACCTAGCTCGTCCAAGTGGTCGAGCATTTCACCCACCATCATATCGTGACCCACCATAGCGTCGTTGTAGAAGCCCTGCCCGGATAGACCGCTCTCATCATCTGCGGTATGGGTGTAGAAGTGCATCCGCGTGGTATTCATCCAGACAAAGAACGGCTTGCCCTGCTCGACCGCTCGTGTCATGAAGTCCTGCGCCCCTGACTGAAACTCTCGATCTACAGTTTTCATCCGCTCTTTGGTGAGCGCTCCGGTATCGACGATATCGCCATCGGCAAAACTGTGAATCACACCGCGAGGCGAGAACAACTTCAAAAACAGAGGGTCGGTTGGATAGTCAGGGTGCTCGGGCTCTTCCTCGGCATTCAAGTGATAGAGATTGCCGAAAAATTCATCGAAGCCGTGCTCGGTCGGCAAAAACTCATCTTTATCGCCCAAATGGTTCTTACCGAACTGGCCTGTGACATAGCCCTCGTCTTTGAGAAGTGACGCGAGCGTCACATCTTGGGGTCGAATACCCAGATCAGCACCTGGGGTTCCCACTTTGGTTAAGCCTGTTCGAATCGGCGACTGGCCAGTAATAAAGGCAGATCGCCCGGCAGTGCAACTCTGTTGCCCGTAGTAGTCGGTAAACTTGGCGCCCTCGGCGGCAATACGGTCAATATTAGGCGTCGAATAACCCATCATCCCCATGTTGTTAGTCGAGAGATTCCAAAAACCGATGTCATCGCCCCAGATAATGAGCATATTGGGCTTCTCTTGAGCGAGAGCGGTACCTGATAGACCGAGTAGAACAGCGAGAAAAATAAAGCGCATAACCCTGGAACCATTTATTGTTAGATTTGCTGTAAGGGTACTCGCTGGCGCTGGCTTTGGCGACCATACTCGATAACTTATATCAGCCCGAATATAAGCCCGGATAAGCCCGACGGTTTAGTCCAAAGTTATCTCACTAAAGACCGATCGATGTCCGAGCCAAATGATCAGGTGGGGTATGCTCCGCTCATCAAATTGCAGCAGAAAAATTATCGATGGCGCTTTAGAGCCAACAGGAAAAAGTGAATCAACAATGACCGCCGTGCAATTCAATGATCGTTCGATTAGACCGCCCAAGATTATCTGTGTGGGCAAAAACTACAGCGATCACATCGCGGAAATGGGCAGCCTGCCCTCCGAGGAGATGACGGTATTTATGAAGCCCAGCGCCTCGATTGGCGATTCCTTGATCGCTGAGCGCGGTGAATCCATCCATTACGAGGGTGAAATCTGTTTGCTCATCGAGCAAGGTCGGTTTACTGGTGTCGGCTTTGGTCTCGACCTCACCAAAAGAGAAACCCAGAGCCAATTAAAAAAAGCGGGGCTGCCCTGGGAGCGCGCCAAGGCGTTTGCCGGTTCAGTACTGTTCAGCGAATTTGTCAGTGCACCCGCGGAGCTCGATAAGTTGATGCTCGAATTGAGAATTGATGGTGAACTTCGACAACAAGGCGGTGTTACGAACATGTTGTATAAGCCCGCGACCATTCTCGAGGAGCTCAATCAGTTTCTTACCCTGGAGGATGGCGACATCGTCATGACAGGAACGCCGGCGGGCGTAGGGCCCGTCTTAAAAGGACAAC
>NTKA01000005.1 GCA_002456975.1 Halieaceae bacterium MED-G27
CTTGTACGCCTCGCAGATCCTGACTTTAGGGGCAGTCTTCATTGCTATTGGCATCATGTTTCTTGCGCTATTCCGATCGCTGTCGCTGGCCTTGCTGGGTCTAGCGCCGAATATTCTGGCTGCAGGGTTAGTCCTTGGGATGATGGGGTTGGCGGACATCCCACTCGATATTATGACGATTACGATTGCTGCTATCGTCGTCGGTATGGGGGTCGATAATTGCATCCATTACATCCACCGTTTCAGACGAGAGTTTGCAATTGATGGTGACTATCGACAGGCGATGCATCGAAGTCATGGCAGTATTGGGCGCGCCATGTATTACACCACTCTCACCGTGGTCGTAGGCTTCTCAATGCTGACGCTGTCGAACTTCACGCCGAGTATTTACTTCGGCGTACTGACGGTACTGGCGATGATTGCTGCTGTCACCGGTGCACTCTTGTTGTTGCCGAAGTTGATCCTGGTCTTTCAACCGCTGGGACCGGAGCAGCCCTAATGGAGTGTCGTGCGGGTTGTGGTGCCTGCTGTATTGTTCCGGCAATCCACACCCCCTTTTTTGGTATGCCAGATGGCAAAGCTGCTGGAGAGCGTTGTGCGCATCTGACTGTTGATTGGCTATGTGGTCTTTTTAACGATCCAAGACGGCCTGCGTGTTGTGCTCAATTTCAGGCTGAGCCCGAATACTGCGGCAATGATCGTGATATGGCTTTGATTTTGTTAACTGGTCTTGAGCGAGAGAGCGATCCAACACGATGACAACTGATATACCGCTCTTCCCCTTGGGAACTGTGCTTCTACCTCACGGACGATTGCCCTTGCAGATCTTTGAGCGTCGATACATTGATATGGTCGCTGAGTGTATGCGCGAGCAAACCGGGTTTGGCGTGGTATGGCTAAGACAGGGATCAGAGGTCGATGAGGAAGGGGCATCAGGGTCGCTACAGATCGGAGATTATGGAGTGCTTGCACACATCGTCGATTGGGATCAGTTACCCAATGGGTTGCTAGGAATCACGATTGAGGGCAGCCAACGCTTCCATATCGAAGAGGCCTGGATAGAGGAGTCAAGCTTGAATGTAGCGCGCGTTGAGCTCGAGCCCGCTCTCGCCCCCGAGCCGCTACCTGTCGAAGGGGCATCAATGGTGGATGTGTTGCAAGGCCTTCAGCGACACCCAGAAGTCAAACGACTCAATTTGAGCGTCGATTATGAGGATGCTTGGTCTGTTTGTTTTGCGCTGACGCAACTCCTGCCCGTGGGCAGCACACTCAAATACGAGTTACTGGGGCAAACCGACATTATGACCTTGATTGACCAACTTGATCAGTTGCTCACCGAACTGTCGGGTTAACTAACCGGCGTCACTGGACCCAGCGGCCTCTGCATTCTCAGTTGGCCAGCTCCAGCCCCCAAGCTGTTGCCACTGATTGACTATCGTGGCAAATAACTCAGCTGTCTTACCAGCGTCGTAGGCCGCAGAGTGGGCTTCGGTGTTACTAAATTCTATGCTGGCTCGTTTGCAAGCTTGTGCTAGTACCGTATGGCCGTAGGCCAGTCCAGCCAGCGTTGATGTATCGAAGTGGGAAAAGGGGTGGAACGGATTCCTCTTGATTCCACATCGCTCGCAGGCAGCGTTAATAAAGCCAGCATCAAAGTGCGCATTGTGTCCTACCAAGACCGCTCGAGTGCACGAGTGGTCCCGGACCGCTTTCCGAACCTCGCCAAAAATCTCTCCTAGAGCAATATCCTCTGGTACTGCGTCGCGAAGCGGACTTTCCGGGTCAATACCGGTGAACTCAAGGGCAGAGGGGTCGAGGTTGGCGCCCTCAAATGGGTCGACATTCCGACTGATGGTGCGATCGACACGCAAAAGCCCATCGTCCGCCAGTTCGAAAAACGTTGCAGCCACCTCCAGAATACCGTCGGTCTCAGCATTGAAGCCACCGGTTTCTATGTCAATCACGACTGGCAGGAAACCTCGAAATCGATCCTTGAGCGCATAGCCGCGGGCGTTACTCACGAACGGGCGCCCACTCGCCATCGAACACTGGCACCGGCTCTTAATGGCACCACAACGCTATCACCGAAGGTGAGCTCATTTGGGACCGATGTCTCTTCGCGTATCAGTGTCATCGTGCCCTGGTTTCTGGGTCGCTGATAAAAATCAGCACCGAACAAGCTGGTGAATCCCTCTAGCCTATCCAGTGCATTTTCCTCTTCAAAAACCTCCGCATATAGCGGAATCGCGGCATGGGCCGAGTAGCAGCCGGCACAGCCGCAATCGGTTTCTTTGGTTTCTCGCGTATGAGGTGCGGAGTCGGTGCCAATAAAAAAGCGAGGATTGCCTGATGTGGCAGCCTTGCGAAGCGCTTCTTTGTGATCCCGACGTTTAAGGATGGGAAGGCAAAACAGATGAGGTCGAATACCCCCAACCAGCATGTCGTTACGATCGTAAAGTAAATGCTGAGGGGTAATGGTTGCTGCGATTCCCTCGCGCGCTCCATTGACGAAGTCGACCGCATCAGCCGTCGTAATATGCTCGAGAATAATCCGAAGTTGGGGAAACGCCTCGCTCAGAGGAGCCAGTGTGCGCTCGATAAACAGCCGCTCGCGATCAAAGACATCGACCTCTGGGTCTGTCACCTCACCGTGAATCAGCAGTGGTAGATCCGATGCTTCCATCGCCGCGAGCGTTGGTTTGAGGCTATCGAGAGCCGTTACACCTGCTGCTGAGTTAGTGGTGGCGCCTGCCGGGTAGAGCTTCACCCCGCAGACGATGTCCGAGGCCGCAGCATCAAGAATGTCTTGTTCAGACGTGCTGTCAGTTAGATACAGCGTTATCAATGGCTCGAATTGAACCCCGTCGGTCAATGCGTTCATGATGCGCTTGTGATAGCTCGTGGCATCGGCAACGGTTTTCACTGGGGGGGATAGATTCGGCATCACCACCGCTCGTCTGGCCCACGTCGCCACGTCGTTCACAGTTCTATTCAGCGCTGCGCCATCGCGCAGGTGGATGTGCCAGTCATCGGGGTGGACGATTGTTAAGCTGGTCATGACACTGCCTTCTGCAAGTTCGGCGCATAGTTTATCAGTGTTCGGGTGGGCAACGGGATGTGTGAGGCGTAAACTTCGCCCCTCGCGATTTTGGATAGAGAGATATGAGCAACATCAGCAAGGTGGTTCTGGCCTATTCAGGCGGTCTGGACACATCAGTGATTGTTCGCTGGTTACAAGACACCTACGGCGCCGAGGTGGTGACTTTCACCGCTGACATCGGCCAGGGTGAAGAGGTCGAACCTGCAAGAGCGAAGGCTGCGGCCTTGGGCGTTGAGGAGATCTACATCGAAGACCTATGCGAGGAGTTTACTCGCGATTATGTGTTCCCCATGTTCCGCGCTAATACCATCTACGAGGGTGAATATTTGCTGGGCACCTCGATCGCGCGACCGCTGATCGCAAAGCGCCTGGTTGAAATAGCCAACGAGACTGGCGCTGATGCCATATCTCACGGAGCTACAGGTAAGGGTAACGACCAGATTCGATTCGAGCTGGGTGCCTATGCACTAAAACCTGGTATTCAAGTCATTGCACCATGGCGTGAGTGGAGTTTGACGTCGCGAGAATCTTTGATGGCCTTTTGTGCAGAGCGCGATATTCCCGTTGATTTTGCAGGTGCATCTAAGAAGTCCCCTTACTCGATGGACGCAAACTTGCTCCATATTTCCTACGAAGGCGGTGTCTTGGAAGACCCTTGGGCGTCGCCGGAGGAATCGATGTGGCGCTGGACCGTGAGCCCCGAAGCAGCGCCCGATGAGGGCTTGGACCTGACCCTGACGTTTGACCGAGGTGATGTTATTGCCATCGATGGAGTCGCGATGACACCTGCGGCGGTATTGGCGCATCTCAATGCTGTGGGCGGTACCCACGGTGTCGGTCGTGCTGATATTGTCGAGAATCGCTACGTCGGTATGAAGTCGCGTGGCTGCTATGAAACACCCGGTGGTACCATTTTGTTGCGCGCTCATCGCGCTATCGAATCACTGACATTAGATCGCGAGGTCGCCCATCTCAAAGATGAGTTGATGCCACGCTATGCAAAATTGATCTATAACGGGTACTGGTGGTCTCCAGAGCGACTCATGCTGCAGGCGTCGATTGACGAATCGCAGTCGGTGGTCAACGGTGACGTGCGACTAAGGCTCTATAAAGGTAATGTCGTTGTATCAGGCCGTCGTTCTGATGACTCGATGTTTGACGATGCGATTGCGACATTTGAAGACGACGCCGGTAAGTATGATCAGGCGGATGCCGAGGGGTTCATTAAATTGAATGCGCTTCGGCTTAGGATTGCAGCCGAGCGCGGCAGAAATTTCTAGCATCTGCCTTCTCTAGTGGGTCCACCGTGGCTGCATTAAGGGACGCTTTAGTAACGCGCTGGAACCACAATCAAACGCTAGGTGCAGGAAGGAAATAAAGAAGATGGGTGTTGAACACATAGTCGAAACCGATGTGATGATTGTCGGCGCAGGGTTGTCTGGGATAGGGGCTGCTGTGCATCTGTCGAAGCAGTGTCCGTCAAAGGACTATCTTTTGATCGAGCGTCGTCAGGCTATCGGTGGCACCTGGGATCTGTTCCGCTACCCGGGGATCCGCTCAGATTCCGATATGCATACCCTCGGTTATAACTTCAAACCCTGGCGGGCGGAGAAGGCAATTGCTGATGGCCCCTCGATTTGGGATTACGTTAACGAGACTGCGGATGAGTACCAAATACGGGACAAGATCCAGTTTGGGCACCGCTTGGTGTCAGCAGCATGGGACACTGATAGCGCTCGCTGGACGTTGACCGTCGAGTCCGAAGATAAAGGCACTGTCTATTACCGTTGTAACTTCCTACTTATGTGCTCGGGCTATTACAGCTACGATCAGGGTCACCAGCCAGAATTCAAGGGGCGTGAAGACTTCTCGGGTCAATGGGTTCACCCCCAGTTTTGGCCCCAAGACCTCGATTACAGTGACAAGCGAGTTGTGGTGATCGGATCTGGCGCCACGGCCATGACGATTGTGCCGAAGATGGCTGAATCGGCCGCGAAAGTCACTATGCTCCAGCGGTCGCCAACCTATGTCGTCTCGCGACCCTCCGTCGATAAACTGGCTAATTTTCTTCGCAAGGTATTGCCCGCCAGTTGGGCTTATGATCTTGTGCGTTTCAGGAATACCTTTTGGCAGCAACTCATTTATCGGCGAACTCGAACACAGCCGGCGATGGTGGCAGAGACGCTGCTCGGTGAAGTCGAAAAGGCTATCGGTGACGTTGTTGACGTCAAAAAGCATTTCACCCCGTCCTACAACCCATGGGATCAGCGCTTGTGTTTAGTGCCGGACGATGACTTGTTTACGGCGCTGCGGTCGGGGCGTGCCGACGTGGTGACCGATACCATTGATCGAATCACGGAAACGGGAGTGATGACAGCCAGTGGCGATAACATTGAAGCCGATATTATCGTTTCAGCAACCGGCATCGAGCTTCTCATGTTGGGTGGCGCGGAGTTTTCGGTCGATTGTCAGGCCGTCAACTTTGCCGATGAGTGGACTTACAAGGGTGTGATGTGCTCCAACATTCCCAACATGGTGCAGACCTTCGGTTATATCAACGCCTCTTGGACTTTACGCGCTGACTTGACTGCAGAGTGGGTTTGTAGAGTACTCAATCACATGGATGAGTTTGGTTACGATCAGGCGACACCGCGGATCCCCGAGCTGCTTGCTAAAACAATGGAAAAACGATTTTGGATTGACGATTTTTCAGCGGGTTATATGCAGCGAATGATGCCGAACTTTCCCCGACAAGGTACTCAGATGCCGTGGCTTAATCCCCAGGATTATCGCAAAGACAAGAAGATGTTTCGCGGCAGTGCCATCGCCGACGGAGCATTGATTTTTACGCGAAGCGAATCTGAGTCCGTCGAACTAAAAGCAGCAAGCTAGCAATTTAATGGATCGCTCACTTCAGGAGGCATGGATTGACTGCCCTTATTGCTGGGAGTCGATTTGTGTTCTGTTGAATCCAGAGGATTTGGGGGAGCAGTACATCGAAGACTGCCAGGTTTGTTGCCGGCCCATCGAGTTTCTGATTACCCAAGCTGGGGATGGTGAGTTGACGGCTCTGGTATCGAGTGATGCTGAGTAAGGGGCATGGCTTCAAGTTGGCATTGCAATGAGTGGGGGAGAGTCATGCCAAACAGGCTGCTAAAGCAAGTCTTTAGAATTTGCAGCGTTGTTGTGTTGATGTTGGTTACCAATGGCGTTGTCGCCGCGGAGCCTGCCGACTCTGCGATTCATTCAGAGATATTGGCTCGGTCATCGAGTGATTGGGGTGGTGCTGCACTATCGCCCTATGCTAGCGGCCAACCCGAGGTAACCGTCGCTCGTGTCACTATTCCCGTTGGGAAGGCGCTTCCGCTCCACGAGCACCCGTACATGACCGCGGGTGTTGTTCTAAAAGGTGTCATTGAAGTTCGCACCGACAGTGGGAAAACACATGTTGCTCGTGCTGGTGATGCGGTTATTGAGATGGTGAATCAGCCTCATGCGGGTGCCAATATTGGTGACGAAGCGGCGGTAATTCTGGTGGTGTATGCCGGAATCAAAGACCAACCCATTACAGTGCTCTTGGGTGATCAATAGGTGCCTCGAGATGCTGGTTGGCAACGTCGGCGCTCACGCTCCGCTGACATCGTCAGTACCCTAACAAGGGCTTAATCGAACTGATAACGATCGCGCCCGTGGGTTGTCGCTCAATTGAATCACTACGAGAGCCGAGTAGGACGACTGTCCTTTAAGAGCCTGTTTCGAATGCGAGGAGCGCTGCGTTGATTTGATTCTGGGACCATGATGGTATCCTCGGCAGACTCGAGACCGCTTAGTGAAAGTCACGAGATTTAACAGCGAGATCATTGAGAGCATGACTGTGGTCGTAAAGTGCGCTGGCAATGACGTGGGTGACCCCCTCACGTGACTCCACAGTGCCCTTGATCATCATCAGTTGCGATGTCATCAAAGCGGCTCGAAATTGCTCCTGAACACTTGGCCAGACCACGACATTGATATTGCCGGTTTCATCTTCGAGCGTTAAGAAAACGACGCCAGAGGCCGTTCCAGGACGCTGCCGGCAAGTCACAATTCCGGCTGTTCTGACAAACCGACGATTACCCATCGTGATGAGCTCTGATTGTCGTCGACAGCGTTGAAAGGGATCCTGCGCTCGCAGCAGAGCCATGGGATGCTGTTTCAGCGACAGCCCTGTGCTCTGGTAGTCAAACAGTACATTGTCTATCGCAGACGGCGCCGAGATACTATCGCGTACAGAGTGCGCTTCATTACTCTCAGATAGCAACGGCGTAGAATCCTGAAGCGCCATAATGTCCCAATGCGATTGATAGCGATGGCCACTGAGTTGGAAGAGACTATCGGCAGCAGAGAGCGCCTCTAAATCATCTCGGTCAAGGTGACAGCGTATCTTTAGATCTTTGAGCGAGCTAAAAGAGCGATGCTTACGGGCATCGACGATGCGCTCTGCACCGGTTCGACTCAACCGCTTGATAATTCTGAGCCCCAAGCGAATACAGCCTTTAGGCGTAGCGCTTTGAGCCAACAGGCCGTGATCCCAGTCGCTGTGGTTGATATCCACAGGCAATACTTCAACGTGATGGCGACGGGCATCCTGGATCAGTTGTGAGGGGGTGTAGAAACCCATGGGCTGGCTGTTGAGTAGCCCCACATAAAATGCCGCCGGGTGATGACATTTGAGCCATGCCGACACATAGGCGAGTAGTGCAAAACTTGCGGAATGAGACTCGGGGAAACCGTAGCCTCCAAACCCCTTGATCTGACTAAAAAGTTGCTCGGCAAATTCAGCACTATAACCGCGAGCTAGCATGCCGGACTTGAGCTTATGCTCAAAGGTCAGCAGTTTGCTGTTGCGCCCCCAGTTGGTGATCGCACGGCGCAGTGAGTCGGCTTCTCCACCACTGAATCCGGCAGCCACCATAGCAAGCCGAATCACCTGTTCTTGAAAAATAGGAACGCCCAGAGTGCTTTCGAGTACTGACTGGATCGCGGGGTCAGGATAACTAATCGGTTCGAGCCCGGCTCTTCTTCGGAGATAAGGATGAACCATATCCCCCTGAATAGGTCCTGGTCTGACGATGGCGATCTCGATGACTAAATCATAGAAACAAGCGGGTTTTAACCGAGGTAGCATCGACATTTGTGCCCGCGACTCAATTTGAAAGACGCCTAATGAATCGGCCTGTTGCAGCATCCGAAACGTCGCTTGATCTTCCTTGGGGATGTCCTGAATAGTTTTTATGCCAGGCTGGTCGCGTTGCACCAAGGCAAGTGTTTTCCGAATCGCAGATAACATACCTAAGGCGAGAATATCGACTTTCAGTAGTCCCAAGGCTTCAATATCTTCTTTGTCCCATTGGATGACAGTGCGATCGGGCATGCTTGCGTTTTCGACGGGTACCAATTGCGAAATCGGCCCTCGACTGATGACAAAGCCGCCCACGTGTTGTGACAAGTGCCGAGGAAAGCCCAAAATTTCCTGTGTGATTTTCAGAAATAAGTCGGCTAGCTGATGCCCAGACTCGATGCCCTGCTCCTGAAATTTTGCCTTTAACTCGCGCTCCCGGTTCCACCAGGCGAGCGATTTGGCTAAGTCATCGACAAACACCGCGTCCATTCCCAGGGCTTTTCCAACATCGCGAACAGCGCTGCGGGAGCGATAAGTAATCACTGTTGCAGCAAGCGCGGCGCGGCGTCTCGAATATTTTTGATAGATGTATTGGATGACCTCCTCACGACGTTCGTGTTCAAAATCGACATCAATATCAGGCGGCTCATCGCGCTCGCGTGATATGAATCTCTCAAATAGAAGAGAGACCTGCTCAGGCGATACCTCGGTGATATGAAGGCAATAACAGACGACCGAGTTGGCCGCTGAGCCGCGACCCTGACACAGAATCTGTCGATTTCTCGCGAAATTGACGATGTCGTAGACGGTGAGAAAGTAGTATTCATAGTTGAGCTCTGTAATGAGCTCAAGTTCACGATGGATCCGCTCCTGTATGGTATCTGGGACACCATTGGGCCATCGCTGCGCTGCGCCAAGTGCGACTTGCTCGCGCAAATAACTATTGGCGGTATGACCCGAGGGAACCACTTCCTCGGGATATTCATAGCGCAACTCATCGAGATTGAACTGGCAGCGAGCCGTAATTTTCAAGGTTTCGGCTATAAGCTCAGTTGGATAAAGCGGTAGTAATTTATCGAGTCTTCGTAGGTGTTGTTGGCTATTACTGCATCGCTTATCACCCAGTTCTTGTACTGATGTATTGAAGCGGATGGCGGTCAGGACGTCGTGCAAGGGCTTTCGGTTGGCGCTGTGCATCCGCACATCACCGCAGGCGATCATCGGCACTTGCAACTGGTCAGCTAGCACCTGACATCGACTCAAACGCTCGTGGTCATCGTGTCGAAGTAATTGACTCACACCGACCCAGAAACGATCGCGACAGCGTCTCGCCAGCTGTTGCGCATATTCATCCTCGTCATTCGACTGGCTGGGTAGCCAAATGATCAGGCATCGCTTCAGGTGAAAAAAAATATCGCGAAGATGGGTCAGGTAATGGCCTTTCTCGCTGCGACGTCGTGATCGGCTAATCAGTCCTGACAGTTCGGCATAGGCGTCGCGTGATGGTGCCAAAGCAATCAGCTTCAACCCTTCAGATACCGTAAATTCGCTACCGATAATGAGCTTGATAGCATGCTCTTTCGCCGCGACATGAGCTTTGACAACACCTGCTAGCGAGCATTCATCGGTAATAGCGATACCGGAATAGCCGCGTTTAATCGCCATTTCAACCAACTCGTCGGGGTGCGATGCACCGCGTAAAAAACTGTAGTTACTCAGGCAGTGGAGCTCAGCGTAAGCCATAATCAATATACTGTATTTTTATACAGTATATTGCCTTTGTTTAAGAAGCCCCACAATGACAACATCGATTGATAGTGACAGGACAGCAAATACCGTCGTTACAGAGACGGCTGGAGAGAGACGATGCGCTACCTATTTGTAGGATTACTCAGTTTACTAGTGAGTTGCACGGGTTTACCTGATGGGGTGGAGCCAGTCACCGGTTTTGAAAAGCAGCGCTATTTGGGCACCTGGTATGAGATCGCGCGTTTGGATCACAGTTTCGAGCGTGGTTTAGAGCAGGTGACTGCGACTTATGCAGTTCGCGATGATGGTGCTATCTCAGTCTTAAATCGTGGCTACGATATTGCGGATCAAGAATGGCGCCAAGCCGAGGGCGTGGCTAAGCCTGTTTCAAGCGAGGATGTGGCTCATTTGAAAGTATCGTTTTTTGGTCCTTTCTACGGTACGTATGCGGTTTTCGAGTTGGCGGATGACTACAGCTATGCCTTCGTTGCTGGCTTTAATACCGACTACCTGTGGTTGCTCGCTCGTGAATCCACCGTATCCGAAGCGGTACGACAGCGCTTTGTTACCAGAGCCGATGAGCTCGGTTTCGATGTCGACGCGCTTATCTGGCTGGATGGCAGTTAGTGGATACAAAAAGCGATCCAAACTGAGCGTTTGGATCGCTTTTTGTTGCTATTAGTAGGTACTAATTTTGGGTGTTTGCAGTCAGTAGAATCTCTGTATCGATCTGCAATAACCGCCAGCTCGTGCTCGAAGCTGTTTGCTGATAGGCGTACACCACCTGCGCCCCAACTGGCATATCGATACCAGAGTTTTGTATTTCAGCGCTGAATCGTTGTCGTTTGAATTGCTTTCTCAGCCGACAGTTAGCAAGGTTGCCTTGTTCGATCCGGTGGAAGCGTACCTTTAAGAAATTATTGTGCGTATCGGCACTACGCATGACCTCACCAGTCAATACACAATCTTGTTTTACTTCGGCAGTTGCAGCCAAGGGGAAGAGGCTTCCAACCGCACACAAGCATGCTGCAAGTATTTTTAGTTTCATTGTTTTATCTCCTTACGCCTCACGGCGTACTATCGCTTCACAGCGTTTTGTAGATAAAAATATCTACGTCTGGACTATCCAGAGTGATAGACCATATATGAAATAAAAATGAAATAAAATAGAAACAAAAAAGAAATGTTTGGCGAGGTAGGAACTAAGTTACTGGTTACTATGAAAAAATCCCATGCAAAAACCAGCATCGCGTATGCCTGTCCTGAAATATCCAGACCGGTTGGCCGCTTTTTGAACTGGCAATGTAGTAGTCACGGCTGGTTGGATGGCTCCACCAGCAGTCTTCTAAGCGCTCCGGACCCTGAATAATCTCCAAAGCATCAATCCAGAACAGCTGGTTGTTCCGCTGGCTAATGGGCTGGGGGGTATCGAGTAACCAAAAAGGACGTTTGAGTGTTTTGGTCGACGATGCCTCCGACTCAAACTCGTTGGAGTTTTCGTAGGAGCAGTGTTCTGGCAGATGCTCGGTACGAGAATAGACGCGGCTGACCGCTTGGAAGCCCAGTCGGCTGCGCAGGCGGTCGATCAGCTGCGTTAAAGGTTCCTGGTGTTTGGCTTCGAGAAACAGATCTTGCGTTGCATGGTGCCCTGCGCGTAACTCGCAGGCCTTAAGCTCGATACCCTCGATTAAGTCTGTGATTGGCAGATTACTCAGCTGCAGATCGGACTGCTCTAGCCAGCGCGTTACCTCGCTATGACAGTCACTGCTATGGATGTCGAGTGTTAAGTGTCGGCCTTGAGCGGGAAAAAGAGTCCATTCGATATGGGATGTTTCAAGTTGCGTGTTGCGAAGAAACTGGCAAAAGTGACTCAACAGATCACGCATGAATGGAATCAACTCGCTTTGATTGTTTGTACCGTAGCCAAGCCACAGCGTATCCGAGAACTCGGGTGCGGGTTTGAAATCAGCGAGAGCTTCGGTGGTTTTGGCGGTTAAACGATCCAACCAGTTACAGAACGCTTGACTGCAGCGTCGTCGCAATGCGCCCGATGGCATTGTTAATACATTGCCGATGGTATGTATCCCCGCTTTAGCCAACGCTGTGATATCTCGCTCGAACTCATCGATGCTGAGCAGCGGTAATGACTCAAGTCGAGCTTCAATCGACACGCCTGGTAGGGGAATGGCATCCAGCCAATGTTGGTTCTGAGCTAATAGCCAGGCAGCTTCCCGGCTGGGCGCTATCCCAACTTCACATTGGAAGCCGCGGCGATCGAGATCGCTGTGGACACGCTCTAGCAGAGTCTCTAAGCCACCATGCAAGAGTAGGCAACGGCCAATTTCCAGTTGCAGCGAATTGTCTTTCCACAGGGTGATTGTGGGTGTGATGGCGTAAGCCCATTGTTGTAAGCGGCTCAAGGTGGCCGCTTCGGCTCGCGGATCACGGGTCAGAAATTGGCTGCGGTGACCGTCGACCAGCGCCGTCGCGGTAGCATGTTTCTGCCCAGCTTTAACCCCTAAGGCCGCCGCATAGTCGTTACAGCAGAACACCCGATGCGTCTCGATAACAATACGAGCGGTATCATCGGTAGATGACGGGGGCAGGGCATCGAGCGCCAGCCTAGGAAATCGAAGGCACAACCAGAGCAAAGCATTTATCTTTAGTTACTGTATATATATACAGTAACTGAGCGAAGCGCTTCGCTCAATAGGTTGTGATGACTAAAACTTACGCCTCGCGCAGGCCTCGGAGGATTGTTTTCCGACTGTCGATCGGATCGATCACCATGTCTATCTCGAGATAGGCAGCCGCCTCAGTGGCACGTCCTTTTTCATACAGTTCGCCAACCAGACGATTGAACAGGGCTTCTCGTTCGGTTTCATCGGCAATACTCGCTAATTCTTTTTGGTAGCCAAGTCGAACTGCTCCCTCGAGTCCCATGCCACCAAACTCACCTTGCGGCCAACTCGCGGCAATTGTTGGAAAGGTAAATGAACCTCCAACCAATGCCATGGCGCCCAAGCCATAACCACGTCTTAAAAACAAAGCGATCCAGGGAGTGTCGACACTGGCAGCTGTATTAAATAACTCTGGCATGACTCTGGCGGCACCTTGTGCCTCGCTATCTGGACCCACCATGAACCCGGGCGTATCAACGAGGGAGACAATGGGTAGTTTCCAACGCTTCGCCAACTGCATCATGTCGGCTGCTTTGCAAGCCGCATCGACGTCGATAGCGCCGCCTAGATATCGGCAGTCACTCGCAATCACAGCGACCGGAATTCCTTCGATTCGAGCGAATGCTGTCACGACAGCGCGGCCATAAATGGGGCGTAGTTCTAAAACAGACTGCTCATCGAACAGTGCTGTCATTATTTTCCGTACGTCGTAGGCTAAGCGCCTATTGGTGGGCAGTATCTCCCGCAATACCGATTGCTCAGGAGCTCGCCAGTCGCCCGTCCGACCTTGCGCGTAGGACAAAACACATTTTGCAATTGCCGTGGCATGTGCTTCGTCCTCGGCGAGTAGGTCGACGCTGCCATTGGCACACAGCGTCTGCGCTGGACCAATAGCATCGGGATGAAACTGGCCGAGACCGCCTCCCTCGATCATTGCAGGTCCCGCCATCCCTATGGATGATGTGCGAGTGGTAATTCGTATATCAGCGGCCCCAAACAGAGCTGCATTACCGGCAAAACAATAGCCATTATTGACTGCGATTCTTGGCACCTTGCCGGTCAGATGTCCCCATTGCATAAACGTAGTCACGTTGAGCCCTGCAATATTAACTTTCACATCGGTATCACCAGGTCGACCGCCGCCACCTTCGGTGTACATGACCACCGATAGTCGCTCGCGTTCTGCGATATCGAGGATACGGTCGAGCTTCTGATGGTGAAAAAAGCCTTGGGTTCCTGCGAGCACACTGTAGTCGTAGATCGCGACCGCGGTGTGCGCTTGCTGCTCACCGACGACAGCGGCATTGATCGTCGCCGTACCAGTGATGACACCATCGGCTGCTGTATCTACACGTAGGGTGTCGGCATCGCGCCGGTCGCGTTGTGCCGCTACAGCCAACTGTCCATATTCGACTAGACTTCCCTCATCGATGAGGTCATTCAGATTCTCGCGAGCAGTTCGGTACCCTTTGTTGCGCCGCTTGTCAGTCGCCTTTGGTCTTCCCACATCTGTGGTTTCATGCAATAACGCCGACAGGTGGCCTAGTGCGTCCGGGTCGGAGGTGTTGGTTGGATGTGTCACTGAAAGCTCCTCACGCGAGCAGGTTCCACTCGAGCCCTAATGTACTGGTATCGATATCTAATAACACAGTAGATGGGCTGGTCGGTTCGCACAAGCCGGAGCTTAGTATTTGCTACTCTTGCGGGGCTAACGATTGTGATTGATCGATTTAATTCTCGAGGTTTTTAGATGGGTAGCCACATGTGCTCGGCAATTCGGGGTTTAATGCCGTGACGGTTTGCCCGGCAGTCGATCAGATTTAATTGGTGATAGCGAGTTGGGAGTAACAGTGATTAGAAAGATTTTAGTTCAGTCATGGGTGTGGATGGTCGTTCTTGGCCTGTCTGCGTGTGGTGAGTCAGAAAGCCAAGTTGCCGCGTTGGAAAGACCAGATGCGATGTCAGAGCATGAACGACTGAATGCTTATTTGGCGGAGGTCTATGAAGAAAATTTAGCGCGTCGTCCATTTACAGCGAGTTACTTGGGTAGAAAGGACCGTCAGGGTGAGTGGGATTCTCAGTCAGAGGCGTTTCAAAATGAGGAGCGAGCGATTATCAATGAGCGTCTAGCGGAGCTGGATGGTTTTGATCGCGACGCGCTGCCACCTTCGGGGCAATTATCTCTGGATCTGTATCAGATATCGCTCGAGCGCGCGCAGATGATGGATGAGTTTAGACATCATCGATACGCGGTACATCAGTTCCGCGGAGCTCATACCTCGATTCCCAGCTCTTTGATCAACATTCACGGAATTCAGTCTGTCGCGGATGCAGAGGCCTACATCGATCGATTAAACAATGTCCGCACTGTGATGGACGAGATGATCGAACAATTGTCGATCCGTGAGGACAAAGGGCTGCAGTTGGTCGATTGGATGTATCCCAAGATCAAGGCGTCGGCTACTAATGTCATTACGGGGCGGCCTTTCGATGCTAGCGATGAGGAATCACCGGTTTGGTCAGACTTTCAAAATAAAGTAAGGGCGCTCGAGCTAGCGGAGTCGGAAGAGGCTCGTCTTATTAATGATGCACGCGATGCGCTTTTAGGATCATTCAAACCCGCCTATCTAGACTTCATCGCCACGGTGAACCAGTCTTCAGCCAAGGCCTCCACCGATGATGGTGTGTGGCGTTTTCCCGAGGGTGACGAATATTACCAGCGACTCCTAGAGTGGTTCACAACCACTGATTTAACCGCCGACGAAGTGCATGAGTTGGGTCTTCAAAACGTCGCTCGTATTCACGGCGAGATGCGAGCTATTCAAGCACAGGTCGGTTTTGAGGGCTCGCTGCAAGAGTTCTTTGTTTTTGTCAGAGAAAATCAGGAGCTCCGCTATCCCAACACCGATGAAGGGAGAGCCGCTTACCTCGAGGCTGCGAGAGATGCCATAGCGAGAATGGAGGAGCGGTTACCTCAATACTTTGGAATCTTGCCCAAGGCCGAGATGGTGGTGAAGCGGGTGGAGCCGTTTCGTGAGCAAAATGCTGGCAAGGCGTTTTATCAAAGTCCGCCACCTGATGGCTCGAGGCCCGGTATTTACTACGCCAATCTTTACGATATGTCAGCGATGCCCAAGACCGACTTAGAGGCGCTCGCGTTTCACGAAGGGCTTCCCGGCCATCATTTGCAGCGAGCGATTACCGCTGAGTTGGAGGGAGTCCCTGATGTACAACGATACCTGAGTTTTACAGCCTTCTCTGAGGGTTGGGGTTTATACACCGAGCAACTAGCGTATGAGATGGGGTTTTATGAAGACCCGTATTCGCGCTTTGGACAGTTAGCGATGGAATTGTGGCGAGCAGCCCGATTGGTAGTTGATACCGGCATCCATCATAAGCGCTGGACTCGCGAAGAAGCGATTGACTATCTGGTTAGCAATACACCCAATGCCGAGTACGACTGCATAAAGGCAATTGAGCGATACATTGCCATGCCGGGTCAGGCGACCGCTTACATGATTGGCAAGCTCAAGATTCTTGAGCTGAGGGAAAGAGCTCGAGACGCTTTAGGTGACGACTTTGATATCCGGGTGTTCCACGACATCGTGCTGGGCAGTGGCCCGGTGCCGCTGTCAAAGCTAGCCGATAATATCGAAGCAATGATCGAGTCAGAGAAAGGGTAGACGCTTGAGTAGTTGGCTATCGGGCAATCATCATGATCGCTAGCAACGTGAGTACTCCCTTCAGTATTAGTTGGAAGGTTGCCTCGGGGATTCGGCCGAGTAGCAGGAGTCCGAGGCGCGTCCCGATAAAACCGGCTCCAATCATGAGTGCTAGAGGTAAAACCCACTCGGTCCAGGTGAATCCCAAGCCGGTGAAGAGCACAATTCGGAAAAGATTCATCGTGCCGACACTGGCAGCCATGGTTCCCGCGAGCTCATGGCGCCCGTTGGTTTGGTGTCGCAGATAAGCGGCTACCAGCGGACCGGTAGCGCTCACAAAAACACCGAGAAAACTTAAACCCGCTCCGAAAATGATTTCGTTGCGAGGCTTTCGCTGTTGAATCACTGGCAGTGGCAACCAGGTGACGGTCAGAGTAAAGAGAGCAAGAAGTAAAGTGAGCTGATGCTCGGTTAGCCAAAAAGCCGACAGCGGTAACGCCATCACTGTCCCTACCGTTGTACCAAGTAACAGTCGGTTAAAAATGGGCTTTGAAATGTGGTGATAGGTCATCACAGCGCGGCCACTATTTGACCCCAGCTGGACCATGCTGTGGAGTGGAACAACTGCGGTGACTGGGACGACAATCACTAAGACGGCCAGCACCAATGTTCCACCACCCACACCAATAGCCGCGGTCCAAGCGGATGCGATAAAGCTGGTGGTAACCAGTAGCAACAGTGTGTCCTGACTAATGGGGAGCTCGGGTAGCACAGTAATGAGTATTTATTCGGTAATCGTCAGGCTAAACGATAGCAGAGCGCTCGATAGGTGGGGTGCCGATGATTGAGGAAAGTGTGCCTCGGAGTGGACGGGGAGCGTACCGCTCCGAGGCTGGGGACTGGTTAAGCCACAGGGATAAGATAAGTCCCTGTTCGCGTGGCGGTGACTTTGGTTTTTTCTCGAGTGGTTACATTAGAGTCAAATAGCGGATTGTCAGGTAACCGTATGGCAACTTCACTTTTCCCACCACGTTGCTTGATGACGCTGATTTCTCGATAGGCATCGATATGCACGCGAAGTGATACCGGCGTGGACTCGGCAAGTGCGTCACTGGACCTAAAGATAAATAACAATGTGTCACTGTCTGCCGCTGCTAGTTGTAGCTTTCTGAGTTCAGCGTAGCGGTAATGAGCTGAGCCGAGCCAAGCAAAAACCACACTACAGGTCGTGCTGCGAACGGCTTGCTCTGTGGCCCATAATAATTCCTCTCGAGTCTTTGGGTGCACCATTAGGACCTGTTCGCTGGGAATTCCCATAGCCTGAATGAGCGGTGCATAAGGCGTATGAGGCGCGCCGATAAATGCTTGCCAACGCTTTTCAGCGGATAGCGCTTGCATGGTGGGTAAAAATAGGCTCATGCACTCACTGTTGTCGTCGTTGCTTAGCACTTCAACAGCACCTTGCAACGGCCAGCCGCCCAGTTGGAGTTTGTTATCTAGGCTCGCAAAGCCAGTGCTGATACTGCGAGCTGTGGGCCAAGTGGTATTGGCTGATGGTGTATTTAAAATAAAATGCGATGCCTGATGACTCGACGTCCCACGCCAAGTGTCAGGACGACTTATAATATGTTCGATCGATTGGTTCATATTGGCTCCAAGACACTGTCTAATCACTTCACTCAATAGTGCTACTGAAGTGATACAGGTAAATTACTGTATAAATAAACAGTAGTTTGGTTGTGACTCAAAAGCAAGCGAGGGCGTATTAGTGTGTCGTGAAAAGCGACAGGTCAGGTCATCAGCGTTATCCGCCCCTCTGTTTCGGCGTTATTACCCGGCGAGTTGGTTCTCCAGTTTAGGTGGTTGGATGCTGCGCTTTCTCCTTGGTTGGAGTGCTTGGGCGCTGACAGAGTCGTCTTTCTGGGTTGGCATTGTCGGAGCGCTTATGCTGGCACCTGCGATCCTGTTATCCCCTTACTTTGGTGTGCAGTCCGATCGAGTCAATCCGCGCCATGGACTGATTATTTCGATGGCTGTTCACGCAGTCATTGGTCTGACCGGGGCAGTGACAACGGCGACGGATCTATTTGGGTTAAATACGTTGCTCTTGTTGGCAACCACCATGGGCGCGGTCACTGCGTTGCACAGCCCCATGCGCTTGGCGCTGGTCCCGCTATTGGTATCGCGCGAAGCGTTGCCAAGTGCGGTGGGGCTGACCGCCATGTCATTTAACATCGCCCGTATCCTTGGCCCGGCGATTTCAGCCGCCTTACTCGCATCGGTCGGTCTCGTATGGGCCTGGAGTCTTCCGGTCGCCATGTTTTTTATCTCTGCATTGTTACTCGCTGTGATTCGCGGCGTGGGCACGCGCGAGATTAAAGTGAAGAGTAGTGTCAATGCGGCGTTTCTTGAGGCTGGTCGCTATGCCTTGGCGCATTCTCAGATCACATTCATATTGATGATCACTGCGACTAACGGGCTGTTGGGGCGTAGCTTTATCGAGTTATTGCCCGCGATTTCTGGGCGTGTACTCAATGGTGATGCGACTGAATTAGCATGGCTGACTGCGGCGGCGGGCGCTGGTGCGGTAGCAGGCGGGCTAGTACTAACGCAACAGCAGGCCAGGGTGAGTTCGCTGTTTCGATTGTTGTTGGGTGCGATGGTTATTGCTGTGTTGCTCCTCGCTTCGCTCAAATGGATGAACACCCTCACGTCCCTGATGATCTTGGTCGCGATTCTCAGTTCGGTAACAACCATTATGGGGACGAGTTGTCAGACCCTGACCCAACTGATCGTCACTGAGCAATATCGTGGTCGGGTGCTCAGTCTCTGGTCGATGACTGCAATGGGTGCTCCCGCACTGGGTGCCGCATGGCAAGGCTGGATGGCTGAGTCTGTCGGCTTCGTCGATGTCTACTTAACCGCCGCTCTCGTCGGAGTGTTGGCGACGTTGTTTTTTTACCTGCGAGGTCGGCCGGCTTTCACCTGATGCCCAATCGATAGTTTCACGACCAGCGCCTCGAGGGCATCCCAGGCGTCACCCGATAAAAACCCCTTGGCACTGCCGTCGGCGGCGAATAGCAAGGTGAGGCAGTCGTTGAGGCTGTCGCGAGTATGTCGCTGCGCGGCGGCTTGCATCAGAGGTAGCCGACTTCGCCATACCCCGAGCTGATTGAGAGCATTGCCCACGGATTTGCCGTTTGCGCTCAGCGCGTGACAATCGATGAGAGTTCTAATCTCACGCGATAAGGTCCACAGGACGGGAGGCGGCTGATTGCCCTCAGCCCTGAGGCCTCTCAAGGCTCTTAACGCACCTTTCGAATCACCGGCAAGAGCCGTATCGACCATGCCGAAGGTGTTATAGCGCGCACTCTCTCCGACAACCTCCGCGACAATCTCTGCAGTGATTTGCATATCTTGCTTCAGTAGGGACAGCTTCTCGACTTCCTGTGCCGCAGCGAGCAAGTTGCCCTCAACTCGCTCTGCCAGCAGATTGATCGCCGCCCGATCAGCGGTTAAGCCGCGCTGCTGGCAACGCCTCGCAATCCAGTCAGGCATCTCTCTTGGTGAAATCGGCCAGACCGTAACCACTACCCCCGATTGGTCGAGCGCGGAGAACCATTTGGCCCGCTGCGATTGTTTATCTATCTTGCCCGCGACGATCAGTAATACGTCCTCGGTGTCCAGTGACAGGTACTCTTGAATCGCTTTGCTACCCTCGGTTCCCGGCTTTCCGCTATCGAGCTGAATTTCGATGAGCTTGCGGTCCGCGAACAGAGACATAGCACCACCACTTTGAATAAGGGTCTGCCACGCATCTTTATCGGACGCATCAATGCGTTCACGTTCGGTGCATCCCGCAGCTCGCGCGGCGGCTCTGATGCTGTCGGCACACTCTTGCAATATCAGTGGCTCACTGCCTGTCAGGAGGTAGCTTTTCGCTACACCCTGTGACGTATGTTGAGCGACCTGCTCAGGACGGATTTGCATCGGGTACCGAGAGCCGATAGTCGATACGACGCAACACTCTATCAGCCAATGAAGCTCGCATTTCTTCGCGTATCAGTCTGAGTTCTTCGCGCTTGCCGACGATATTGAGAGGGTCATTCAGCATTTGGTCGATGACAGTCAGCTGTTCGTCGGTGATCAACCACTCGTTGTCAGCTTGTAGTGAAAAACGGACCTTTAACATTAGTTCTAGTTCGGCGGCTCGCGCACGAGCCGTTAGGGATAGATCGCGCTGCTCGAACTGTTCAACAGCGAGATAGATGATCAGCTGCGCGTCTGACGGGGCAGTTAATGTCATGCCACGTAGCCGCAACCTCGACTGAAGAAGACTCGCAAGTTCGCTTCCGGGTGCTTCGCTGACTAGCGCTACGGTCTTACCCGCAAGTCGCGAGGAATCCTCAGCTTGCCCCCGCAGCTCAAAGCCACAGCCCGTTATTGCAAAAAATATTGAGAGCAGGATTGAAGCTCTAAAGAGTTCCCAAGTGATGGTATGCCGACTAGTTCGCAACCACATTGACCAGTTTCCCAGGGACCACAATCACCTTCCTCACCGTGGCCTCAGCAATAAACCGCTGCACATTGTCTTGAGCCAGAGCGCTCGCTTCGACACTCGCTTTATCGGCATCAGCAGCGACGGTCATTTTAGCTCTTACCTTGCCGTTGACCTGCACAACGATTTCAACTTCATCCCGTGCCAAAGCGGCCTCATCAACCGCAGGCCAAGCCTCTGTGGTGATATCACTGCCAGTTAACGCTTTATACAAGGCTTCGGTAACGTGCGGGACGATTGGGCACAACAATAATAAGGCGGCGGAGACGCCTTCATCGACGACTGCTTGGTCGATATCTGATTCAATCGTATGTCGGCCCAATTCGTTACACAGTTCCATCACTGCTGCCACCGCGGTGTTAAATGTTTGGCGGCGCCCATAATCGTCGCTGACCTTGGCGATTGTTTCGTGGGTTTTGCGCCGCAGCGCCTTTTGCGCCTTGTTCAGCGCCGCAGTGTCGATCGTTACGGCCTCGCGATTACCGTCGCGCTCGGTGACCAGGCGCCAAAGCCGCTTGAGGAATCGATGCGCGCCTTCCACGCCGGCATCAGACCATTCCAGCGACTGCTCTGGCGGCGACGCGAACATGCTGAATAGACGCACGGTATCGGCACCGTAGCGATCGATTAATTCCTGTGGGTCAACGGTATTGCCCTTGGACTTTGACATTTTGGCGCCATCTTTGAGCACCATGCCCTGTGTCAGCAGTCTTTTGAAGGGTTCGCTCGAGGTGATCAGCCCTTCGTCGCGCATTAATTTGTGGAAAAAGCGAGCGTATAGCAAATGGAGAATGGCATGCTCGATACCACCTACGTATTGATCGACTTCAAGCCAGTAGTCCGCCTCGTTCCCTAGCATTGCATTGTGAGTCGACGCGCTGGTGTAGCGCGCGTAATACCACGATGATTCCATAAAGGTGTCGAAGGTATCGGTTTCCCTCGTTGCGGCCTTGCCACATTGCGGGCAGCTGGTCTCAAAGAACTCTGGCATCGATTTGATTGGTGATGCCACACCATCGAAGGCAACGTCAGTGGGCAGCACAACGGGCAGATCTGCATCGGGTACTGTGACCGGCCCGCAATCACCGCAGTGGATGACAGGAATCGGCGCTCCCCAATAGCGTTGTCTCGAGACTCCCCAGTCTCTGAGCCGGAAGTTAACAGTTTTTTCACCAAGTCCCTTGGTTTCAAGCGCCTCGACGATAGCATCGAATCCAGCCTGAAATGCCATACCGTCAAAAGTACCCGAATTCATCAAAGGTCCCTTCTCGGCATAGGCAGCCTCAGTCAGATCAACGGACTCGCCGCTTGCTGAGTCGACAACTTGAATAATCGGAAGCTCGTATTTACTGGCAAACTCCCAATCGCGCTGATCATGCCCCGGAACTGACATCACAGCACCCGAGCCATAACTCATCAATACGAAGTTAGCAACCCAAATTGGTACGGCCTCGCCTGTGAGTGGGTGCGTGGCGCATAAGCCCGTATCGCAACCCAGCTTTTCCATGGTAGCGAGATCAGCCTCGGCCACTTTGGTTTGCTTCAATCCGTCGATGACGGCTGCTAGTTCTGGATCGGAAGCGGCTGCGCGCTGCGCGATGGGGTGTTGCGGCGCGACGGCAAGATAGCTCACTCCGAACAATGTATCGGGGCGGGTGGTGTAGACCTCAATCGTGTCATTTTCAAACGGAAAACGCACGTTGGCGCCTTCGGAGCGCCCAATCCAATTGCGCTGCATGGCGACCACTTGCTCGGGCCAGCCAGTCAGTGTGTCGAGGTCATCGAGCAACTCTTGGGCGTATTCGGTGATTTTGATAAACCATTGACTGATAGCGCGGCGTTCAACCGGCGTATCGCACCGCCAGCACCGGCCGTCGACCACCTGTTCATTGGCAAGCACCGTTTGATCGTTATCGCACCAATTTACCTCGCTCTCTTTCTTGTAGGCGAGTCCACGGTTCACCAGTCGCGTAAAAAACCACTGTTCCCAGCGGTAGTAGTCGGGATCACAGGTGCTGACTTCGCGATTCCAATCATAGGCAAAGCCCAATCGCGACAATTGCTGTTTCATGTCAGCAATATTTTGTAGGGTCCAACTAGCGGGTGGGATGTTGTTCTGGATCGCAGCGTTCTCGGCAGGTAAGCCAAACGCATCCCAACCCATTGGCTGGAGCACGTTTTTACCACACATGCGGTGGTAGCGGGCAATGACATCAGCGATGGTGTAATTGCGCACATGACCCATGTGTAACTTGCCACTGGGGTAGGGCAACATCGCCAGGCAGTAAAACTTATCTTTGCTCTGATCCGCGACCGCGGCATAGGTTTGCTCCGCATCCCAGCGGGCCTGGATCTGAGTCTCTAGCGACTCTGGTTCATAGTCTTGGTATGTCATGAAGCTCGTATCTGTTATCAGCAAACAACGCCGATCGTAGTCTATCAGTATCAACCCGTAGCGAGGTGGTCGCGACGCGCGATTAAGCCAAGAAAAAGCAATATTGCGACGAGAGTCAGAGTTGGCAGGCTGCCGACTCGGGCAAATGGTGTCAGGCCAGCTCGGGTGCTCAGCGATCCGGTTAAAACTCCTCGTTCAAATTGTGGCAGTGTAGATACCACAGTGCCCTTGTGATCGATGAATGCGGTGATACCGTTGTTGGTGCCTCTCAGTAATGGCTTAGCCATTTCTAACGCCCTGAAGCGGGCCATCTGGAAATGTTGGTGTGGTCCGATTGAACTCCCAAACCACGCGTCATTAGAAATTGTGATGAGCGCATTCGCTTGCCTCGAGCCCGCGGCAACAAAATCCGGGTAGACCACTTCGTAGCAAATCATGGGTGCTAGTGGCGTGTCATTGATCAAGAGGGATTGGTATCCGCCATCGCCGCGCGAGAAATTCGACATCGGTAAGTCAAAGAAGCTGATAAGCCCTCGGAGCATTGATTCTAGAGGTACAAATTCGCCAAAGGGGACAAGCTTTTGCTTGTCGTATTGGCCCTCGCCGTTACCAAGGGCAACGATACTGTTGTAGCGGTTGCCGGCACTTCGGGTGGGCAGGCCCGTAATAATGGTGGCGTTGTTTTGCTTGGCAATCCGATCAAGCGAGTCTAAGAAGTTGGGCGCTTGGTCTTTAAAAAAGGGGATGGCGCCCTCAGGCCACACAATGAGATCTACTAGCGGGCTCTGCGCTTCTGCGTTGCTCGCGTAGGTTTCCATAATGCGCTGCGTATTGCGTCTGTCCCAATGTTCATTCAATGAAATATTCGGCTGGAACATTGCCACGCTGATCGATTCATTTTGATCACGGGTCCAATCAACACCACCCAGAAACTCGCCTCCCAATAAAATCACCAATAGAGCAGCGAGGGATCGCCACCATCGAGGTAGCGGTCGCTGTGAATAGTCACTCGCCACAATGGCTGCGAGACCACTCAACAACAGTGAGACACCGAATACGCCCACCAGAGGTGCCCATCCAGCGATCATGGTGTCTAGGCTGGCATAGCCGAGGTAAAGCCAGGGGAAGCCGGTAAGCAACCAACTTCTAATCCATTCGAAAAGCACCCAGAGACCCGTAAACCAGAGAATTTGAATGCGACCGTTAGCAGGCTCAAAGCGCGCATAAAGGTAGCCCATTAGGCCGCTGAGCAGGCCGAGACCACCGCAGAAAATGATGGTTAGCAGCGATGCAAGCGGCGGAGGCGCTTGCCCATACACATGGATACTGACATAAACCCACGAGACCCCTGAGCCGAAGAAACCAACACCGTAAAGCCAACCGATGAGGAGTCCTTCTGCCGGGCTTCGGCGCCTTAGGAGAATAGCCAGGGCCGCAACGCTGAGCACTGCGAGTGGCCAGATGTCGAATGGGCTTAAACCCAGGCTAAAGATTGCGCCGGCACCAATACTGAGGACAACCAGTTGGATCCTGGGCTTTGACATACGATCAGTCGTTAGGGGTGATCGTCACCCGAAGGCTATTAAGTTTTCGCTGATCGGAGTTGATCACTTTGAATTCAAAGCCTTCTAGGTGGGCAGTTTCATTGCGGTTAGGGAGTCGCCCGAATGCATTCAGTACAAGCCCGCCAATAGTGTCGAACTCTTCATCACTAAATGCAGAGTCAAAGGCTTCATTGAAATCTTCGATCGGCGTTAACGCTTGCACGAAAAATGTCGATTCGGTGAGTTTTCGGATCTGTACCTCTTCATCGGCATCGGTCTCGTCCTCGATTTCGCCAACGATTTCCTCTAGCACGTCCTCTATGGTCACGAGGCCGGCAACACCGCCGTATTCATCGATCACAATCGCCATGTGATTGCGTTGCTGGCGAAACTCTCTGAGCAGTACATTGAGGCGTTTACTCTCGGGAACGATCACAGCGGCGCGCATTAACGCGGCGATTTCGAAACTGCCTTCTGGCTCGAGGGCAAAGGGCAGCAGATCTTTCGCCAATAAAATACCTTTAACGTCGTCGGTGCTGTCACCAACCACTGGGTAGCGTGAGTGTCCCGAGTGAATAATTTGGGGTAGCACTTCCTGCAGCGTCGCTGATTCGCGAATAATAACCATCTGAGCGCGTGGGATCATTGCGTCCCGAGCCTGCATGTCACCTACCAGTAAAGCCCCTTCCATAATGGTTCTGGCGTCTTCATCGATGACCTCATTATCAGCTGCCAGTTTTAACAGCCCTTCCAAATCTGATCGCGTGTACGGCGTACCGGTGACCATCTGTGTCAATCGATCTAACCAAGATCGGTCGTCTGTTTCTGTGGGTCTGGGGTCGGTGGTGTTCATAGTGATTATCAAGTCACGCTAGGCGTATGGGTTAGGAATGGTGAGTGAATTCAGTATTGCTATTTCAAGCGCTTCCATTTGCTGCGCCTGGTCGTCTTCGATGTGATCGAAGCCCAAAAGATGCAAAGTGCCATGGACGGTGAGGTGGGCCCAGTGATGGCTTACGTCTTTACCTTGTCGCTCGGCCTCAGCGGTGACGACAGGAGCACAAATTAAGATGTCGCCGAGAAGCCCTGTTTTTTGGATCAGGTCAGGATCTACAGGAAAGGACAATACATTGGTGGCGCCTGTTTTTTGTCGAAACCGGCTGTTGGCCTCGGTCATCTCGTCGAGTTCAACGCAGCGGATCGACAGCTCGGGAGATATCTCGCTCGGCGTTGGCGCTGGGGTATGGTCGAATACGGCGCTAACCCAGAGCTCGAATGCTTCATCGGCAGGAGTGGCATCGGCATCTCGGTCGATGTGAACGGCGGCTGTCATAGCAGAGGCTTCACATTGGATGAGCTTTCGGTTTGCTCCTGGGACTCATAGGCATCGACGACTCGCTGCACCAAGGGGTGTCGCACCACATCTTTTCGGTCGAAGTTAGTGAATGAAATGCCAGTCACCTCGCCCAAAATATCGCGCGCGTGGACCAAGCCAGAGGGTTGGCCTCGCGGTAGGTCGATTTGAGTCGTATCCCCAGTGATGACCGCTGTAGAGCCGAAGCCCAGTCGCGTTAAAAACATTTTCATCTGTTCGCGAGTGGTGTTCTGTGCCTCGTCGAGAATGATGAAAGCATTGTTCAGCGTTCGTCCGCGCATAAAAGCTAACGGAGCAACTTCGATGACATTGCGCTCGATCAATTTGGTCACGCTCTCCACGCCCAGCATTTCGAACAATGCGTCATACAACGGCCTGAGGTAGGGATCTACCTTCTGCGTTAAATCGCCTGGCAGAAAGCCTAGGCGCTCGCCGGCTTCAACCGCCGGTCGCACCAGCAGGATGCGTTTTACCTCTTCCTCAAGCAGCGCCTCGACAGCGCAGGCCACCGCGAGATAGGTTTTGCCAGTTCCTGCGGGACCTACACCAAAATTCAGGTCGTGGCGTCGAATGGCATCCACGTAGCTAATCTGGTTATATCCTCGCGGCTTGATGGTTCCGCGCTTGGTTTTTATACCTCTCGCCTGACCGCCCGAGTTCGGTGGTGCCAGCGCTAATAGTTCGAGATCTGCTTGCTGTAATCGTAGGTGCAAACTCTCAACACTCAGACGGAGCCCCTCAGAAATCTCCCGATACAGCTGTCTGATAAGTGACTCGGCAATCGAGCAGATAGGCTCTGGACCACTCAAGCTGAACTGGTTGCCACGATTGCTAACAGCTATCTCTAGTCGTTCGCTGATTAGTTTTAGATGCGTGTTGAGGTGCCCGCAAAGTACGGCAATGTGCTTCGCATCGTCGGGTTCGAGTAAGAAAGAGTATGAGGCGTAGCCGGACCGACTGTCGGGTTCCGGGGGTATGGGGTCAATGTCCAAGGACTGTTTGGCCACTCATGCTGTGTATGAACGCCGAAGATACCGCGCCGCGCGCCGATGTCAACTGTCCAATACGCCCCGTAGCGGCTTTGGTCGTCTTTGTTCACCTCGACCGTGGCTAAGTTTTAGATCAAATCATGCTCAAGACACGAGAGGTTGGCCTATCGATGGTTGTCGGTCAGCACTGCCAGAAGCGTCCGTGTGGCTACCTGCGTATCCTGGAGAGTGGAAACCGTTCGGGTGATGCGGCGTCGTTTGTCACGCTCACGGAGGGTACACAAGTCGCGGCCGTAGGAGCGCAAATACACCTCCATGTGTGGCCGAGCATGCTGAGTAATGCCCGTCGTTTTTGCGTTCGTTCGAGAGGGTGTGTTGTGGCATATTGTTAGACCGTGCTAAAAGAAAGAACACTCGATTGACCGCACAATCTAGGGGGTTTGCATGAGCTTACGTATTATTGCCGTTGTCATCGGCGTATGTATTTGTGGCATTGCCTATGCCGATGATCACGCTTCTGAATTTCTTGACGTCGGCGACTGGCTGGAAGCCGAGCGGGTCAGCGACGCGCGTATCTCGCCGGACGGCAGCAAGATCGTTTACACGCGTCGATACGTCGATAAGATCAATGATCGATTTGACTCGTCGTTGTGGATCATGGACAGCGACGGTGAACGTGAACGTTTCCTGATCAAGGGTTCGAATCCGCGCTGGTCGTCAGACGGTACGCGATTGCTGTTCACGGGTCCAGACAAGAATGGTAAGCCCCAAATATTCGTTCGGTGGATGGATGACGAGGGGGCGGTCTCACAGGTAACCAATGTCACTGTGACGCCGGCGTCGCCGACCTGGTCACCCGACGGCGAGCATATTGCATTCGTTGCTATTATCCCGGCCAAGAACAAGTGGAATGTATCCATTCCCTCGCCACCCGAGGGCGCGAAGTGGACCGAGGGACCTCGTATCCTCGATCGTATTCACTACCGTCAGGATCGGGTTGGTTTTCGCGATCCGGGGTATTCCCATCTGTTCGTTGTGCCGGCGAGTTCGGGCACGGCCCGCCAGCTGACCTCAGGCGAATGGCACGTTGGTGCACAGTTCGACGGACTGTTCTTTGGGGCAGGTTTAAGCTGGACGCCCGACAGCAAGCGAATCTTGTTCGATGGACTCGATGATCCAAACAGTGATTTGATGTATCGGCGGTCGCATATCTACGCTATCGATGTCGCTACAGGCGAACGGGAGGTGCTGACTGACAGCATCGGCTACTGGACCGATCCGGTCGTGTCGCCTGATGGTAGGCGCGTTGTCTATTCCGGTTACCCGAAAGCGAAGGAAACCTACGAAATGCCGCATCTCTTCGTCATGGATATCGACGGCGGCAACCCTAGCAACCTGACCGAAGACTTCGACCGGCCGGCGAACGCCGTGATCTGGGACGACAACAACCGCCGGATCTATTTCACTGCCCAGGATCGCGGTTACGTCAATGTCTTCAAAAGCGATCTCAACGGAAAAGTGACTCCGGTAACCTCCGGGCAGCAGGTCGCAACACTGGTATCGGCCGACAAGGCGCGCACTGTTGGTGTCGGTCTTATCAGCAACTTTAGCGAGCCCGGCGACATCTACCGTTTCCCATTGGCTAGGCCCGGAGAGCCGACCCAGTTGACCGCGGTCAATGCCGATATGCTGGAGGGCAAGACGCTCGGTGAGCAGGAGGAAATCTGGTTCGAGGCGGAAGATGGAAGCATGGCACATGGCTGGATTGTCAGGCCACCAAATTTCGATCCCGAGAAAAAATACCCGATGATTTTCGAAATTCACGGTGGTCCGTTTGCCATGTACCAGGGCCGCTTTAATCTGACCTATCAGATCTACGCGGCGAACGGATTCGTCGTTCTCTATACCAATCCGCGTGGCAGCACGGGTTACGGCGAGGCATTTTCACAGGCGATCAGCCGCGCGTATCCGAGCGTCGATCATCTCGATCTGATGGCGGGTGTCGACGCGGCACTCGAGACTGGTTATGTGGATGAAAAACGCCTTTATGTCGGTGGCTGCAGCGGTGGTGGCGTACTATCCAGCTGGATGATCGGTCATACCGATCGTTTCGCAGCGGCGGCTGTCCGTTGCCCGGTCGTTAACTGGATGAGCATGATGGGAACCACCGATATTCCCTTTTTCACGCTGTCTTTCTTCGAGAAGCCCTTCTGGGAAGACCCGACCGATTGGTTGAAGCATTCATCGATCATGTATGTCGACAAGGTGACCACTCCGACACTGGTCATGACGGGTGAAAAGGATCTGCGGACCCCGATGGCGCAATCAGAAGAGTACTATGCGGCCCTAAAGGTGCAGGGGGTACCAGCGCAGCTAATGCGCTTTAACGAAGAATATCACGGTACAAGCTCAAAGCCGTCAAACGCGATGCGCACCATGGCTTACATGATGGCTTGGTACAACCAGTGGACCGAGGATGGTGAAGTCACTGACTCGGACGAGTAAGTATGCTGCAGTCGTCCGGAGAGCCTTCGTTTTCCGGGCGGTTTGTTACGATTCCGCCGTTGGTAACCGTACGCCTGTTTCGGTAGCCACGAGATGATCCTGCATCAGCTATGAGCGAAGGTTTGCGTCGTTCGTGTACACGCCGAGCCGGTCGTGATTGGGGCGTTAGTGCATTCGTTGCCGACTTTTCTAGGTCGCTGAATACGACTACGAGAACGGTGTGTGCGGCCCATGCGATACGGGTTCAGTGCTGGAGTCGGTGTTCCCAGTAGTACGCCAGATCGGCCGCGAACACGCAGTAAGATAGTCAGGCAGTTGAGAGCTACCGCGCTCGCGCCGATATTAAAGGTCTAATGCGCCCCGTAGCGAGTTCGGTAGTGCTTCGATCACCTCTACCGTGGCGAAGTTGCCGATTAAATCTTGATCAAGACATGAGAAGTTGACCACTCGATTGTTCTCGGTCCGTCCCGCCAATTGCCCTGGGTCTTTTTTTGATACGCCCGTTACTAGGATGCGTTGTTTCGAGCCCACCATTCGTCGGCTGATGGCCTGCGCTTGTTGACTGATGCGCGATTGCAAGATGTGTAATCGCGTCTTTTTCACGTCATCTGGCGTGTTGTCCGCAAGCTCGGCGGCCGGTGTGCCAGGCCGGGCGCTGTAGATAAAGCTGAACGACGTATCGAAACCAACGTCATCAATGAGCTTCATCGTGGCGGCAAAGTCCGGTTCGGTCTCTCCGGGAAAGCCGATGATGAAGTCCGATGACAGTGAAATGTCGGGTCTGATGGCACGCAGCGCACGAATCTTGGACTTGTACTCGGTCGCTGTGTGGCCGCGTTTCATTGCCATCAGTATGCGATCAGACCCGCTTTGTACCGGAAGGTGAAGATGGTTAACCAGTGCTGGCACTTCGCGGTAGCACTCGATGAGGCTGTCGCTGAACTCTACAGGGTGAGACGTGGTGTAACGAATTCGCTCGATGCCGGGAACCATGTTGACCAGCGTAATGAGTTCAGCAAAGTCGACGATCTCGCCCAAATGGTTATGGCCGCGATAGGCGTTCACATTTTGCCCAAGCAGGTTTATCTCTTTTACACCACTGTCGGCGAGGTGGGCGACTTCGGCAATGACATCGTCAACCGGGCGGGAAACCTCCTCACCACGGGTGTAGGGAACGACACAAAACGTGCAGTACTTGCTGCATCCTTCCATGACCGACACAAAGGCAGTGGCGCTGTCGGTGCTTGGTTGCGGCAGCCGGTCAAATTTCTCAATCTCGGGAAACGAAATATCGACAACAGCGCTGCTACTCGATTCCCGGTCGTCGAGCATCTCAGGCAGTCTATGAAGTGTTTGGGGGCCAAAAATGAGATCGACGTAGGGTGCTCGCTCGCTGATTGCCTCACCCTCTTGGCTGGCAACGCAGCCGCCGACCCCAATGACAACATCGGGTCGCTTCGCTTTGATTGCTTTCCATCGCCCCAGCTGATGAAAAACCTTTTCCTGCGCCTTCTCTCGAATAGAGCAGGTGTTCAGCAATAGGACATCAGCCTCCTCAGCATCGTGAGTCTGCTCCATGCCATGGCTCTCTTTGAGTAAGTCACCCATTCGAGCCGAGTCGTATTCATTCATCTGACAACCGTGGGTCTGAATGAAAACCTTTGATCGCTTGGCGTCTGTCAAAGTTGCTGATCTCTGATAACGGAAAGCCGCGAAGTATACCGCTTATAGTGACAAACTCAGCAACACTAATGCTCGTTTTGGTTAAAAGTGCTAGCATCGCGACCCCATTTGAACGACAGCTACACTATGGCGGCGCAACCCGTTTACAAAATCATTTTTCACAATGGCAAGCAGGTCTTTGAGATCTTTGCTAAGCAGATCTACCAGAGTGATATGTGGGGGTTTATAGAAATCGAAGAAATGCTGTTCGGTGAGCGATCGCAAATTGTTGTCGACCCGAGCGAGGAGAAACTGAAGTCAGAGTTTTCCGGCGTCAAACGCAGCTACATCCCGATGCAGTCGATCATCCGCATCGATGAAGTTGAGAAGCAAGGCGCGGCCAAGATCAGCGAGGGCGGCGAGGGTAGCAAGATCGCAACCTTCCCAATGGCACCGGGGGGTGCCAGTTCGGTCGGTTCAGATGATTAGCAACCAACCAATGATTAACCCAGTTTGACGGCGCTCAGAATTGCGCGTTGCGGCGCCGAGTGACCTTCGATTGTTTTTTGTGAGTCGTCCGGATCAAGGAAGTCTGACAGTGAGTGAAAGGTCATCCACGACGTGGATCGCTGCTCGGCAGTGCTGGTTTGGTTGATATCGACTAGTTCAACATCGACAAATCCGAGTTTTTTGAGCCAACTTCCCAGCGCCGGCGCGCTTGGCAGAAACCAAACATTCCCCATTCGCGCATAGCGATCTGGCGGCATAAAAACGGTCTGAGCGTCACCCTCAACCACCAGTGTTTCCAGAATGAGTTGACCACCCGGGGCGAGACATTCTCGTAGCCGAGACAAATGATCGATCGGCGATTTCCGGTGATAGAGCACGCCCATCGAAAATACGGTATCAAAGGCCTCTAGCTTTGCTGGTAGATGCTCTAGCGCGAGTGGCAAAACGTGAATGTTTGGGCACTGCAGGTAATGTTGCAGGGCCTTGAATTGAAGGACAAACAATGGCGTGGGGTCGATGCCAATCACTTCATCGGCGCCCTGACCCAGCATGCGCCAACAGTGGTAGCCATTCCCACAGCCGACGTCGAGTACGCGTTTTCCGGCCAGTGGACGAAGCGCGGGCTGCAGGCGATCCCATTTGAAGTCAGATCGCCACTCGGTATCGATAGTCACGTCGAACAAAGAGAAGGGACCTTTTCGCCATGGGTGCAAGCCTCGCAATGCGCGCTCGAGTTCGCTGCTTGACGCTTGGCTAATATCACCGGAGCAACCAACTGCTGATTGATTCAGTAATGTTGCGTCGGCGTTTAGCTGGGGAAGTGCTGCCAGCGCATCGCGCCAACGTGGCAGATCGCCGTAGCGTTTTTCGGACATTCTGTGCGCAATATCGCCCGGCAGTTGCTCAAGCCAGTTGACCAGCGACGGTAACTCCCAGCGTTGGTTGAACTGTTCTAAGTCGAAGGCTAGTTCGGTCGGCTGATCCACAATAATCGGTTCCCTAGGCGATTGCGATCAGCGATGCGAAATTCAGGCATTGAAACCAGACCTCGGATCGGCTGAAGCCGGCTGCCTTTAGCCTCGCTCTGTGGTCATCGGCTGTCTCGGGTATCAGCACCGTCTCGAGTGACGACCGCTTTTGGGCGATTTCCAAGTCGCTGTAACCCTGAGCTCGCTTGAAATCATGGTGCATATCGATCAGCAAGTGGTCCATGGTAGGGTCGTCCATCGCGAGTTTCTCAGAGAGAATCAACAATCCTCCGGGCACTAATGCCTCCCGGATACGGCTCAGCAGTGCGAGGCGCTGATCGACAGGTATAAACTGTAAGGTGAAGTTGAGTATCACAACACTACTGGGTTCTAATTTCACAGCCGTGATATCGGCTAACTGCCAGTCTATGCGTGATGCGTTGGAAAATTGCAGCTGCGCGCGGTTGATCATGGCCTCCGAGTTATCGATACCAACGAGCTTGCAGCTGTTGCTTGGGATCGCAGCTTCTGCTGCTCGGAGCGACTCGCCCAGCGAGCAACCTAGGTCATAGATGGCGGTTTCTGGCACAGCGTGGCGTTGTGCCAGCAACCCGGTCATAGCGACGATCGTAGAGTAGCCTGGGACCGAGCGTTTGATCATATCGGGAAAGACCTCAACCACCTCTTCGTTAAAGGTAAAAAGAGAGGGGTCGGCCAACACCTCGCTGAATAGGCGATCGCGTTTTGATTCCGTCATGAAGCGCTACTTTCAATCTCAATATCTAATGCCAATTATGATAACAGGCGTTCCGGCACCAACATGGTTCCCGTATACTCCGGCGTGTTTCACTGTTAGATGAGAGTCCAGATGCTGAGCACGCTTTCGGTATTACCGCCCGACCCCATTTTAGGCCTCGCTGCGACTTGTCGCGCCGACACCAATCCCGACAAGATTGATCTGACGGTAGGCATATATATGGATGAGAACGGTATCTGCCCTGTCTTCGAGGCTGTTCAAATGGCGCAGCGGGCGCTGATAGCGGAGGAAGTCACCAAGGCCTATCTTCCTGCTGCGGGTGATCAGATGTTTTTGGATCAAATGAAAGGGCTGGTTTTTGGCGATGAGCTTGTTGGTGACGGCCAACACATTACCGCTATTCAGACACCCGGTGGTTGCGGCGCTATCCGAATCGCTTCTGAAGTGCTCGCTGAGGCGTCTCCCGATGCCACCGTCTGGGTGAGCAATCCGACTTGGCCTGTTCACATCCCTTTACTCGGCTCGGTGGGGCTTAAATTTGCCACTTACCGCTACTACGACCCAGCCAGCCATGGCGTCGATTTCGAGGTTATGGTTGACGATCTAAAAGGAGCCAGGGCTGGTGATATCGTTTTGTTGCACGGTTGTTGTCACAATCCCTCGGGTGCTGATCTGACGTTAGACCAGTGGTCAGCGATCGCAGATCTTGCTGAGTCACAGGGTTTTACCGTACTGATTGATCTCGCTTACTTGGGGATGGGAAAGGACCTTGAAGTTGATGCGGCGGGTTTGCGATTGATGGCGAGCCGTTTGGGAGAAGTGATTGTGGCGGCATCCTGCTCGAAAAATCTTGGTTTATACCGGGAGCGAACCGGTACTGCTCTGTTTTTTGGCCGCAATTCACAAACAGCGGCAGCGACCCAAAGCCACGGTCTGGGTGCCGCGAGACGGGTTTACTCAATGCCGCCAGCTCACGGTGCGCTGCTAGCTGGCCGAGTGCTCAGTGACCCAGAGCTCAGGGCATCTTGGGAGGCCGAGTTGGCGGGTATCTGTGCAAGGATGAACCTGCTACGAAATACCTTTAGTGAGCGACTGACGGCACGTACTGATCGAGACTTTGCATTTATCTCGCGTGAGAACGGGATGTTCTCGTTCTTGGGCTTGTCTGTTGAACAGGCGCAGTCATTGAGGGCATCCCGAGGTCTGTATATGCTGGACTCGTCACGGATCAATGTGGCGGCGCTCAATGACCACAATATGGACCTTGTGGTCGAGGCTGTTGCATCGGTTCTGTAGTTCTGTCGCTCTGTAGTTCTGGAGCTACGTAGCGGTCAGCGAAGGCGTCAGATCGCTACGACGTGCTGTCCTCGAGTTCGATCAAACGCTCGAGCGCGACATCCAATTGCTCACCGGCTCTGGCAAGTTCTGTCAGCGTTTCATTAACCTCATGGCTGTCCCGGGTATAAAAATCCGGAGTCTCAGTTAGCACCATCAGGCGAAGATGGTCAGCCTCGAGGGCTTCTATTTGTGCGGGTAACTGATCGAGTTCTCGTTGTTCCTTATAGCTAAGTTTGCGAGCGGAGCGCTCTTGGTTTTGCTTTGCTGGTTTTTGATCAGTCGTTGATGACGGTGCAGCTGCACCACGATTCTCGACAGACGAGCGTTGGAAACCACCACCCCGAGCCTCCCAGTCAGAAAAGCCCCCGGCTTGCTCATCAACAACACCGTGGTCGTCGATGACCAATAAGCTGGTGACGACCTTGTCCATGAAATCCCGATCGTGGCTGACCAATAGCACGGTGCCGGTGTAGTCGAGCAAGACCTCCTCGAGTAATTCTAGAGTCTCAATGTCGAGGTCATTGGTAGGTTCATCGAGCACTAGCAGATTGGCAGGCTGTGTAAACAGCTTTGCCAAAATAGCCCGGTTGCGCTCGCCACCCGACAAGGCCTTGGCGGGAGCTCGGACACGATCGGGCGAAAACAGAAAATCACCCAGATAGCCGATTGCGTGCCGCTTCTTGCCACCAACCTCGATAAACTCCTGACCGCCGCAAATGTTATCGATCAGATTCTGATCGGGGTTGAGGTTTGCCCGTAATTGGTCAGAGTAAGCAGTTTCAAGTTTTGATCCCAATTTCACGCTGCCTGCAGTGGGGGTCAGCTTGCCGAGAATCAGATTGATCAGTGTGGTTTTACCGGCACCGTTTTTCCCAACGATACCAACACGATCTCCCCTTTGAATCACACTGTTGAGGGCCGTTAGGACGGGTTTGTCGCCATATTGAAAATCTACATCGGTAAGCTCGGCCACTAGCTTGCCGGATAACACCGAGTTATCTAATTGAATGTTGGCACGGCCCTCTCGATGTCGTCGACTCGCTCGCTCCTCTCGCATCGTCTCGAGACGTCTTACTCGTCCCTCGTTTCGCGTTCGACGCGCTTTTATTCCCTGCCTGATCCAGACTTCTTCCTGTGCAAGTCGCTTGTCGAACAATGCATCGGCTTTGGCTTCGGCCTCGAGCGCGTCATTTCGATGGCGCATAAAGTCGCGATAACTGCCGGTCCAGAGCGATAGCTTGCCTCGATCAAGCTCGCCGATTCGATTGGCAACGGCCTGCAGAAATCGGCGATCGTGGGTGATTACAACCAATGCGCCGTTGTATTGTGCGAGCTGTGCTTCGAGCCACTCGATGGTTGGAATGTCGAGGTGGTTGGTGGGCTCATCGAGTAGCAGTAAATCGGGCTTCGACACCAAGGCTCTCGCCAAGGCAACGCGTCTACGCCATCCCCCTGAGAGGTCTTTGAGAAAACGATCACCATCAAGGCCTAGTTGGGTGAGCGTGGTTTCGACCTGCGTTCGCATTCGCCAACCGTCATTTGCCTCAATCGCTTGCTGGATGCGAGCCATTTCTGCGAGCTCGCTATCACTGTTGGCGTTCACCAGGGCTTCGTATTGTCGAAAGAGGTCGCCGATATCGGTGAGACCGCCGGATACCCAGTCAAAAACGCGTGTATCGCCCTCGATGGGCAGCTCCTGCTCGAGCCGCGCAAGGCGGATGGCGGGATCGATCCAGCGACTGCCATCGTCCAACGGGTGTTCGCCACTGAGCACTCGAAATAAGGTGGTTTTACCGACGCCATTGCGGCCGAGTAGGCCAATTCGATCCCCCTTTTCGATGACGAAGTCGACCCCATCCAGTATGGCATGCGAGCCAAAGTGCAGTTCTGCATTGCTCAATCGCATTATTGCCATCAAAAAATTCTCCTTTTCCCCCTATGGAGTCTACGCAAGCCGGTGATTGACCGATGGATTTTGTTAAAATGGGTGCTCTGGGGGAGAGCATGACACAGCAAAATGAACGTTACGACGACCGTATGGTGGCTATTTGGCTCCTGATCTGTGCGGCCACTATTTTCGGTATGATTTTATTGGGCGGGGTCACGCGTCTGACGGATTCTGGCTTATCAATGGTCGATTGGCGGCCCATCATGGGGGTTGTGCCGCCGCTCTCTGGTAGCGACTGGGTAGCGCTCTTCGATGAATACAAGCGCTTCCCCGAGTACCAGTTAATCAACCAGTCGATGACATTGGCTGAGTTCAAGGTCATTTTTTACTACGAGTATCTACATCGCATGCTCGGTCGACTCATTGGTCTCTTATTTTTCATTCCACTTGTTGTCTTGTGGTTAAAAGGGCGGATCCGACCAGAGTTAATGCCGCGTCTTTTATTCCTGCTCGCGCTGGGTGGGGCGCAAGGCTTGATGGGTTGGTATATGGTTCAAAGCGGTTTGGTTGATCGACCCGATGTTTCTCAATACCGACTCACTGCGCATTTGGGACTTGCTATCACCATTTATGGACTGATTGTCTGGCAAATCACTAGCTTGCTGTCCGACGGTCGAACCTACCGCATGGGTGCTGGGATGGGGCCGGTCTACCTCATAGGGTTGGTCTATATAATGATTCTCAGTGGCGGCTTCGTCGCTGGCACTGATGCGGGGTTGTCATTCCCCACCTGGCCACTGATGGGGGACTCCTTCATCCCCACAGCACTCTATCGCGATGGTTGGATATCGGCTTTTGAGCAAGTCACTACCATCCACTTTAACCATCGTATGCTCGCCTACTTAACCGCCTTAATTGTAGTGACTGTCGCAGCGCGATCCCTTGCTAAGACCGCCGATTCAAGAGTGCGGATAGCGAGCTGGCTATTGCTGTTGATTCTCGCTTGTCAGGTACTTCTTGGTATCTCCACGGTGCTTACTCATGTGGCGATTCCAATCGCTGCCGCACATCAAAGCGGTGCTGTTCTACTGCTGACGGCGACTGTCTTTTGGGTTCACTCAAAGCAAACCGAAAATTTGAGATCGGATTTTTGAGCCGCCCCTTGCCCGTTGGGGATTTTACCGTTTGTAAAACAGGGCAGACGCCTGTATATCAGAGGTAATGGGGCGGGTTTAAGCGGGGGATAGCGTTGCCCGAAGCATGTGAAAAAAAGAGCAATTCGGCAGAAAATGTTGTAAACAAAGACCCGACAAGCCGGCGCTAACCCACGAGCAAGCGATGTGGATTGTTTTAGAAAGCGATGGACGGACAAAGCCCGAGCATTTTCGTCCCGATGTGCTCAAGGCTTTTGAGTTGGCGCAGCTTGAGATGTGTCGAATATTTGAATCTTTCAAAGACGCAGAGCAGTGAGTGCTAAGCAGATGATGGCTGGGGTCGAGACATGAGAGCACTGATCGTTGAAGACAGTCCGACGCTTTGCTCGATTTATGAGGCTTATCTCGCTGGTCTGGGCTTGTCAATTTCGGTTGCTGAAACCTTCGCGGGAGCCGAGAGCCTTATCGAGAGCAACAAGCCAGATTTGATTTTGCTTGATATTGAACTGCCCGACGGCAACGGGTTGGACCTCCTTCCTAAAATACGGGCACTCAAACCAGCACCGGTATCGATTGTAATGACAGGGCACGGAACCGAGTTTGCTGAAAAGGCCTTGGATGCGGGCGCTGCTGATTTTCTCGCCAAACCTTTTGACGCGGTCCGTTTGCGAGTCACTGTTGAAAATGCCATGCAACGCAAGGAACTGTCGACTCGCATAGATCAATTGTCTGCCAAGCGCGACCAGTTAGGCGCGCTGCAGGGATCGTCAGCTGTGATGCGGGCCGTTTACGATGTGGTAGAGCGGCTTGCCGTCAGTTCAGAAACTGTTCTGATTACAGGCGAAAGCGGCACCGGTAAAGAATTGACGGCGAGAGCCATACACGACTGGTCAGCGCGCGCTCCCGAACCATTTGCTGTCGTTGACTGCGCTAGATTACCCACGGAGATGGGGGAGCGCGAACTATTCGGTGTAAACGAGTCGTCTGATTCGGGGTGGATTCGACGTGGGTTGGTACCGCGCGCGGAGGGTGGAACACTATTCCTCGATGAGGTGTCGGAGTTGAGCTATGAACTCCAGTCGATCCTCTTGCGCTTTTTGGAAACTGGCATTTACATGCCGGTTGGTGCACAGCGTGAAAGCGAGGCCAATGTTCGGATTATTGCCTCTACCAACAGAGACCCCTTGGAAGAGGTAAGAGCTGGCCGCTTGCGTGAGGATTTATTTTATCGACTCCATGTATTGCCTGTGCGGATGCCTCCGCTTCGGGAGCGTCTTGAGGACGTGCCAGCCCTCGCTGAGGACATGCTGTTTCGCCTAGCACGCCAAGCTGGTAGACAGTTCGAACCTCTGTCGCAGGAGGCTAGGGTTCGACTACAACAATACGCTTGGCCGGGTAACGTCCGTCAGCTTGAGAATATGATGCGCTGGTTGGCCACGATGCTGGTGGGTAGGCAGGTATCGGTCGATGCGATCGACGATGCCATCAAGCAGTTTGATCAAGATCAGGTGGTATCAGAGCCCGCATCGCCAGTCGAGGTGGAGATGAGCCCCCCCGGCGAAGGGAAGGTAGAGCCGCTCTGGATCACTGAGAAGCATGCGATTGAGCGCGCCATCAAGCAGTGCGATGGCAATATCCATAAAGCAGCAGCGCTTCTCGAGGTCGCTCCTTCCACAATTTACCGAAAAATGCAGAGCTGGAAGTCAGCCAATTCGCGTCGCTAAAACGAAGAGGAGAGGACCATTTACGGTGTCATCAATAAATCTTTGAAAGAGATGGTGGTTGAGGGCTTTGGCGAGGACACATGGAACTCGGTTATGGCAAAGGCGGGTGTTCCCAGTGACAGCTTTTTGGCAATGCGCAGCTACGATGATGAGATCACCTTTCGCCTAGCGGTGGCCTCCTCGGACGTTTTGGGCATTGAGGTCGACGCTGCATTGAATGCCTTTGGTCATCATTGGGTGAAACATACCCTGGCTAGGGATTACGATGCTCTCGCACGCTCAACCGGAAGCACCATGCTTGAGTTCCTGGGGAATCTGAACGCACTGCATGACCGAATTACAACGACATTTCTAGACTATCAACCCCCTGAGTTCAATGTCAGTGAGCTCGTAAACAACCGCATGGAGGTCGAATACATTAGTCACCGCGAAGGCTTGGTTGCTTTTGTGGCGGGTCTATTGGAGGCGTTGAGCGATCGATTCAACGAGCCCATGGAGATTGAGTCTATCGAGGATTTATCACCGGAACCCGGCACGCATACAAAATTTAAGTTGCTGATGACGGGAGCATAGTTCTGGTGGCAAGCCAGTGGGAAACTCTCTGCAGTCTCTTCACCATCGTTATCGAGATCGATGCGGCGGGAGACGTTGTCAGATCCAGTTCCTTGGTTGAAGAGCGCTTTTCGCGTGTAACAGATACCACTAACAACTTTTTCGAGGTATTTACCTTCAAGCGCCCCGTTCACTTCAAAGGTGGCGTGAAGGGTGCTTTGGCGGTCGACTCGCGGCTGTTTTTGGGTTACTCGGATGAGCTACAGCTAGCGATTAGGGGACAGATTATCGCATCGGATACGCAGTCCGATGGCTGTATTTTCGCCGGCGTGCCCTGGCTAGGTTGGACTAGGGAACGCTATGGCGAAGCCTCTTTGAGTGCCGCGGCATTTCCCGCGCATGACTCTCAAATGGATCAGGTGCTCTTTATGTCAACCCAGCAGCGAATGGTTGACGATCTGCAAGAGTTAAATGAGGAGCTAACCCAGGCGAAAGAGCGAGTTGAACTACTGGGCGATAGCAGACAAGACTTTTTCAACCGAATCAGTCACGAAGTTCGCACGCCCCTGACCGGGATTGCGAGCGCACTCACATTGCTTGCGGATCTGCGACTAGGCGATCAAGCGTCGGAATTAATTGCGCTAGCAGAATCAAGCGTGGAGCGCGCAGTGGAAGTGACCAGCTTCGCCTTAGATTCCGCAGCCAGTGGCTCCAACGATATTAGCGGATTGGCCACCAGTGTTGACCTGCAACACCTGATTAGCAGAAGTCAACACATGTTCATACCAACGGCGAGAGCCAAAGGTATTGAATTGGTATCGAAGCTTGATCCCGACTTGTCAGTGAATTACTGGTGCAATCAGCAGTTGATTCGCGAGGTTTTGATCAATCTTTTGAGCAATGCGGTGAAGTTTACCGATGTGGGAACGGTGTCCCTGTCATTGTCTGTTGGTCCATCGGATGACCCAAATATCGATGTCTTAACTTTTTCGGTCGCGGACTCTGGCCCCGGTGTGCCTAAAGACACTAGAGATCGAATTTTCGAGCCATTCGAAACGGGGTTGACGGTGGCGACCCGTGATAAGAAGGGCACTGGATTGGGGCTAAGTACAACACTCAAACATGTCAGAGCCCTTGAATCGGAGATGACTGTCGCTACCTCTGAATTTGGAGGGGCTCTATTTTCTTTTTCGATCAGAGCGCGGCCCGACGCCACCAAAATACTGAAGGTGGAAGAGCCCCACACTGAGCAAGCACCGCTCAGGTTTGATCAGCATTGTTTGCTACTCGATGATTCGGCGACTAATTTGGCCCTCAATGCACAGCTACTTAGGACCATGGGGTTCACCGTGACCGAGGTCAAGACGGGTGAGGAAGCTATCCGTACCTGTCGATCGTTTGAGCAGGAATTTGATTTAGCTCTTCTCGATATCAATCTACCTGACATATCTGGTTATCAAGTCGCTTCCGCGTTGAGGCAATTACCTCAGTGTCAGCGCACTACTTTGATCGCGCTGAGTGCCTACTCTCAGGATGAAGAAATACAACGAGCCAAAGATGTAGGTATGGCCGGCTTTATCAAAAAACCTTTCCGCCGCGATGACATAGGGCCTGTACTCGCCGCTTTGCTAGCAAACGACGAGCAGCAGATGGCTGTGGACGCTGACGCCGGCGATACAAAAACTAATGTCGTCGCCGAGGGTTTTGATCATGATGCATTTTCAAGCATGGTCGACGCCTTGGGAATTGAGTCGGTGTCGATGATTGCGGAAGGATTGGTACGCGAGGGGCGCGATAACCTGAAAGAGCTGAGCTCTGGCGTTGATACGAACGATATTGAATCGGCTGAGCGAGCAGCTCATACACTGGCTAGCAGTTGTCAGTCGCTCGGCATGATGGCGAGTGGGCACTATATTCGTGAGCTAGAGCACGGTTTTAGATCGGGTAACAAGATAGATCAATCAATGCTTACGACAGCCAATGACTTGTTTGAGGCTGATCTGACGCAGTTGCAATCTGCTGTCAAAGCCCTGAGTTATGCCTGATCTGAGCCTGAATCCGAACGACTGCTACGGCCATCCGTAGCGCTTCATATTGATTTTAGTGTTTACCAGCTCGATGCCCTCGCTAGTTAAGCGACTGATGGCGAGTTGAGTCTGGGGACACGTGACCCTGCCATCGTGCCCTACCACCCGATGCCAAGGTATGGATGAATCTGGTGGAAGTTGACTCAGCACCTGACCTACCCAGCGTGCGCGGCCGGGTAAGCCCGCAGCGCTAGCAATGGCTCCGAACGACGCTACGCGACCTTCGGGAATCGCCGCGACAACCGAATAGATCTGCTCTTTACTCACTGATCTTATTTCTCTTTATTGGCCACAAAAAAGGGGAGCTGAGCTCCCCTTTCTATCATCAGTTTTGATTAAAGAAGTGGCGCTATCACAAGACTGACAATCGCCATTACATTAATCAGGATGTTCATTGATGGACCCGAGGTGTCCTTGAAGGGATCGCCAACAGTATCGCCAACTACAACTGCTGAGTGGGTATCAGAGCCCTTACCACCGAGGTTGCCTTTTTCGACATACTTCTTAGCGTTATCCCAAGCACCGCCTGCATTAGCCATCATCAGAGCCATGAGTACACAGCCGAGAAGGGCACCACCAAGCATGCCACCCAAAGCTGCCGCACCGAGGACAAAACCTACAACGACGGGCGAGGCCACTGCGATAACGCCAGGTAGGACCATGCGCTTGAGTGCTGCTGTTGTAGCGATATCAACACAGCGCGCAGTGTCAGGCTCGGCCTTGCCCTCGAGCAGACCTGGTATCTCCTTAAACTGTCGTCGGATCTCGTTGATCATATCGAATGCGGCCTCGCCCACAGCCGTCATGGTGATGGCTGAGATGAGGAATGGGATGGTGCCGCCGATAAACATACCGACTAATACGGTCGGATTCGATAGTTCGAGTGAGAAGCCAGCGTTGTTGGCCGAAACAGTCTCAACGAAGGCTGCGATAATTGCCAAGGCAGCAAGCGCTGCAGCACCGATCGCAAAGCCTTTGCCGATAGCAGCCGTTGTGTTTCCGACCTCGTCGAGACCATCTGTAATTTCGCGGGTTTCTTCGCCCATGCCAGCCATTTCAGCGATACCGCCAGCGTTGTCAGCAACAGGACCATAGGCATCGATGGCCATGGTAATGCCCACAGTAGCCAGCATGCCAACAGCAGCGATACCGACGCCGTAAAGACCAGCGAGTTGCGTTGATACAAAAATGATCGCAGCGAGGAACAGTACAGGAAGCACAACAGACTGCATACCAACGGCGAGACCGGTGATCATTACAGTTGCCGGGCCAGTTTCACCCGAACCCGCAATTTTTCTGACAGGTGCACCACCGGTGTAGTACTCGGTGATTAGGCCGATGGCAACGCCACCGACTGCGCCTGACAGAACAGCGAACCATATGTTATTGCTGAGGCCGAGGTGTTGGATCAGGAAGTAAGCCATTGCCACGAAAATGATGGGGGCCGCAAATGTACCGTAGCGAAGTGCAGTAGCGGGTGCTGACGCTGACCGTGACCGAACGATGAGAATACCAACTACAGACGAAAGCAGACCGACACTGGCGAGTGCTAGCGGCAAAAACATCATACCTGCCATCTCTTCTTGCGCGATTGCCATGGTGGATGCAATCGCCATGCAGGCAATCATCGAGCCACAGTAGCTTTCAAAAATATCGGAGCCCATACCGGCGATATCGCCGACATTGTCACCCACGTTATCGGCGATAACGCCTGGGTTGCGGGGATCATCTTCTGGAATACCAGCCTCGACCTTACCCACCAGGTCTGCGCCCACATCAGCACTTTTGGTGTAAATACCACCGCCAACACGCGAGAACAAGGCAACAACTGAACCACCCATACCGAAACCATGGATCGCGTGCGCCGCTTTTGGATCGCCACCGAAGTAAAAGTAGAGGCTACCGAGACCAATAAGACCCAGCGATGCCACACAAAGCCCCATGATTGAGCCGCCATAGAAAGCAACACTCAGGGCGGCTGGCGCACCTTCTGTGTTAGCCGCGATGGCAGTGCGCACGTTGGCCTTGGTCGCTGCGTACATACCCAGCCAACCCGCCAGTGCTGATGATGAGGCTCCGACGACAAATGAGAGCGCAGTATCGTTGTCTAGGTCAGATATTAGGATCAATACCAGCAACACTGCAGCAAACGCAGCCAGGTAGGTGTACTCACGCTTCATGAACACCATGGCTCCAAGGTGAATTTGATCACCAATCTTTTTGACGTTGCCCTCCGGGACTTCGCGGCGCGACATCACTGTGTAAATAAAAAACGCAATAGCTAAGCCCGCAAGGCCCAAGATGGGCGGCGCGGCGTAGAGTTGTTCAAGCATTGAATTGTCTCCCCAGATTACAGTCGGCACGGATACGGCCTTATTAGGTTTTTTTATAGCGCCGGAAGTATCCGGCACGAGTCAGCGACCGGTCAAGGTTTCGCGCGGGCTTAGCCCGAATCCTGCTGATAATTCACGCCAATAGTGGGCTCAATCGAAGATTTTGACGCGCCCTATGCGGTTCGAGCTACTCTGATGAATCAGGAGGTCGCCGTCGCGGGTTTCCCAGGTGTGTCGAATAATCCCGATACCCGACGGAACAGGCCAACTTTGGAAACGTTCAGCGCTGGGGTCAAAGCGCACCAAAACGTCAGGTCGCATGCCGCTCTCGTTATACCAGACGATATCGTCGATCACCGTCATTGAATAGGGGTGTGAGGTGGGGCCACTGGGCGAATCCCACTGGGTCACGGTGCCTGAGTCCACGTCTAGGTGGCCGATCTTTCCCATGGAAGAGTTTACGAACCAGACATTTCCCTGACTGTCGATATCGAGTCGTCGAATCCGCGTGCGCTCGTCGGGTACGGGATAGTAGATGACCTCCATAGAGTTTGGATCCAATCTGCCAATGGTGTTAGTACCGTTGTAGGCGATGAACAGGTCATTATCTAGACCAACCTTTATCCCGTAAGGTTTTTTGCGTGTTGGAATCTCGGTGATATCGCCCGTTCGCGGATCTAACCGGCCTAGGACATTCGAGTGCTGCGCCGTGAAGTACAGATTGCCGTTGGGATGGAATGTCCCCGTATGCGGATCGCGGGCCTCTGTTTGGTATTCGGTGATATCACCGGAGCCTGGATCGAGTTTTCCGATGGTGCTGTTACTGTTGCCCGTGTACCAGATAAAACCCTCGGCATCAGGAATAATGGAGTGGGGACGCGCGCTTGGTGGTAGCGGATACTCACGCATCTCGCCCGTCTTCGGGTCGAGTCGGCCCACGAGAGACGCCCACATACCAGTCCACCAAATACTGCCATCGGGCGCTTCTATAGGGTCACGCGAGCGCTGTCCCAACGAAGGTACGACCCATTCCTCTATCTGAATTTGTGTGGAACCACCGACTATACGTGGTGCTTTTCCTGGCTTGTGGGGGTAATGCTTAGCTAGATATTCGCTGATTCGCGATTTTTGATCGGGCGCAAGATCGATCATGCTCTCAATGAGATGCTGCCATTCCTCTGGTGTGTCATAGCCTTGCGCTCGATCGAGGTAGAAAAGGCCATGGCAGGTAGAGCATAGCGCCTCTACTTCGGCTTTTGCTGACTGTTGAGGAACCTGTGCATTGACGGCGTGAGGGATCCAGCTAAAGGCCAGTAATACTGCACCCCAGCCCGTGAGTAGGTGCTTGAATCGACCGCGTGTGGTCACCACACGTTGAGCTAATAGGTCCTCCAACAGAGCGATCTTGAGTAGAGCCATGAGAAAATCTCCGCACACGCTGATTAGCATTAAGCTAAGCGCCAATCGCCCGGCCAGTCAACTTGTTCAGGTCCAAAGGATGATAGGTAGACATTTAAACAGCGCCAACGGCGCCTCGTCTTTACGGTGCTATTCAGGTGGCTTTAGGTTTGGAATTTTAAGCCGCATTCCTGGCCTTACGCTGACCCTGAGACGCACAGGTAAAAGTCGGATTCACTTGTTAACAGCGAGATCCCGATCAATAAAGCTGCGGAGGGAGTCAGTCTCATTGGCTTGGCAGACGGCTCCTTACAGTGACCTCAGCCAAACCATGAGCATCTACCGCCCTATATTCGCGCTCGAAGTGTGACGGGTACGCCGTTCACGGCGGCGTTGCCAGAGAGCTGATCGACGAACTGCTCATCGGTAATATCATTACAGCTGACGCCCGCGTACTGATTGGCCACCCCCGAGCGGGTGCCCGCTAGTCCGTGTCCATAGCCATGAGGCAGGCTCACGACTCCCGGCATCATTTCGTCTGAGAGCTTAATTTCACTCTCGACAGTCCCGACTCGGCTTTGAATGGTCACCGTGGTGCCGTTGTTCCAGCCTTCGCGTTCCGCGTCGTCAGGGTGAATCAGTAATTGGCAGCGGGCTTTGCCTTTCATCAGCCGATGGGAGTTGTGCATCCAGGAATTATTGTCCCTGACATGGCGTCGCCCGATGAGTCGATAGGGTGCATCCTCAGTGTCGGTAGCCTCAACAAAGCGAGTGATGTCATTGAGTACCTCTGGAATCGAGAGACGGATTCGCTTGCCTGGCGTTTTTAAACGGTTAGGACACGAGGGCTCCAAGGCCCCTAGGTCGACCCCCGAGGGGTTGGCTTTTAGTTTGTCGATGGAGAGTTGCCACTCGCTGTCACTGCCGTAGGGGCCAGCTTTGAGAGCGGCGTCAACAAGCTTATGCGGTGCGTGGTGAGGCACCGGATCGAGGTCCAATCGCTGCGCTAAGCGATCACCGAGTTCAGCAAAAATTTCCCAGTCGTGAAGCGAGTCCTCCGGGTTATCGAAAATCGCCGGGTTATACCGCGCGGTATTTCTGATTGCCAGATTGTGAAAGCCGATGTCGTAGTGATCATGTTCTAGTGGTGAGGTTGGTGGCAGAATCACGTCGGCATGGCGCGTGGTTTCGTTGAGCGCGGGATCGACCGAAATCATGAAATCGATTGTCTCTAAGGCTCCATCGAGAGCACGGCCATTGGGAGTCGATAATACCGGGTTGCCGGCACCGGTGAACATGAGGCGGATTTGCCCCTCGCCTGGGGTGGTTATCTCCTCCACCATCGTTGCAGCCGGCAATTCATAGTTAAACTCAGGCAGTCCCCGGCCACGACTCCGAAAACGATCGAAGCCTCCGGGGCTACTATTAACGATCTGATCCATCGCCGGTTTGGTGAATAGACTACCGCCCGATTTATCGAAATTGCCGGTAATGACATTGATGACTTGGATGGCCCATTGGCAAAGCGCACCGTAAGCCTGAGTACTGACGCCCATGCGGCCGTAACAGATCGCGGTTTCAGCATCGGCAAGCTCGTGTGCGATGCGTTCAATATCGGAAGCCTCTATCCCTGTAGCCTTGCTTGCCCACTGGGGCGATAGCGGCTGTACCGCATTGTGCACATCCTCCAGCCCATCCGTGAATTCGGCGAGTTTTCCTGGAGCGACTCGATTATCGCGGAACAATACGTGGATGAGCGCAAGCAAAAATGCGGCGTCGGATCCGGGTTTGATAAACAGATGCTCGCTTGCCAGTTCGGCAGTTTCGGTTCGCCTAGGATCAACCACTACCAGTTTGCCGCCTCGCGCAGTCAGTGCTTTCAGGCGCCGGCGCACATCGGGTACTGTCCAAATCGAGCCATTGGACGCTATGGGATTTGCGCCCAGCATCAAGAAGTAGTGCGTTCGGTCAACGTCTGGAATTGGGTGCAACAGCATATGCCCGAAACACCACATGGAGATAAGGTGATGGGGAAGCTGATCGACCGAGGTGGCGGAGAATCGATTTCGGGTTCTGATGTGACGAAAGAGGTTCTTCTGATGGGTCAGCATCCCGTAGTTATGGACCGATGGGTTACCGAAGTAGGCGCCAACCGCATCGACACCGTGTGTCTGTATTGTTTTGGCGAGGGCATCGGCCGCTAGATCGAGCGCTTCAGACCACTCGATTTCGACGTGTTCATAGTGACCCGCTTTCGATCGTATTCGCTTGAGGGGTTTGCGTAATCGATCCGGGTCCTCATGGATGTCCTTGAGCGCTACCGATTTGGGACAGACGTGTCCTCGACTCAAGGGGTCATTTTTGTCGCCGCGGATATCGACGACGGTATCGCCCTCGGTCTTGATCACTAAGCCGCACATGGCCTCACACAGGTGGCAGACACGATGATGAGTAGTGATCTCTGGTTTAGTCATGCTGAATGCGCCTCCGTTTCCATCTATTATCAGGTACGTGGCTGAATCAGGGAAGGATGAGGCTGCGCTTAACGTGGATTGGGCATTCGATTAGTCGCGGTTAGGTCGACTTAATTCAACAACTCACGAATGAGTAGAGGCAAGGTGAGGCATGCGAGGTTTTGCGGAGTTAACGACTGAGGAGTTGCTGCAACTGCTACTGCTCACTCTCGTGTTGTGGGTGCTCGTTGGTACGAGATTTCGCAGTTTTCGATTTTGGTCCGCTAAGAAAAAGGCAGACTATTCTCCGAGAGACGAGCGCGACGATCAGAAAAGAGTCAAACGAGGGAATTAGCTGGGGGCGGTACCGCTCGTTTTCATCAGATGCCGCTCGGCTAGGATCACAGAACATCGGACGGTGTCTGCTACTGTCAAGGGCTAGGGTGTTGGCGCCTCTTCCTCTACTCCAATCCAACGCTGGGTCATCGTGCCCGCAGTTATGGACCCACTTACGTTGAGTGCTGTTCGTGCCATATCAATCAATGGCTCGATCGAAATCAGTAGCGCAACCAAGGTAACTGGTAACCCCATGGTTGGTAACACGACGAGGGCAGCAAAAGTCGCACCGCCGCCAACACCCGCGATACCAAATGAGCTCAATGTCACCACCAAAAGCAGCATCAAGAAAAACGAAGGTGCTAGGGGGTCTATACCCACAGTGGGTGCGATCATTACTGCGAGCATTGCTGGATAAATGCCAGCACACCCGTTTTGACCTATGGTGGCTCCGAAGCTTGCAGCAAAGCTCGCGATACTAGGATGATTACCGAGCTCCTTAACCTGAGTATCGATACTCATCGGTATCGCCGCCGCTGATGAACGGGAGGTGAAGGAGAAGATGAGCACGGGGAGGATTCGTTTGAAATAGTTGATGGGAGACATACCACTAAGCGATATCAGCAGGGCATGGACACCGATCATAATAAAAATAGCCGCGTATGAGACCACAATAAACTCAAATAAATTGAGTATGTCAGCACTGTCCGATGTGGCCGCCATCTTTGTCATCAACGCGAGTACACCGTAAGGTGTCAGCGATATTACCAGCTTCACGAGGTGCATAATCCACTCCTCGGCAAGCTCAACACCTCCTTTGAGCGCTGCGCCATGCTCGGGTGATAATGCATTCAGACGAAGCCCGGCGACTCCAAGGAAAATTGAGAAAATGACGACTGCTATCACTGATGTCGAACGCGAGCCCGAGAGATCGGCAAATATGTTGGTCGGCAGAAAACTCAGTAACAGTGACGGAACACTTAAGTCAGCGATTTGATTTTGCTTTTCAGCGACCGCCATGGCGCGCGCAAGTTCACGCTCACCCTCGACCAACCCCTCGGCAGACAGGTTAAAGCCTGCCGCCAATCCTGCACCGATCGCGGCGGCTATTGTGGTCGTGATCAGCAATATGCCTATGATGCTCCCGCCCAGTCGGCCAAGTGCTGCCAGTTGCTCTAAACGCAACACAGCTGCAGTCATGACCACAATGATGAGCGGCATAATGATCATTTTGAGAAGGCTGACGTACGCCGAGCCAATTAAATTGACCCAGTCGACAACCGTTGTCAGCGTTTCCGCTGCTAACAGCCACTGAAGTCCGGATCCAAAAACGATACCCAATCCTAAGCCAATGAAGACCCTGCTCGATAGGGACATGTCTTTTCTCGATAAGGACGCAAGTCCTGCGAGAAGCGCGACAAAAATAAGCAGTGAAAACAACACGTTAAATCTCCCCAGAGAATTAGTCTTCTACAGTGGGTTGGTGTGGAGTCAGTAAAGGCAGGCCTAGGCAAAGCCGCATCTCTTCTCCTTCGATGTGGTGTTATTGTATCAACTCTGCTACGCCAACATAAGCGCAGCGAAGCCGATAAGCGTCGAAACAATGAGCAAAACACGATCAGACGGCTTTGTTACCAACTACGGACAGGTGTTTTACTAGCTAGCGGCTCGCGTTTGGTACGATGTGCATTGCGAAAAAGGTGGGTGGTAGCTACGGGTGGACTTGAACCACCGACCCCAGCATTATGAATGCTGTGCTCTAACCAGCTGAGCTACGTAGCCACAAGGGCGCGTAGTTTGTCGGGAATCGTGATTTAGGTCAACGGTCAGTTGCTGTCTTTAAGGGCTTTTTCCCACTAGTCTTTACCCATGCCCTGTATCGGTGTGTGCGCTGAGAATGTTCGCGAGTGTAAGACGACTATTTGCCGCTTCTAAGCTTAAGCCTTCCGTTTCTGACGTTAGGAAGCATAAGGATTTCTCGCACCTGTCAGACGTCCAATTGGCGAAGTTAGTGCGCTTAGCAAAACTCAGGAAACTGGCAGTTGGTGAGGTTATTACTATGTCGACTGCGGGAGACGCGAGGCGTTATCTCTTTAAGGGCAAAGTCAGAGTTCGCTCGGCCAAGCATGAATTTATTTTGGATATTCAAGGTGCATCAGAAGGTCTGCCCTCCCTAGACGAATTATTGGCAGAATCGGTTCGTATAGAGTGCCTGACACCCGCGTTCGTACCTGCCATGCCAACTGCTCTCATTGGTGTCTCTCATGAGGTGGGGTTAGATGACTGGGTAGAGACGCCTGATGAGCTGGCTGTGGATGATCTCAGCCTGGATTTAGTGAGTGAGCTCCAAGGTTCACTGGCTCGCGAGATTATGCGTGATGTTAAGGAGGAGCGGCTGAACCTGCCCACCATGCCAGAGTTGGGGTTGGCCGTTCGTCGAAAGGCTATGGATCCAAATTCGTCTGCAATTGATTTGACTCGGATAATTCAGGTCGATGTCACCATCGCCGCCAAGGTTATACAGATCGCTAATTCGCCTGTTTATGCGGGTTATGAGTCGACCAAAACCCTGAATGAAGCGATAGCGAGGATGGGCATGATGGCTGTCCAGGATGTCGTTACCGCCTTAACTATCAAGCAGTTATTCGTCACAAAACAGCCGAGACTTCGACGAAGAATGCGAAATTTATGGGAGCACAGTACTCGGGTTGCGGCCGGAGCCTCGGTTCTAGCGCGCCACGCCGGCACGGTTGATCCGGAGCAGGCGCTGCTGGCAGGTCTTGTTCACGATATTGGTGAGCTCGCGATTATTCAGTACGCCAACCAGTCCAATCTTTCTTCTATATCTGATGCTGATCTTGATGTGGCAGTGAAACATCTCAAGGGCCCACTGGGAGCCATGCTGTTGCGACATTGGGGGCTCGGCGAGGAGTTTGTGGTCGCGGCTCGCTTTGCAGATGAATTCGATAAGCAGACGCCAAATGAAATACTGCTATTGGACCTCGTTCAGGTCTCCCAACTCCATGCACAGGCGGGAACCTCGATGGCGCTGTCGCTTCAGGACATAACGCAGATCCCCGCTATTAAAAAATTGGGGCTGGCAACCGAGGGGCCTGAGAAGAGTATTTCGCTATTAAGAGAAGCTCGCGCTGAAATCGAGACGGTTCGATTGGCGCTAGCACTCTAGTCTTCTAAGTTAAACGTTGAATCGGAAGTGGATGACATCACCATCAGCCACGACGTAGTCTTTTCCCTCGAGACGCCATTTGCCGGCATCTTTGGCACCTGACTCGCCGCGATATTCAATGTAGTGGTCGTAACTAATCACCTCAGCGCGGATGAAGCCTTTCTGGAAGTCAGTGTGAATCACGCCAGCGGCTTCGGGTGCTGTTGCCCCCACTTTGATAGTCCAGGCGCGGACTTCCTTTGGGCCTGCTGTGAAGTATGTCTGTAAGTTGAGCAGCGCGTAGCCGGCGCGGATGGTTCGGTCCAGTCCCGACTCCTCGAGTCCTAGATCAGCTAAGAACTCTAATTTCTCATCATCCTCGAGTTCGGCGATTTCAGACTCGAGCTTGTTACAGATAGGCACTACCCCAGCGCCCTCAGCACTTGCAGATGCAGCGACGGCATCGAGGTGAGGATTATTTTCAAAGCCATCTTCCGCAACATTCGCGATGTACATGGTCGGCTTGATCGTGAGCAAATGAAGGGTTTTTACGATGGCGAGTTCATTGTCATCGAAGTCAAGAGACCGCGCGGGTTTCGCCTCGTTGAGATGGGGTAGCAATTTATCCTCAAGCAATGCTTTGGTCGCAACAGCCAGCTTGTCGCCGCTCTTGGCTGTACGAACTACTTTTTGCAATTGCTTCTCGCAGCTTTCCAGATCGGCCAGGGCCAGTTCGGTATTGATGGTATCGATATCGGCAAGCGGGTCGATCTGGTTGGCGACGTGAATGACATTCGGATCATCAAAACAGCGCACAACGTGAGCGATGGCGTCTGTCTCTCTGATATTGGCCAGGAATTGGTTGCCCAAGCCCTCGCCTTTGGAGGCACCGGCAACAAGACCTGCAATGTCGACGAACTCCATCGTTGCAGGGATGAGCTTCTCAGGATTAGCCAAGGCCGCGATGTCTTCTTGTCTCGGGTCAGGGACCGAGACCACGCCAGCGTTAGGCTCAATCGTGCAGAACGGGAAGTTTTCCGCGTCGATGCCCGCTTTAGTTAGTGCATTAAAAAGTGTCGATTTACCAACGTTGGGTAAACCGACAATGCCGCATTTGATACCCATAGTTTAAAGTCCGTCCGCAGGCGCTTGCGTCCTGTCGCTGCTGTGTAATTGAGTCATTGCCTTGATGCCGTCCCCGGCGAGTAGCAGTTCTGAGGCTAATATTGCCTCGTCAATCGAATAATCAATCAGTGCCTGTTCGTTTTTACCGGCTTTACTCAGTACCCATCGAGATACTTGTTTTGCAGATCCCGGGTGCCCGATACCGATCCGCAGGCGCCAGAAGTCGGCAGTTCCCAGTGCGGGGATGATATCTCGCAAGCCATTGTGGCCACCGTGCCCACCACCATCTTTAAATCGCGAGCTACCCGGAGGGATGTCGAGTTCGTCGTGCGCGATCAGCAACGATGCTGCCTCAATATCGAAGTAACGGCTAGCAAGTGCCACAGAGCGTCCACTGTTATTCATGTAGGTGTCTGGTACCAGCAAACGCACGTCTTGCCCAAATACTTGTCCACGCCCAAGCCGCCCAGCGACCTTCTTCTCGGGCGCTAGGGTGATGTTGTGTCGTGTGGCAAGCGTATCAACAAAGTCGGCACCCGCGTTGTGACGGGTGCCGACGTATTCAGGACCAGGATTGCCCAGACCGACAATTAGCCGAATGCTGGGCATGACTGCTTATTCGTCGTCTGAAGACTCAGAGTCCGAATCGCCAGCGTCGCTCTCGGATTCGTCAGTCGAGTCTGCATCCGATCCCTGCGCTCCGCCCCGCGGTGCTAATACTTGAGCCACGCCGTCATCGCGGTCGCTACCCAATGCTAGCGCGGTCGAACTCACGCCTTCGGGGAATGGCAGATCTGAGATGTGGACAATCTGCCCGACCTCGATCGCACCCATATCCACTTCGATGTAATCCGGCAGATCCTTTGGCAGGCTTAATACCTCAACTTCGTTTAGAAGGTGCTGGATTCGACCGCCACCCAACTTGACACCCACGCAGGTCTCTTCATTGGTGAAGTGAATAGGAATTGATACCTTGATTGGCTTATTCGCCTGCACTCGGAAGAAATCAGCATGCATCGGGTAGTCTTTGGCAGGGTGACGTTGCAGATCCTTGAGAATGGCTTGGTCTTCCTTGCCGTCGTAATTGACCGTGATAATCGCTGAGTAAAACGCTTCAGATTCCAACTGCTTCTCTAGATCTTTACGGATCAGTGAAAGGCTGACAGGTGGTTGGTCTCCGCCATAAATAATGGCGGGTATTTTTGCTTCGAGTCGACGGAGGCGGCGGCTCGCACCTTTCCCTTCATCACTACGAAGCTCGGCTTCTACTACAAAAGTGTCAGACATAGTCTGTCTCCTTTGAAAAACACCCATAGACTTGCGACCGGCCTACAGGTGGGTGGGTTATGCCCTGAATTAACTATCAAACAGGGCGCTAATGGATTCTTCGTTACTGACGCGCCTGATGGATTCCGCCAGCAAATCAGCAATGGTTAGTTGCCTGATCTTAGAAATGCTTTGAGCTTCTTGAGACAGTGGGATGGTATCGGTCACCACCAGCTCGTCGAGTTCGGATTGTCTGATATTCTCGAGCGCCTTACCTGACAAGACTGCGTGCGTGCTGTATGCAACAACTTTCTTGGCACCGCGCTCTTTCAGCGCATTCGCGGCGGCGCAGAGAGTGCCCGCCGTATCCACCATGTCATCGACTAGCAAGGCTGTTCGCCCTTCAACATCGCCGATCAGATTCATGACTTCGGATTCATTGGCGCGCGGTCTACGTTTATCAACGATTGCTAGCTCGGCATCGTCTAATTGCTTTGCAATGGCGCGTGCTCGGACAACGCCCCCAATATCGGGAGATACCACAATGACGTCGTCGTACTTCGCTTGCTCTATCCCGGCATTGAGGACTGGCGATGCGTAGACGTTGTCCACAGGACAGGTAAAAAAACCTTGGATCTGCTCCGCATGCAGATCGACAGTGAGGACACGGTCAACCCCAACACTAACCATCATGTCAGCCACTACCTTGGCAGAAATAGGAACCCGGGCTGAGCGGACACGCCTGTCCTGACGCGAGTACCCAAAATATGGCACCACTGCGGTGATGCGCGCTGCTGAGGCGCGGCGGAGAGAATCAATAATCAGGAGCAACTCCATGAGATTATCGTTGGTTGGTTCGCAGGTACTCTGGAGTACAAAGACGTCCTTACCACGGACGTTTTCATTGAGCTCGACAGTAATTTCGCCATCAGAAAACTTACCGACATTGGCGCTACCCAGACCCAAATAAAGGCGATCTGCTACTTTGCGCGCTAGCTCCGGGTTTGAGTTGCCCGTGAAAACCATCATTTTGGAGGACATGAATGGGCCCTGCCTTATATAAAGGTGGCTGGGGCGGGAGGATTCGAACCTCCGAATGGCGGGATCAAAACCCGCTGCCTTGCCGCTTGGCGACGCCCCAATAATTAGTGATGCACCATGCCGGGGTGCTTGTTAATTCCTTTTGCCACAAAGGCGCTTACCGTCTCCGGCGCCAACCTGGCAATTCGCTCTGCTTCGCTTTGCGACTCATAGCTCGCAAAGACACAAGCGCCGCTACCCGTCATCATCGCACTTCCGTGTTTACGAAGCCATTTAAGCGCGTGTCGGACCTCCGGATACCGCGATTCGACCGCCGCTTGAAGATCGTTCTTCACGTGCCCCGCGAAAAAGGCCGACACTGTAATTGGCGCGGTATTGCGTGTCAATTCTGGGGCACGAAAGATTTCAGCTGTGGCGACGTGACAGTTGGGTTTCAGGATGACAAACCATCGCGACGGAAGCGCTATCGGGGTTATTTCCTCGCCGATACCCTCTGCCCAGCAGGAGTATCCACGAACGAAGACCGGTACGTCGGCTCCAAGCGTCTCACCAAGCTTGGCGAGTGTGTCGATATCGTGATCGAGCTTCCATAGTTTGTTTAAGGCCAATAAGGTCATTGCTGCGTTGCTGCTACCACCCCCTAACCCGCCGCCCATTGGTATCTGCTTGAACAGATCGATGGTCGCTCCAAATTGCTGCTCTGGATCAAGTGCCCTCGCCGCTTTTATTATGAGATTGTCGTCGTTTGGAACGTCTTCTAACGCTGTTGTCAGCAAAATTCCCGGCGATGCTTGGACTTCAAAACTCAATCGATCGCCCCAGTCGAGTAACTGAAAAACGGTCTGAAGCGTGTGATATCCATCATCACGCTGCCCGGTCACGTGCAGAAAAAGATTGAGTTTTGCGGGACTCAAAACCTCAATGCTACTCATTGTCGCCATCCCTAGAGTGCATAAGTTGCCATCGGGATATCGCAATTTTTAAGGTGGTATTACCGATGGTTGCGTCGATTCTTCTGGGTACAGTGGACTCGCCGATGGTCTGCCATTGGGCCACCTGTAAGACGATGCCGGGGGAGTTAGCGACTTGCCCGCTGAGCATTTGATACCAGAGGCTCGCAGGGGTTTGACTCGCAAGCGCTGTAAAGCTCGAGGCATTTGAGTTCGGCGCTATTGTCAGTGATTGACCCGTTGATTCGTCCAGCAATTGATCCTTGAGACGAATAACAGCGGTCGCTCCGAGGTTCAGTGGTCCACTCAATAGGACTCGGTCCTCGTCGGTGTTGATATGCTCCCAGGTGAATCTAAGTGTCGTAGAGTCGGTCGGGGTTTTTATAAACAAGCGCCCGGTTGCCGTCCAGGGAGCTTCGATGGTGCTGTGGTCTGTTGCTCCCTGATAGGTATCGTTTTTTTGCTCAAAATCTACCGTTGTACAACCGATCAGTAGGCAAGTGATTATGAAAACGCCAGCTCGAAAAGCGATGCTAGCCCTGGTGATGATCCTGTTAAGGGAGAGGGATATCAAGACGGGCCGCCGTGTCAACTAAATGCGGATTGTTGGGCGATTTCTCCCACTCGGCATCGATAAGGTCGGACGCTTCTAATCGTCGACCTTGCGACCAGAGTAATTCCAACAGGTGTGCCGCCACCTCGGGATCGGGGAAGCTCTGATAGGCTTGTCTCAGAAGTATTTCAGCTTCGTTAAATCGTCCAAGCTTAAAATAAGCCCAACCAAGGCTGTCGATAATGGCTGGATTTTGAGGCTCTTGTTTAAATGCGGCTTCGATTAAGGCAGCTGCTTCTGCGTAGCGATCCGTGTTATTGGTCATCAAGTAGCCCAGCGCGTTAAGCGCTGTAGGATCATTTGGTTTTAACTCGAGTACATAGCGGAAATCCCTCTCCGCTGACTCAAAGTCGCCCACTATTTCATAGACGGTAGCTCGCGAGTAAAGCATTCGCTCGGAATTTGGCAGTGCTTCAAGCCCCTTGTTAAGAGTGAGAATTGCTTGGTCAGGTGCGTCCGTCTGGAGTGCGCTGGCCTCCAATAGAAACAGCAACTCACTCTGAGCAGGATGTCGATTTCGTTGTTCCTGAAAGAGCGTTTTGATGGCCGTCGGCGTCTTTATCGCGGTGGCAAGATTGGCAGCACTTTGCATCGCCTGTGAGTAGTACCTAGATGGCGATACCGATAAATAGGTGTCGAGCGATCGTGCCGACTGCTCAGAGCGCTCCAAGGCCACAGCCAGATAGAAACGGGCTTCGTCCAATCGTTGGCCAAGATTAGCCGCAGTTTCAAGTAGACTGACAGCCGTATCTAATTCGTCGAGCTCGAGCTTTATCATGCCTGCGGCCAACAGATAATCACTGTTGCGAGGCGCTTGGCTAACCAGTTGATCAAACTGAGCTGAGGCAGCCATTAGGTCGCCATCATTCACTAGGAAGCGCGCGTATTGATACCTTAGCAGCTGACTGTCCGTCTCATCGATGGCGCTACGAAGCCGAATAAGAGCATCCTGATCTTCGCGGGCAATCGCTATCTCGGTCCACAGGAGGATTGCTCGCTCGTGAACCGGGGTCTCGGCGAACGTTGCCAGCACCGCTCGACTCGCATCACCATCGCCGAGGCGCCAGAGCATCAGCGCCTTAGCAAATCGGATGTCGGGATCATCGATTTGCTCGCTGAGTCTGTTAATTGTCGCTTCAAGCGTTTCTCTCACCTTCGCGTCTTGAGCATTAAAGTCATTGAGAAGGGCAGCAATATTGAGATCTGATCCCGCAAGTAGTGCCCGCTCTGCATATTGCGCGGCGGCAAGAATATCGCCTGACTCGATGGCAAGTGCGGCCGCTAAAGCCGAGGCTTCGGCATCGCTCGGGTCCAAATCGGATACTCTGCCGGCGGCAATCAATGTCGCGTCTGCTTGGCGAGTGAACTGCGCGAGTCTGAGCATCCGACGCGCTAGCTCTGGATCGGGGATTGTTTCGACTTGGGGCTGCAGGCGTTGCAGCGCAAAATCGTAATCGCGCGCTCTGATAGCAAATTCAGCTTCCAGTAGGGAAAGTAAGCTCTCGGAGTCCAGGTCGACTGCTTCTGGTATTGCCACCATTTCTTCTACAGCATTAGTCGCGACCGGAGGGGCTGATGTTGACGTGTCAACATCGACCACCTCTGGGGTAGAGGCGCAGCCATAGGCGGCCAGCAGGGTTGCAGTGATATGAAGACGGAGGAGCCTGTGCATGGCGCGAATGATGACATATGACACCCCCATAGCCCAAGATCGAAACTTAGTCGGATAGTTTGCTACCATTTCGGTGCTTGTATTTGTATATTGACAATTATGCCGTCCAATTTTCTTGTCATTGGGGTCAATCATGATTCGGCGACCGTCGAGGTTAGGGAGCGCGTGGCGTTTGCGCCTGAGAGCGTTCCCGACGCTCTGACAGGGCTTCTGGCCGCTTCATCGTTCACCGAAGCTGTTATTTTAAGCACCTGCAACCGAACTGAAATATATGGTTGGCTTGCGGATGAGCAGAATGTCGCGGAGGCGGGAGATGCCGTTGTCAGTTGGATTTGCGATTTTCACTCACTCGCAGAGACCGACTTGAATACCTGTATCTATCGAAACCATGGGTTGTTGGCGCTTAAGCATTTGATCCGGGTCTCCGCGGGCCTTAATTCGATGGTGCTTGGAGAGCCGCAAATTTTTGGGCAAATCAAGTCAGCTTATGCAGTCGCTCAGGAGACGGGCGTCATCGGAGATTCCTTAGGCAAGTTGTTTCCCGAGGCATTCCATGTCGCGAAACGAGTAAGAACGGACACAGCAATTGGGGAGAACCCGGTATCAGTGGCCTACGCGGCTGTTGATTTGGCGGGACAGATTTTTACCAATTTATCGGAGCAAACAGCGCTTTTATTGGGGGCTGGTGAAACAATTGAATTGGTGGCGAAGCATCTCCATGAAGCCAATCTGGGTCGATTGATTGTTGCGAATCGAACCTTGGAGCGAGCAGAGTTGCTCGCTGAGCAGTTTGATGCCGAAGCAATATTGCTAGCCGATGTCACTGACCGACTGCCAGAGGCCGACATTGTCATTAGTTCGACTGCGAGTCAGCTCCCGATTCTGGGTAAAGGTGCAGTTGAGGAGGCAGTACGCGCGCGACGTTACCGAGCGATGCTGATGATCGACCTTGCTGTACCCAGAGATATCGAACCTCAGGTGGCATCGTTGTCAGATATTTATCTGTACACCGTTGATGATCTTCGCGAGGTGGTGCAGGAAAACGTCAAAGCGAGGGCATCGGAAGCCAGCAAAGCAGACCAAATCGTTGAGGCCGGCGTTGTTGAGGTTGAGGCTAATTGGCTCCAAAGAGCATCGGCCGATGTGGTTCGCCATTACAGAGCGGCGGCCATGTCAATCCAAGCCGCGGAACTTGAGCGGGCGTTAAAGGCCTTAGATAACGGTAAGGCGCCCGGCGAAGTGATACAGCGGCTAGCGCGCGACCTTACTAATAAATTGATTCACGCACCGACTACCGGTTTAAAACAAATCGCAAAAGAGGGCGATCGTGGTAATGTCTCTCGCGCGGCAGAGTTGCTTGGTGTATCGTCTACTACGATGCCAGATGGAACCTCGACGCTGCAGTAACCCATCCTCTGGTGAGCCGTTGTGAAAACGTCGCTATTTCAAAAGTTAGAATCTTTACAAGATCGTCACGAAGAAGTGGCGGCCTTATTATCGGATGCTGATACCGCGGCGAATCCCGAACGCTTCCGATTGTTGTCTCAGGAGTACTCTCAACTCGACAGTGTGGTGTCGGTTTACGCGGCTTACCTCGCTGCAAAAGAGGACTTGGATACGGCTGAGTTAATGCTTGACGATAGCGATCAGGAACTGCGGGATCTCGCTGCAGAGGAAATCGCGACGGCGAAAGCCGTGATGGAAGCGCAGGAGTCTGAATTGCAGATCCTCATGCTCCCGAAAGATCCACACGACGGTAGTAATGTATTCCTTGAAATCCGCGCGGGTACAGGGGGTGATGAGGCTGCCATATTTTCCGGTGATTTGTTCCGTATGTATTCCAAATACGCTGAGACAAAGCGCTGGCAAGTCGAAGTCGTTTCGGAGCGTCCGGGCGATCACGGCGGCTTCAAAGAGATCATCACGCGAGTCTCCGGTGATTCGGTTTACGCCAATCTCAAATTTGAATCGGGCGCTCATAGAGTGCAACGTGTTCCTGAGACGGAATCACAAGGGCGGATTCATACCTCCGCTTGTACCGTGGCTGTTATGGCCGAGCCGGATGAGGTGGAAGAAGTCGAGATTCGGAAAGAGGATTTGAGGATCGATACCTTCCGGTCCTCCGGTGCCGGGGGGCAGCACGTCAACACGACTGATTCCGCGGTTCGGCTGACACACCTGCCCACGGGCATCGTTGTGGAATGTCAGGACGAGCGTTCACAGCATAAGAATCGAGCTCGGGCCATGTCATTGCTCCAAGCCAAACTTGTATCGGCCTCAGAACAGCAATTAGCCCAAGAACAGGCCGAGGAGCGGCGAAACCTAGTGGGTACTGGTGACCGTTCAGATCGGATAAGAACTTATAATTTTCCGCAAGGCCGAGTGACTGATCATCGAATTAATCTGACGTTGTACAAGCTCGATGAGGTGGTGCAGGGCGAATTAGATGCTGTTATTCAACCATTGCGACAAGAGCATCAAGCAGATTTGTTGGCGACTCTGGGCGAGGAATGAGCATTGATGAACTGCTAGCACAGGCCGGCTGCGATCGAAGAGACGCCGAGATTTTGATGCTGTCGGTCTGTGGCCAACAGGATCGAAGTTGGCTTTTTGCCCACGGAGGCGAGACTGTCGATAGCGGCCAAGCACAACAATTTATCGATCTTTGCGAGCGCAGATGCGCGGGAGCTCCTGTCGCGTATCTACTGGGGAGAAGAGGCTTTTGGTCATTTGAGCTCGAGGTGACCCCCCAGGTTTTAATTCCGCGACCAGAGACTGAAACCTTGGTGGAGTGGGCCATCGAGTTAATTGACGCTCATGGTTTGGCATCTGTTATTGATCTCGGAACCGGCAGTGGTGCCATCGCGCTTGCGATCAAGAGCGAACGCCCGAAGGTCACTGTTGTGGCATCGGACAGATCTGCTGACGCACTTGATGTGGCGTGCAAAAATGCAACTAGGCTAGGGTTGGATGTTGAGTTTTACCTTAGCGATTGGTATTCCCAATTGTCGGCCCTGCCATCGCAGGCTTTGATTGTCGCTAACCCCCCATACGTTGCTGCTGGTGACCCTCATTTGTCGATGGGTGACCTCCCGGCAGAGCCACTCGATGCGCTCACTGATCATGGGGACGGCTACGCCGCTATCGGACGGATAGTCGAGGGCGCGAAGGGTGTTTTGCAGTCGGGCGGTTGGCTTTTACTGGAGCATGGTTTCGAGCAAGCTCCCAGGGTGGAGTTGATGTTACAAGGTGCTGGTTTTCAATCGCCGCAGATGCGTCGCGACCTGTCCGGAATGCCGAGAGTTAGCGGCGGTCAATGGTTGTGATTACAGACGGGGAATTAGATCGATACTCGCGTCAGATTCTGGTGTCTAAGCTGGATCTGGAGGGGCAAGTTCGCTTGTCACAAAGTTCGGTTTCGATCATTGGTTGTGGCGGCTTGGGGTGCCTCATCGCACTGTACCTAGCGGGCGCCGGGGTAGGGCGCATCGAGCTCATTGATGATGATACGGTCGAATTGAGTAACTTACATCGTCAGATTGCCTTCAAAGGAACGGACTTAGGCATCCCTAAAGCCGAGGCATTGGCGACTAACTGCCGCCAGCTTAATGACACCATCGAGATTATCGCGAGCGAGCGACGCTTCGGTATTGACGGAGTGGCTGATCACGCCTCGGTCACAGCATCGGACTTGATAGTGGATGCCTCCGATTCTGCAGTAACCCGCATGGTCATAGAGAGACTGACTCGGAGTTTAGGTAAACCTTGGGTCATGGCGTCAGCGGCACAGCTTGCCGGTCAGTGGGTCGCATTCGATGCCGACCGGGCAGGCGCCTGTTATCGCTGTATTGTGCCAGCGCCAGATGCTGAGCCGATGGGGGATTGCGAGCGTCATGGCGTGCTTGGACCGGTAGCAGGGATGATCGCCTCGATGTCGGCGCTTCAGACGATCGAAATTCTTGGACAAATGCAGCCGGTTCCTTGGGGTGTGCTTCGTTACTTTGATGCGGAGTCCATGGATTTGAGGTCTATGCCTCTAGCGCGCGCCCCGAATTGTCCAGCTTGCCACCCTGTTACCGATGGTTACGCCTAACGCTCGGGCATTGCCTCAAAGTCTTTGGGCAGGGGTTGTCGCAACAACATAATGACTCTCACAGCCACCATAATTGTGGCCACAAAAACCCCTAGGATTATTGCTATCCAAAAGCCTGCGGCGCCATCGGAGGCATTGGTGGCGCGAACGAGACCCAAATAATAGCCTAAAGGAAGCGCGATCCCCCAATAGGCGACCATGCTGGCAATGAAGGGGAACCGGGTCTTCTTATAGGCCCGCATAGCGAAGGACCCAACGATCTGGATCGCATCAATAATGACAAATAACGCCGCAAACGTGAGTAAGCGTGCGGCCAATACTTTCATCGCCGGTGATTCCGAATAGACACCGACAATGGTGTCAGGGAATGAGAGCAGGATGACCATGGTTATCAAGCTCACGGTAATCGAGCAAAGTAAGCCGGCTCTTAGCGCCATATAGACCCCAGGCTTGTCCTGCGCACCAATAGCATGTCCCATTCGGGTTGCCATCGCCGCACCGATTGAAAGCATTGGAATGTAAAACATATCCCAGACATTGAACGCTATCTGGTGAGCGCCGATAGCAACGTCGCCGAGGGACGACACCATAAGGGCAATCACCGCAAATACCCCGGTTTCCATAAACATGGTGGCGCCAACCGGTGCGCCCAGCAAAAGAATTTCCTTGATGGCCACGGGGTTAGGTGCAACTGGCCTCCAGGGGGGAAGGTATTGTTGTATCGATGGTTTGGTCAGTACATAGATGCTGATAATGATGGCCGACAGCCACATCGAAATGGCTGTCGCGATACCGCAGCCCTGTGCACCCATTGCAGGGATATCACCCAAGCCAAAAATGAACATGTAATTGAGAGGGATATTGGCGATGAATCCAATCACCGACGCGACTGCAAACGGCGAGGTGATTCCCACCCCCTGCGTGTGATAACGCAGTGCCATAAAAATACCGATGGCGGGGAAGCCAAAGGCTACCATGCGGATGTACTCACTCGCTTTTTCTGCGGTCGCAGCATCGATTCCGATGTAATGCAACCCGACATAGCTGAAATAACAGATCGGTGCGACGACGCAGCTCAGCAAAACGGACACCCAAAGAGTTTGCGGAAGCTGATCTCGAATCCGCTGCAGTCGGCCGGCACCAAAGTCTTGGGCAATGATGGCCGCGGATGCAAACATGACACCCAACACGAGCAGGTAGAGGGGGAGCCAGATATTAAAGCCGATTGCGATGGCCGCTAGGTCTTTGTCACCAAAGCGTGCAGCCATAATGGTATCGACAACGCCCGTGCCCATCTGTGCTGTCTGAGCGATTAGCAAAGGCCATCCGATACGCCAAAAATGGCGTAATTCCTGTGATAAATTGGATGCGCTCTGATGGTTCACGGGTGGTCCTCTCAAGACCGGCGACTCTATCACGTAGGAGATGTTATCGCCGCTCTTTTCCACGGCTGTGCTAGACTCGCCGCGCCTACGTCACCGGATAGAGAGCTTTGACCGAACAGACAGCTACATCGCAATTCGCCACCACGATTTCGAGTGACACCCGCTTCGCCGATCTTGATCTTGATTTATCCCTCATGAAGGGCATTGAAGCGCTTGGCTTCGAGTCGTGTTCACCCATTCAAGCGAAAATTCTGCCCTATACCCTCGAGGGGCACGATGCGATTGGTAAAGCGCAGACGGGGACCGGTAAGACAGCGGCATTTCTTATTACGCTCTTTAATGATCTGCTTGCTAACCCTGTTGAAGGGGAGCGATATCTGGCCGAGCCGAGGGCGGTGGTGATTGCACCAACCCGAGAGCTAGTCATGCAGATCGCCGAAGATGCCCGCCATTTGGGTCGCTTTACTGGGCTTTCAACGGTGACCCTGATCGGCGGCATGGATTACGCCAAGCAGTTGCAAAAGGTCAACCAGCGTCCAACCGATATTGTAGTAGCGACACCCGGCCGGTTGATCGATTTCTTGCAGCGTGGGGACATCCAGCTAGACAGGGTCGAATCACTGGTTCTCGACGAGGCGGATCGGATGCTAGATATGGGCTTCATCCCGCAGGTGAAACGAATTGTTCGGACAACCCCAAGGAAAGAAGATCGACAGACATTGTTGTTCTCAGCAACGTTCAGCTACGACATCATGAATCTAGCGAAGCAGTGGACCTTTGATCCGATTACGGTCGAGATCGAGCCTGAGCGGGTAGCGACCGAGACCGTTGATCAGCGGGTATACCTTCTAGAGAGCCGTGACCGGCTGAGCGTGCTGCAAAATATTCTCAATTCGCCTGAGGCTAAGAGTGTCATTGTCTTCGCCAATCGGCGCGATCACGTCAGGAAGGTGTATGAGCGTTTGCAGAAGAAGGGCATCGAATGCGGCATCCTGTCTGGCGAAGTGACCCAGGCGAAGCGAACCAAAACGCTGGAGCACTTTAAGTCAGGAAAGATACGAGTCTTGGTGGCAACGGATGTCGCAGGCCGGGGAATTCACGTTGATGGCGTCAGTCACGTCGTAAATTATGATTTACCAGAAGACCCAGAGGATTACGTACACCGCATAGGACGCACTGGCCGCGCTGGTACCACGGGCATCTCAATTAGCTTTGCGAGTGAGGATAATGCCTTTTTACTTCCTGATATCGAGGCGCTTCTAGGTTTACCGCTGAAATGTACCCAGGTCCCGGAAGGACTCATCAACTCCTAACAGTTTCTCCAGAGTGATGATGCACCCCGTTTCACGCAGGTTACCACCGCGTGCGGGATCAGCCCGTTATAGCGACGGCGATGCGATCGCTAAGGCCTCCTCGAATCCTCATCGCTCAAGGGTTTGCTCGAGTGCTAATTACTAACCCCAATATCAGGTGTCACGGTGCTGCCTTAAATGCTCACACCAAAACAATGTGGCGCCCGCAACGGCGGCAGGTATCAAAATAAGATTGACTATCGGAATACCCGATACGAATGCTACCGATGCGCCGAAACTAAGAGATGTTGTTCGCTTTGCCGCACAAGCAGCGCGCACCTCCCGGAATGGAAGTCGATGGTTGTCCATCGGATAGTCGACGAATTGCAGGCTCATCATCCAGGCGCCGAGTAAAATCCATAAAAACGGTGATATCGCATTGATGCCCGGGACGATGCTGATGATCAATACTGCTATCGCCATTGGTAGGTAGTGCGCGAGTTTCTGGATTTCTCGTAGCAGCGCACGTGGCACCGATAGGGCGATTGCCAAGGGGCGTGTGTCCATCTGAACGGTCTCGCCAGTGATCAATTCCTCTGCTTTCTCGGCCAATAAGCCATGGAACGGTGATGTCAAAATAAGCACGATTAAGACTGACACGTACCCTGATAGCATCGTGGCTACCAACAGCATCAAGGGTCCGACCAACCAGGTTATGAATTGCCATCCATCGGCCAACTCACCGGTCACTGTGATATACCAGTCTGACAAGGTGAAGTAGAGAAAGCTGGCTGTGAGAAAAAAAACAATAATGTTTGCCGTTAGAGGTATCACAGCAAACTGCCTAAGCCCTGGCTGCGCCACAAGATGCGCGCCTCGGATCAGGTAGCCAATACCGTTGACGATTCCCATTCTATTAAACTGCCTTTGTCCTAGTTTGTTGGATCACTCGTACCATGCGGCGCGAGCCTCGGCTTATACTATCCATAATTGAGAACGAGTTGTCAGTCATGAACGATGATGAATTGTTCGGCGCCGAGATGTCCGACGTGGAGCCCTTAAATCGAGAGCCCAGAGAGCGCATCGTAAAAGCATCGGTGGTTGATTATGCGGTGCGTCGCGCGGCGGCTGTTGATTCCGTGGTTAGTCGTGATAGCAATGCTCTAGTAGACGACGGTGTAGAGCCGTTGGATGCCCGGTACGTACTCGATTTTAAGCGCGCTGGGATACAGAACGGTGTCTATCGGAAACTCAGATTGGGCCACTATGATATCGAGGCTCGCCTCGATCTGCATAGAATGACCGTCGCGGAGTCGAGAACAGAAGTTTGGAGCTTTTTTCAGGAGAGTCGGCGCTTGGGCTTGCGGACGGTGCTGATCACCCACGGCAAGGGGTTGGGCAACAAGGAGCGGCAAGGCGCGGGTATTCTCAAGGGTTACGTTAACCGATGGTTGCGCGAAATCGAAGACGTGCAAGCCTTCCATTCCGCAACCGCCCAGCACGGCGGAACGGGCGCAGTGTATGTGCTACTTCGCAAGAGTGAAGAAAAAAAGCGAGAGAATCGAGAGCGCTTCAGTAAAGGTCGCACTCAGGACGTTTAAAGCTTTTTTCGGAGTATCTCGTTGATCACCTGCGGATTGGCCTGTCCTTTTGTCGCTTTCATGGCTTGCCCAACGAAATAGCCGATTAATTTTTTCTGTTTATCAGGATCAGCTGCCCGATACTGAGCTACTTGCGCGGGGCTGTTGGCAATTAGCTCATCAACCATCGCTTCGAGTTCGCCCGTGTCACTCACTTGCTGGAGCCCCCGAGCCTCAATAATCGGATCGACGTCGCCTTCCTCCTGCCACAGACCTTCAAAAACAGCTTTCGCCATTTTACTCGACAGTGTTCCGTCATCGATTCGATTCACCAAAAGGGCTAGTTGCGCGGGCGTGACGACGACATCGCGAATTGCCAGTCCATCGCGATTCATTGCCGCCGCCAGATCGCCAAGCATCCAGTTAGCGAGGGCCTTTGGATTGTTGTGGTGCTCGAGTGACGATTCAAAGTAATCGGCGGTTGCTCTGTCCTGCGTCAGCAGGCTGGCGTCGTAAGCAGAGAGCTCGAGCTGTGACTGATAGCGCTCTCGCTTTACGGTGGGTAGTTCGGGTAGCTGGCTCCGGATGTTGTCGATAACAGAGTCGTCTATGACGACAGGTAGCAGATCTGGATCTGGAAAGTATCGATAGTCGTTTGCCACCTCTTTAGAGCGCATAGACCTAGTTTCATCGAGTTCTGGGTCAAACAGCCGGGTTTCTTGGGTGACTGTTCTACCGTCCTCAAGGAGATCCTGTTGCCGTTCCGCCTCGACTTGAATTGCGCGTTCAATGAACTTAAAGGAGTTGAGATTTTTCAACTCTGTTCGCGTGCCCAGCTTAACCGTGTCTGTGGGACGTAATGAAATGTTGACGTCACATCGCATGGACCCCTCGGCCATATTGCCGTCGGAAATGCCCAAGTAGGTCACCAGACCATGGAGCGCTTTGAGGTAGGCGACCACTTGCTCGGCAGTGCGGAAATCTGGCTCAGTAACGACCTCTAGTAGCGGGGTCCCCGCTCGATTTAAATCAATAGCAGTTTGATTCGGGAGGGCATCGTGCACGGATTTGCCCGCGTCTTCCTCGAGGTGCGCGCGGAGTATCCGCACCGGAAAAACCGATCCATCCGGTAGCGGGATATCAAACACACCGTCGCTGACGATCGGCGCAAAAAACTGACTAATTTGGTAGCCCTTTGGTAAGTCTGGGTAGAAGTAATTCTTTCGATCAAACCGCGATACCTTATTGATGGTGGCGCCAACGCCCAGACCAAACACGATCGCCTGTCTGACAGCGGCTTCGTTCAGCACCGGCAGTGTTCCGGGGAGTGCGACATCCAGGGGGTTCGTCTGTTCATTCGGAGCTGCACCAAAGGCTGTCTTGGACGATGAAAATATCTTTGACACTGTAGCCAGCTGAAGATGCACCTCCAGTCCCATCACCATTTCCCACTTCATGATGCGAACTCCGCAATGCGGCTGACCTGTCTGTGCCAATCGGTTTGCAGTTGGAATTGATGACCCACACGCAGAACGGTGGCTTCATCGAAAGATCTGCCAATCAATTGCATCCCCACCGGAAGTCCTTCGACTATTCCAGCGGGTATCGACATAGCGGGCAAGCCTGCGAGGTTACACCCGACTGTGAATACGTCCTCCATATACATGTCGGTGATGCTTTTACTCGCATCATTAAGCGGGAAGGCTGTATTGGGTGCAGATGGCCCAGCGATGACATCGACATTGGCCAATACCTCATCGTACTCGTTAGCAATCATTCGCCGCACTTGCTGTGCTTTCATGAAGTACTGATCGTAGGATGCTGCCGATAGCGTGAACGTTCCCACTAAAATTCGGCGTTTTACTTCCTCGCCAAAACCTTCAGTCCGAGATCTTACGTAGAGATCCTCTAGGTTTTGTGGAGCCTCACAGCGATAGCCAAACCGGACTCCATCATACCGAGCCAAATTCGCCGAAGCCTCGGCTGGTGCGATTACGTAATAGGTCGAAACGCCCAGGGGCGTCGATGGCAACTTAACGTCGACAAGAGTCGCCCCCATTGCTTCTAGTTGGCGCAGTGCAGTGTGGATCGCATCGGCGACGGCAGGCGACAGTTGTTTATCAAAAAACTCTTGCGGGACACCGATTCTCAGACCGGCTACTGGTCGTTCTATTTCAGTCGCGTAGTCGGGGACCGCGAGTTTCGCTGAGGTCGAGTCCAGGGGATCATGCCCAGCCATCGCCGATAGCAGCTGGGCACAGTCCGCGGCCGATTTCGCCATGGGCCCCGCCTGATCCATGGATGACGCAAAGGCGATCATGCCGTAGCGGGAGACCCTGCCATAACTAGGCTTCAACCCTGTTATGCCGCACAAAGCAGCGGGTTGTCGGATCGATCCGCCGGTGTCGGTACCCGTTGCACAGGGGGCGAGACCTGCGGCAACCGCCGATGCAGACCCCCCGGAGCTACCACCGGGTACACGGCTTAAGTCCCATGGGTTTTTTACGGCGCCAAAGTGACTAGTTTCATTAGACGAGCCCATGGCAAATTCGTCCATGTTCGTCTTGCCCAAGGTGATAGCGCCTGATTTCGCGAGCGCGCTGACCACAGTCGCATCATAAGGCGATACAAAGTCAGCGAGCATTTTTGATGCGCATGTTGTTTTTACACCCTCAGTGCAGAAAATATCCTTGTGTAATATCGGGATACCTAGCAGCGCGGAGTCGTCACCATGGGCTATTCGCTGGTCGGCCTGTTTAGCTTGCTTCAGCGCTAAGTCCATTGTTGGTGTAATGACTGAATTAAGCTGCGGGTCGAGTAGTTTGATGCGATCGACAAAAAATTGGGTGAGCTCAACCGAGGAAATTTGCTTGTTTTCGAGGCTTTCTCGCAGTTCGTGTAGCGAGCAGGCTCTTAGATCGATGTCACTCATTAATCGATCACTCTCGGAACGGTGAAATAGTTCTCCTCTTGGGCGGGTGCGTTTTGCATAAGCTCTGCGCGTTCCACCAGTGTCTCGTCGGTGTCTACTCGAAGCACCTGATGGCGGTCTCCCGGGCTGACTAGAGGCTCTATTCCATTGGTATCCACTCGAGTGAGCTCCTCGAACAGTTTGAGTGTGGATTCAAAATTTTCTTTGACCTGCGAAAAGCTCTGATCCGAGATTGCCAGTTTTGCTAGCGCTGCAATCGGAGTTACATCGGTGGAGGCTGCCACGGGGATGGTCCTTTAAAACATTGAGCCGCGCAAACTAACACACTTCGTGCTTGCTCAAAAATCGCGTCATTGTTACATTTCCGAGCGTTGTCCAAATCATCTCGCGTTATCTGAGACCAGTCTGATGCGAGCCTGAGTGAGACAGGTCAATCATCACTCATAAAAACACACTACCAATGGGTACCACCGGATGTTAAAGCGCTTACGAGGCATGTTTTCCACCGATCTTTCGATCGATCTGGGTACCGCCAACACCCTCATCTACGTGAAAGATCGTGGGATTATTCTTGACGAGCCGTCCGTGGTGGCGATTCGAGTTCACAACGGTCAAAAGTCGATCGAGGCAGTTGGCACAGAAGCCAAACGTATGCTGGGGAGAACGCCCGGGAATATCACTGCAATCCGTCCGCTTAAGGACGGGGTGATTGCTGATTTTCAGGTCACCGAGAAAATGCTGCAGCACTTTATTCTGAAGGTTCACGACACGCATTCCTCCTGGTTAAGACCCAGCCCCAGGGTCCTTATTTGCGTACCGTGTCTGTCGACGCAGGTTGAGCGTGAGGCGATCCGCCGATCAGCCGAAGGTGCGGGTGCTCGCGATGTTCGTTTAATCGAAGAACCAATGGCGGCTGCCATTGGCGCCGGGCTGAAGGTCGACGAGGCGGTTGGCTGCATGGTAGTCGACATTGGCGGCGGCACGACCGAAATTGCGATGATCTCTCTCAGCGGTGTCGTCTACCGCGATTCGATCAGAGTGGGAGGCGATCGGTTCGACGAGGTGATTGTATCTCATGTCCGCCGGCGCTTCGGCTGCCTAATTGGCGACTCCACTGCCGAGCGAATCAAGCAGGAAGTAGGCTGTGCCTGGGTAGGCAGCGAGCAACGTGAGATCGACGTTAGAGGGAGGCATCTCGCTGAGGGTGTCCCGAGAACGTTTACTCTGAACAGCGGTGACGTCTTAGTAGCGCTTGAGGAGCCGCTCGATGCCATCGTGCGGGCCGTGCGTGCAGCTCTCGAGCAGTCCCCCCCGGAGCTGGCGGCAGATATCGCAGAGCACGGTATAGTTTTGACTGGTGGTGGTGCGTTGTTGCGTGATCTGGATTCCAGACTGGCTGAGGAAACTGGACTACCTGTGTTGGTGGCTGAAGATCCTCTGACCTGTGTTGTTCGAGGTGGAGGCATGGCGCTGGAGATGATGGATCAGTATTCACTAGATTTAATGTCTACCGAGTAAGACTAGACGACCTAGAGTGGCGATGCACTACTCATGACTACCCTATTCACGAATTACCGCTGGTTGGGAGCCAAGCTCACGGTGGCAGCCCTGTTGTCATTGACTCTTCTCTTTGTGTTCCGTGACTCCAAAGCTGTCAGCTATGTCGAGAGTCTGGGGCCTGATATCACGGAGGTAGTGGACTCGGTACTCGGCGTACCCTCCGCGATTGGCGACCGCGGTTTGCAATTGGTGGAGTCTAAGGCTGGGCTACGCGAGCGCATCGCTGAGCTTGAGAGCGAGAATATTGTGCTGAAGGCGCGCGGGCAACGACTCGAGGCACTGCTGGCAGAAAATCGACGCTACCGCGCCTTGCT
>NTKA01000050.1 GCA_002456975.1 Halieaceae bacterium MED-G27
AAGCGCACTTTTGTCATTGATGGTTCACGTAACGTAACCGTCAGTGATAAGTACGTGAATACTCGCGAAATTGAGCGTGCGCAAAAGCAAGAGTCCGTTGACAGTGACGTTATTGATTTCATCAAAGATCTGATCGCTGGCAAACCTCAAAACCAGAGCGCCATATACGCCGCCTGTAGCAACTCTAAGATGGGTGGAAAAAGTTCTATTCAGCGCGTGCTTCGTGCGTACAGAGATAAACATTGGACATCTGAGAGGGCATTTCAGAATAACGAATTACGTTATATCGCGATAAAGCACTCCCCCATACAAACCGAAAACCGTGCAAACCAAGCAAACCCAACCAACCGTGCAAACCGCATGAAATAAGGAGTTTCAAGTGACAAATTCGTATCAAACGGAATCAGCACCTAGTTTATTTATAAACGGAGAGCCGGCGACCGATGACACCGCTCCGAACAGGAAATATTACAAACCATCCGCTGAAGAGTCCGAAATACAGCGTTTGTATTCCGCTACAGATGACAAGGGTAACTTACGTTTTACAGTCGACCCTGAGTACCGTGAGCAGATAGCAAATCGACTTAACGAGTTACAGCCTGTAGTAAATCAACAGCAGGGGCTTGAGCCTACGGAACCCGAGACATTAGTTGATTACCGATCGTATTTGGAAAGAGTCTTAGATCAGGAAGAGATTGAAGAGTTCTTAAATGCCACTGACCGGTACGGCAACCAGCGAATGTCAATTGACCCTGATTTTCGCAAAGCTGTGTATGAATACTTTGAACGAAAGTACCCCGATGCCGCCAAACCTTATGTTGAAATAATCGATTAGCTTAGGAGCAATCCTCAGTCACAGGCCTAGCCCTCCTGTAGCTAAAAACGGGCTTACCTATGCGGTTTGCACGGTTTGCACGGTTTTCGGTTTGCACGGGGGGGCATGGTTAGCAACCTCACCCGCGAAGCTGTGTGCAATTCTTCTGCGGGTGAAACCAGTAAAATCTATCGTCACTGAAAATTTTATTCCCTAGGCTCACAGTTTTGAGGCACCGCACGTTCTAGAGCAAGAACTTCACCTTTCAAAACGGCCACCTCGCCTTCACTGTCTGAGCCAAAAACCGACGCGGCGGGAACGAGGATAAGCGCAGTCGAAATTGTGTCTATAGTCGAAGTTCTATTTTGAGATTTTTCAGCCGCGGCCAAAGCGGTGCGCTTTGTAATCAGCAAGCCTTTTGTTTCCTCACAAGACAGTGCGGCGTATTCAAGCGCTGATACTGCGGCTGGTGTTATGGAGGACGCTCTTGACGCGCATCCGCTAGTAAATGCAATTGCTACTAGGGCCGTGTAACAAAGTATTTGTTTCATCGCTTCATGTCCCAATCTAAGGTGAAAACAGCATACGCAGGTTGACCTGAAGGTAAAAGGCGAATTGACTATTTTTTCCAATTATTGAGCCCGACCAACGCGGCTTCTGCGGCTGAGTTGGTTTAGCAAAAGCACGGTTTAATCATTGTAAAAGTTTTGGGGTAGAAGGTTCTGTAAGTTGTTGAATTTAAAATATTTTTAGCTATTCTGAATGCGTTTTTAGGGCCTTTCTCACTAGTCCGGCTACAACACCGTGGCTTAAGTTGTGGGTCTCATTCTCCAAAATATGTAGATCAGTTATTCCTAATCGCTCACATTGCTTCGCGGCTGTTTTGGAGTCGCACACCTGATCTTCCTTGCCTGTATAAACCGCGACATTGTGTGGAAGGTTTACCCGCCCTTCAGCAATAGCGGACTCAAAGCCCTTCAGTCGGGGAGGTCTGCTAGACATCATTTTCTCTGTATCCACTGCACGCCCCATAACGGGCGATAGCATGAGGACGTTGGTACTGGATGGGCTCGCATCGATTCGAGATAAGAGCCAGAGGTAGGCTCCATAAGAATTAACAACAAGATGTGTTGCGGTAGAACAGAAATCGTTAACTAACGTAATTTGTTCGTCTATGGATGGTTTGAGAAGAGATGCATCGACAGGAAGTGCGGCGAAGTCTGTCGCTTGAGTTTCCAAATATTTACTCAGTCCCTCTGTCGCTGATCCACCGCGACCCGTGATGTATCTAAGTCGCATTCACGCCCCTCCGCGTCAAATAGTGACTTTAACTGCGCTTCAGAGCACTTGTACCGTTTTGCCAAAGCTGAAGCCACTTTCTTTAACGCTCGCCGCTCAATTTGCCTTACCCCCTCGCGCGTTATGCCAAGTTCTCGCGCAATCTCTGCGTGGGTCATCTCGTGCTGAATATATTGCATAAGCCATTGACTTAAATAGACAAAATCTCATTTTGAGCGATGAAAAATTTTTGTCAATAAAATCAATGGGTTACAGATTCGGCAAAATTAAGCCATTAGATTAGTGTAACGTCTTGTGTAACGTCATTTATTTTTATGCTCTACAGACCCCATAAATGCTTATAAAAACCACTAACGCATCATCGGTGTGTGCCGACTGTAATCAGGCGTTGCTTCCATGGGTTTACATACTGCGAAGATCAGCGCTAGAGCATAGGTGAAACTGTGTGATGATGGAATCGTTAAGGTGCTTGTGTGCACCTAGTTTACTGAGTGAAATCACCGCACCCCCCCCACCAATAATTACTTTATCGCCATTCAAATCCAAAGATCGCGCTGAATGAATGACTCATTGGCGTTTACAGGGTTCACAAGCGATGGATCATCCAGTCGAGCGTTACTCACCATAGTACTGACACAATGAGTTTTGACAGCCATATCGCTATTTACTTGCTGAGGTGATGCGCCCTCCGCCCACATTACCATCGCTTTATCAGTCAGAAGAAGCGGCTGTCGGTGATGGATGTGCTCAATAGCAGGATGGGCGGCTTGGGTCACGATCGCACAGCCGCTTTGCGGGTGATAAACGCCTGCAAAGTGCAGTAGCTCACCATCTTGGTGGTGGTACCACGGCTGTTTTTCAGAGCCGAGCTTTTGCCATTCGTACCAGCCGTCGGCAATGAAAATGCAGCGCTTCGTGCCCCTGAATGAGGGCTTTTCAGCAAGGGTCTCGGCGCGAGCATTGAAGATGTGCATGGGAGACTTTGCCCAGGGCGGGGATAGATCCCATTGCATCAGAGTCAACTCAAGAGTCTCATTCCTGACCAATACGTCAGATTGAGGGGCGATATTGAAGCGATCGATCGAAGTCGTCGTGAAGCCACCGAGTTCGGGGCGGTTTGAAGCTGTCAGCGTATAGCGTCCACACATTACTAAATCTTAAGTCACATATGTCGGGTTTGTAACAGACCTCTGTTTGGTCTGAGTCGCGCTCACCCTGCCGTTGACTAAGGTGCGCTTGCTAAGGATAGTCTAGGGGAGGCTCGGTTGCGCCGAGCAATTGAATGGTACCGATGGGAGGTGCTTATGTGTGATGAGCATACGCTGAAATCTGAGAGTGAAGGGGTCGGGGTAACGCGGCGGCAATTTAGCAAAATGACAACGACGACCGCGCTGGCCATGACGATACCTACGGTGGCAAATGCCAAAACAGTGACAGCACGGGATGTGACCATTAAAACTGCAGATGGTGTTTGCGATGCTCTGTTCGTTAGACCCAGCGAGGGAAAACACCCAGCAGTTTTAATATGGCCCGATATCATGGCGCTCAGACCATCGTTTAGAGAGATGGCTGCCCGGTTGGCACAAAGTGGTTATTCGGTACTGTGTATTAACCCCTACTATCGGGACGCCAAATCGCCAGTGGTTCAGGTGGGCGAAAGTTTTCAGGATGAGGCCACCCGAAATAAGATCATGCCTATGTATCGAAGCCTGTCGCCTGAGACGCATCGAACAGACGCCAGTGCCTTTGTAGCTTGGCTTGACGAGCAGCCGTCGGTAGATACCCAGCGCCCCATGGGAACCATGGGCTACTGTATGGGTGGACCCATTGTCATGCGAACCGCGGCATTGAGGCCCGATCGTATTCGCGCAGCCTGCGCCTATCATCCAGTGTCACTGGTTTCCGAGGATGCTGAGAGCCCGCACCTGCTTATCCCTCAAATGCAGGGTGAGTTCTTCATTGGCCTGGGCTTGAATGACGACGAGCGCGATCCAAACGAGAAGGTGGTGCTCGCTAAGGCGTTTGCCGACAATGATCTCGCTGCCGATATAGAGGTTTATCAAGACGCGATGCACGGCTGGTGCGTGCTCGATTCACGCGCCTACCAACACGAAGCCGCTGAGCGAGCTTGGTCGAAAACACTCGCGCTTTTCAGTCGCGCACTGATTTAAGCCCGCGGCCAGCGCTGTTTCACCCTAGGGTAACTCGAGGTAGGGAGCATCCTCGCCGGGAAGCTAAAACAGCGATGTCCCGGTACCGATGGGAAATACGCACCATCTCCGCTGAAATGCACGTGGCAGCTGCTTTTCGAGAAATCGCCTTGAGTGTCTCGTCACTTACATGTAACGTATACTTCTCACTTTAATTTGCAGTCTTCGGGGGAAATCGAGTGGAATCCTTAATACCAATAGTTGCAATCATGACCGGAATTATTGTTCCGGTCGCAGTGTTCGCATGGCAGTACATAGAAGGTAAGGAGAAGCGAGAGACGATACTTGAAATCGCGAAGCATGTGGATGACCCAGCTCGTCTCGATGGTTTGCTCGCAATGCTCGATGAGAAAAAGCAGGAGCCCGTCGACTACCGTCGCGGCGGAGTGATCACGTTATTTGTCGGTATTGGAATCTACCTTCTTGGTGCGGTGTCATTTGGCAGCCTCTTCAGCGGGATTGGCTTACTGGTGGGCGCTATTGGTCTTGGTGTACTCATCGCCGGCTATCTGTATCCAAACACCAGTGATGAAATAAATACGGCCGTTGAGCGATTCGAGAAAGGCTAAAGATCTGATCTTGTTGTCTGCGATTTTTGCTTGTATGAGTTGACCCGCGCTTATGGGCAGACACCATTCCAAATTACTCAATAATCTTGAGCGCATGCGCATCCAGGCGGGTCTGACCCAGCAGGAGCTCTCTGAAAGCGCCGAGGTCTCTCGTAAGAGTATCAACGCTATCGAAAACGGTGTGTATGTTCCCTCAACCGTGTTGTCATTGAAGATAGCGCGAACACTTGGTTGCAAAGTCGAGGACCTTTTTCAGCTGCCAAATTGAAAGGCGACGAATTTGAAATGCGCTACTAGCCGAGCGTCATCCATTAGCCCAGCCTTAATCAGTAGCTACTGTCAACTCATATTAAAAAACGCTGGGGCCCAATATCACATTGAGCTCTCGGTCGCTGAAGAGCGCGACGGTTCAGTCAATCTTCAGCAGTTGCTTACCGAAATTAGCGCCCGTATAGAGTCTACTCAGTGTTGAGGGAATATTTTCAAATCCCTCTTGGATATCAACTTCGTAGACGATGTCTCCGGAAGCTACCCAGCCCACTAGTGCTTCAATGGCCTCCATTGCTCTTGGCAAATAATCGAGGATGATAAAGCCCTGCATGCGTCCTCGATTGGTTACGAGGTTCATCAAATTGTTGGGTCCGGGCGCAGGATCAATGTTGTTGTAGTTTGCGATACCACCGCACATCACTACGCGCGAATACAGATTGAGGTGATTGAGCGCAGCCTCGAGGATGCTGCCGCCAACGTTGTCGAAAAATACATCCCACTTATCGGGACAAAGGGCGCCGATACGATCACTGACGTTCTCGCTCTTGTAATCGATAACACCGTCAAACCCGGCTCGATCAGTCAACCACTGGCACTTTTGCTCGCCACCCGCGATACCAATCACGTGGCAGCCTTTAAGTTTGGCAATTTGTCCTGCTACTGAGCCGGTGGCGCCAGCAGCGCCTGAAACGAGTACAGTGTCACCCGCTTTGGGCTGGCCAATGTCGAGCAGGCCAAAGTAGGCAGTCATTCCCGTGATACCCAAGACAGACAGCATCATTTCAGGACTCACACCCGGTGGGAGCTTGTTAACCCCCATGGGGCCTTGGCCAGGCGCAACGACGGTATAGTCCTCCCAGCAGCCGGTTGTTTGCACCAGGTCACCCGCCGCAAAATCTGGGTGTTTCGATTCAACGACTTCTGAAACTGAGCCGGCTCGTATGACTTCTCCCAGCGCTACCGGTGGCAGATAGCCCGGTTTATCAACCATCCAGTTTCTTTGCGTAGGGTCGAACGACAAATAGCGATTTTTTACGAGAATCTGACCGTCACTGATCGTCGGCACCGGAGCTTCTCGATATTCAAAATTTGCTGGGCCCACCATGCCGTGGGGCCGAGCCGCCAACAGCCACTGCCGATTGATTGTCATTGTTTTATTCCTCCGGCTCGAGTGCGTCGTGTCGAATTCCTTGGATGACTCGGTGCGCATTTTTTATAAAAATTGGTCGCGATGAGAAGCTTTGTATGAGCTGGCGGATGTCGGAGGGAATATCCTCGTCCGTGAGCGAGGGCGCCAAATCTGCTCCCGCAACCCCAACCAACAAGACGCCCATCGTTTTAATGACTTCTGTCGCCTGATCTTTAGATAGGTCGAGTGCAAAAGCTGTGGCATCAGACAGGTGATCGATCGTGGATAAGAAGTTGCGCTTGGATAGAACAAGTTGGTCGATCGAGACGTTATGCTCGATCACTTTTTCCAGTCTTGCCTGTAGTGGTACAAAGTTACCATCAGCAAAGGCAGTGTCGTATAGCGTCTCCGCGTAATGTAAGTCGGATACGGTTTGATCTAGGTGGTCGATAAAAACATGGCTCCAGCGAACCAGACTGGCATCGTATAAGGCTAGGAACACCTCTTCTCGGGTTTTGAAATACAGATATAGCGTACCCTTGACCACCCCTGCGCGTTCCGCGAGGAGCGCCATAGAGAAACCGTCATAGCCTACGTCATGAAACAGCTCGGTCGCCGCCGTCATAATTTGCTGGCGGCGGAACAGTTTGTGCTCGTCAGATCGAGCTCGCTTATTTAGAGCGCTCATCGTTTCACTTTTTGCTTGATGCTTTTCTCGGATGCGTCGCCGTAGGGTGGCATAAAGCCCGCAAGTTTTGCGACTGGGATCTTTTTGGGTTGCCGGTAAATGCCTTTTGCATGGCTGAATGTTTTAAAGCCCTCAATGCCGTGGTAGGCGCCCATGCCGCTCGGGCCGACACCACCAAATGGCAAGTCTTTTTGCAGCATATGGAACATGACATCGTTGACACACGCACCGCCGGAGGTGGTGCCGGTGAGAAAGCGCTCCTCTTCGGTCTTGTCATAGCCGAAATAGTAGGCGGCGAGAGGCCGCGGTCGGTCGTTAATGTAGTTGATCGTGTCCTCAAAAGACTGGTAGGTCTTGATGGGGAGCAGGGGGCCAAAAATCTCGTCCTGCATGCATATGGCGTTGTCGTCAGGGTTTATGATGAGCGTCGGCGCCACCTTCTGTAGTGGGTTGTTAGCGAAGTCCTCAACAGCGGGGTTGATACTAATGACCTGTTCTGCATGCCCTAGGGCGTCGTCGAGGTTTTTTTGCATTCTCTGATAGTGGCGATCATTGACCATTGCAGTGTACTGGTCGTTATCCAAAAGGCTGGGATACATGGCTCCAATCGAGTCCTTTGCCAATGAAATGACTTCTTCAATGTTTTCTTCAGGCACCATTAGGTAGTCAGGCGCGATACATACCTGGCCCGCGTTTAACATCTTGCCGACCATGATCCGAGGGATTGCCTCTGCGAGATCAGCGCTTCGAGATATGACGACTGGCGACTTTCCACCGAGTTCCAAAGTAACAGGGACGAGGTTGCGAGAGGCGGCCGCCATAATGTGGCGAGCCACGCTGGTGGCCCCCGTGAAAATCATGTGATCAAAGGGAAGGGCAGAGAATGCCTGACCGACTTCAGGTCCGCCGGTGAAAACAGTAATTTCCTCTGGATCAAAGGCTTCAGTCACCATGTTTGCGATCAGATCTGATGTTGCCGGAGTGAATTCGGATGGTTTAATCATGGCCCGGTTGCCCGCTGCGAGGACGCCCGCCAATGGCTCGAAAACCATGCCCAAGGGAAAGTTCCAGGGTGCCAGCACACCAACGACACCCTTGGGCTGATACTGGATAGCTGATCGTCCACCCAATAGGTTCAGCGGAAACATCGTTGGTCTCTTTTCGACCTTCATCCAGCGCTTCAAATGCTTTCTCGAATGCTTCATGCACTCGATTGAGCCGGTGACATCGGTCATCAAGTTGACCTGGCGCGGCCTGCAACCAAAATCAGTATTCATCGCTTCGCTGATTTGCTCTGAGTGTTTCACTAGAACATCAATCGCTCGATCGATTCGGTCGATACGAGTCTTTGCTGATACATCGCCCTCGGCGAGGTAGCTATTTTTTTGTGCCGCCAAAGCAGCCTGCATTTTGAATTCGGTATCGGCGTCGAGATTGTTGATTTGTGGTGCATTCATGTGCGCAGCCTCTTTTTAATTAAATGACTTATGTTCATTTAATAGCTGAATCAGATTCAGTACAAGTAAAACTGGCAAGAGAGCCTATGTAAGATCTTCTGACATGTTGGGTCTGCGTGCTTGCATAGATGGTTACTTTGGGACAGCAAGCCGTCGAATGCTGTCCACCTGCTTTCAAAATCTGAGAAGGAAAACCCGTCGTGGCTTCAAAAACTCTTGTTGGCGGAAATCGAGAGCGCATGGATGATGATTTACTGCATGCACCTGGAGACTTGAGGGGGGCAATATGTTCTTCTAGATGTGGCCCGCATATGTTTCCTTAAGAAATCCGATAAAAACTTTGGTGGCGTCATGGATTTGGTGATGACACGCATCTTGACGGATCAGTCCGAGCTAGCACTCTCGATCCGATCTCTATGTTTCTCCTTCGCCAATTCCTGCATGTCAGCGACCGAATCACTCTCGTCCACAATCTCTTCCCCTAAAAGGGTTTCGAGGGCGTCTTCAAGGGTTACTACCCCGGCAGTTTGTCCGTATTTATCTTCAACGATAAACAGATGGATTTGTTGGCGGATGAACATATTTATGAGCTTATGAACCGGCAGTTTTTCGGGTACGAAGACAACATCGCGTCGGAGACTTGCGATCGTATTCACTCCACCACCTGTGCGTTCTGCTTCGTAGATATCGCTTCTCAGCACGTGACCAGTGACCGAATCTACCGAATCGATGTAAACAGGCATTCGCGAAAAACGGCGTGTCAGTTCGTTTTCGAGCGCTTCATTGACTGTCATGCCCTCCTGAAGCATGTGAACGACAGTTCTGGGCGTCAAAATGTCGCTCGTTGTCACACCTCGAAGCCGCAAAGTATTTTGCAGATAAGTGTTCTCTTGAGACATCAAGGCGCCATGGCGTTGGCCGAGTGACACCAACGCGAGGATTTCGTCGCGAGTCACGGTATTGGCTTCTTGGTTGCCCATGAGCTTAGTGAGCCGAGTAGAAAGCCATACCAGGGGATAGGTGATTCTGACTAGCCAGACGATGGTATGAGCGGCCGGAATCGCCAGTTGTCGCCAATATCTCGCACCCAAGGTTTTGGGGATGATTTCCGAGAAATATAGAATTGCAAGTGTCAGCAGCACCGCGACTAAGGTTTCCATTTCAGGCCCAAAAACCTTTAAGGCCTGCGCGCCGACACCCGCTGCACCCATGGTGTGTGCAAAGGTATTGAGTATCAGAATGCTGGACAGGGATTCATCCATTCGCTTGCGAACTTGTTGCGCAACAGCGCCAGCCTTGGGGCGCTCCGAGGAGAGCTTTTCTACGAAAGTGGGTGTTAGCGATAATAGGACTGCTTCCAGAATGGAACACAGAAATGAGACGCCTATCGCGATGCTTAGGTAAAGGATCAATAGTGTCACGGAGTAATTTTAGCCCTCTTGTTTCCGGTGATAGCCGGTTATGGTCGGTGTGAGAGGATTCGAACCTCCGACCCCTTCCTCCCGAAGGAAGTGCGCTACCAGGCTGCGCTACACACCGCATCAACAAATCCTAGCAAGTCCTCAGGGCTTATCAATATTTACTACCAGCTCGCACGAGCGCAGGCGCTGTCTGAATCTTCTTGATCGCTATGCAATGAAAACAACTTGGGCTTGCCGACGGCTCTTGCTACCATATGTTGTGTTCAGTAGGGAGAAGTCGGTCTCGGCCGATGCCGAAGGAGCAACCGCCCCGGTAAACTCTCAGGCGAAAGGACCTGCTGAAATCCAACACTCTGGAGAGAGGCTTATAGCAAGCCCGCCGATGGGATAACGATCTCAGGCAAAAGGACAGAGGGGGCATCGAGCGTCTAGCAGGGGGCTGACGCGGACGATGCCGGCCTGACCGGTATTCAACGGGGGGCTGATGGACACTCTCAATCAATTATCACTGCGATCACTGCACGCGGAATACGGTGCCAAGTTTGTGCCTTTTGCGGGCTACGACATGCCTGTTCAGTACGCAACGGGGGTGATGGCCGAACACCTGTACACCCGGGAAAAAGCGGGACTGTTTGATGTAAGTCACATGGGTCAATTACTCATCCCGGTTGCTGCAGCTGAGAGTCTCGAGCAACTTATTCCAGCGGACATCATCGATTTGCCAGTGGCGCGACAGCGTTATGGTTTGTTAACGACAAAGTCGGGCGGCGTACTCGACGATTTGATGATTGCCCGGCGCGAGCATGATTTCTTTCTAGTGGTCAACGCGTCGCGCAAGGCTCAGGACATTCAGCATTTGGCGCAGTACATCGACGACATTACTGTCGTTATCGATCGTTCTCTGCTTGCTCTTCAGGGCCCGTTAGCTGAAGCCGCACTGTCGCGTCTGATTCCTAGTGTATCGTCCTTGGTTTTCATGGATTCCATAGTCCTAGAGTGGGAAGGCACCGAGCTTTGGATCTCGCGATCTGGCTATACCGGCGAAGATGGCTTCGAAATATCGGTATCAAACGATAGGGCAGAGGGGTTGGCCAGAGCACTCCTTGCTATGGAAGCGGTCATGCCCGTTGGTCTTGGAGCGCGAGATAGTCTGCGCATGGAGGCGGGCATGCCGCTTTACGGCCACGAACTATCCGAAGCGATTTCGCCGGTAGAGGCGAGCCTTACTTGGGCGATTCCAAAGATCAGACGCGATGGCGGAGCAAGGGCAGGAGGTTTTTTGGGTGACGACCGTGTTTTGCGAGAGTTGGAAGAAGGAGCGCCACGTCGCCGAGTTGGCTTAAGCCCCGAAACCCGGGCGCCAATGCGACAGGGTGTGAAGCTCTACACCAGTCCCGAAGCTACCGAATCAGTGGGTGCGGTGACCTCTGGCGGGTTTAGTCCCTCACTGGGAGCGCCCATTTCCATCGCTCTTATAGACAGTGGGGTTGATCCCGCAGTTACCTTGTACGGGGAGGTTCGCGGCAAGCGACTGCCCGTTACGCAAACCAAACTTTCATTCCATCAGCCCAACTATCGACGGGCCAGTTAGGAGATTTAGCGCGATGAGTTTTACACCTGAGAACTATGATCCTTACGATTTTGCTAACCGGCGTCATATCGGCCCATCTCCTTCTGAAATGGCTGATATGTTCGATGTGTTAGGTGTGAAGGATCTCGATGAACTGATTGAGCAGACGATTCCTGCAAGTCTCATACAGGACCAGCCGCTCTCATTTGGTGAGCCTTTATCAGAGCGCGAGCTCCTATTTCGCATGCGCCAAATTGCGCGAAAAAATGATGTGTTCACCACCATGATCGGGCAGGGCTTTTACGGCACTGTCTGCCCGCCAGCCATTCAACGCAACATTCTCGAGAATCCAGCGTGGTACACCGCCTACACGCCTTATCAGCCCGAGATTTCTCAGGGGCGTCTGGAGGCGCTACTCAACTTCCAGACTATGGTGACCGATTTAACGGGCCTCGAAGTGGCTAATGCCTCGCTACTGGATGAGGCGACTGCTGCTGCCGAGGCGATGGTGATGGCGCAGCGGGTGGCTAAGTCCAAGGCCATTGGCTTTTTTATCGATGAGAACTGTCATCCGCAAAATATAGACGTGATGCAAACCCGAGCGGAACCCCTAGGGATCGAGGTCATCGTAGGCTGTCCTGATGACCTTCCTACCGACCGCGTTTTTGGTGCGATTTTTCAATATCCAGGAACTCATGGGCATCTTCGTGACTTTTCGGAGCAAATGGAGGCGTTACACGCTAATAAAGCAGTCGGCATCGTCATCGCGGATCCACTGGCGTTAACACTGCTTAAGGAGCCCAGCGCTATGGGCGCTGATATTGCCGTTGGTTCTACGCAGCGCTTTGGCGTACCCATGGGCTACGGTGGCCCCTCTGCGGCGTATATGGCCTGTCGCGGGGCTTACAAGCGCAACATGCCGGGAAGAATCGTCGGTGTTTCCATCGATGCCCAGGGGAATACCGCTTATCGCTTATCGCTGCAGACCCGTGAGCAACACATCCGCAGAGAAAAGGCGACCTCGAACGTCTGCACTGCGCAGGCGCTGCTTGCGAATATCGCGAGTTTTTATACGGTATTCCATGGCCCCGAGGGACTGAAGGCGATTGCCCAAACTGTGCATTGCAAGACGGTGTGTGTGGCGGAGGGACTGGAGGCGCACGGCTTCAAGGTCGAGCCCAATCAATTCTTTGACACGATTACCGTTGAGGTTGGCTCGTTCCAAGGAACGATCATTGACGCGGCGAAACGCGAGCGGATTAACCTTCGTAAAGTGGGTACGACCAAGGTTGGAATTTCACTCGATGAATCAACGCTAATCCATGTCATCGAGCGGCTATGGCGGGCTTTTGGCATTCACGATCGCAAAGCCGAGCTGGGTCACGACTACCGGTACGGTGAGGCTCTCACCCGACAAAGCGATTACCTGACCCATCCCATTTTTCATCTGAACCGCGCAGAGACAGAAATGATGCGCTATATGCGCAGACTTGCTGACCGCGACCTCGCCCTCGATCGCGCTATGATTCCGCTGGGGTCTTGCACGATGAAGCTGAATGCGGCCGCGGAAATGATGCCGATTACCTGGCCCGAATTCGCCAATATTCATCCGTTTGCACCGCGAGAACAGGCGCAGGGCTATCACGAACTCGCCGCTGACTTGAGTGGTAAGCTCTGTGAGATCACCGGCTATGACGCGATGAGCTTACAGCCTAATTCAGGTGCGCAGGGCGAATACGCCGGCTTGTTGACTATTCGTGCCTATCACCGTGATCGCGGCGATCATCAGCGAGATATTTGTCTGATTCCGGTTTCTGCCCACGGTACAAACCCTGCATCGGCACAAATGGTTGGAATGGAGGTTGTGGTCGTCCAATCAGCTCCCAATGGTGATGTCGACGTTGCTGATTTTCGTGCCAAGGCAGAAGCTGCAGGTGATCGGCTCGCGGCCAGCATGATTACCTACCCTTCAACGCATGGCGTATTTGAAGAGACTGTTCGAGAAATCTGCGAGATCACTCATCAATACGGCGGTCAGGTATACATCGATGGCGCCAATATGAATGCCATGGTGGGCTTGGTAAGGCCAGGTGATGTAGGCGGTGATGTCAGTCACCTAAATTTGCACAAGACCTTCTGTATTCCCCACGGTGGCGGAGGTCCGGGAATGGGACCGATTGGCGTGAAGGCACATTTAGCACCTTATCTTCCCGGACACGTCGATGATGACAGCGAGGGCGCGGTGAGCGCGGCGCCCCTGGGTTCAGCATCGATTCTTCCCATTTCGTGGGCCTATCTGTTGATGATGGGTGGTGAAGGACTCACGCAGGCAACCCGAGTTGCGATCCTCAACGCCAACTACATTGCTCAGCGTCTAGACGGTGCCTATGGAATTCTCTTTAAGGGCGCCAATGGCCGGATTGCGCACGAGTGCATTCTTGACACCCGCGAGTTTGGCGAGACCGCTCATGTAACAGTTGATGACATAGCGAAGCGATTGATCGACAACGGCTTTCACGCACCTACGATGAGCTGGCCAGTAACCGGTACGCTGATGGTGGAGCCGACCGAGAGCGAGACCAAGGCGGAACTCGATCGATTTATTACTGCGATGCTGTCAATTCGCGAGGAGATCTCGGCAATCGAGC
>NTKA01000051.1 GCA_002456975.1 Halieaceae bacterium MED-G27
GAGAATAAAGCCGCTATCAAATACTGAGATCATCGCCCGTTCCCGAGGAACAAGCTCACCGTTGATATTGATTAGGATCGAGGCGTTACGATCGTCAGGGTTGTAAGAATGGGTGCTTTTGGCCAAGTTGGTCTCCTCCTGTTCTGGGGGTCATGTAACGACCGTGCACTTTGTATGTCCATAAAATTGCGGAAATCATTGCAACAATCCCGGGATGACGCGACTTTAAAGCGTTGTTCGCGTTTGATTTAGCGTGGATTTGTGGCATTCTCGATAAACGTCACTCATGAGACGAATAATGTGCGGGCATACTTTAACTTTAACAGTGGCCGCACGCTGTTATTAATAACAAACTAGACGGAGCTCTTTCAGGATGAAAACTCATATAAAACCACTTGTCGGACTAGTGGCGCTCGCAACTGCGTCGACTGGCTTCGCGCAGTCACTTGAAGAAATCGTAGTGACCGCACAAAAGCGTGAGCAGAGCCTCAGCGATGTTCCAATGTCCGTATCTGCGGTCAGTGGAGAACAGGTTCAGGATGCGGCGATTGCTAGCTTCCGAGAGCTAGGTGCGTACGTTCCCAACCTCTCAATTACTGAAAACGCTGTTAACAGCATTATTAGCATGCGCGGTATCGGTGTAGGTGCCCAGCAATCGTTTGAACAGTCTGTAGGTGTATTTGTCGATGGTGTACACCTAGGCAAAAGCCGACAGGCGCGCTTGGGATTATTTGATCTCGAGCAGGTCGAAGTGCTGAGAGGCCCACAGGGTATCCTATTTGGTAAAAACACCCTCGCGGGCGCGATGAACATTACATCAGCCTCTCCAGAGCTTGGTGGTGGTCTGCAGGGACGTCTCGCGGCAAGCGTTGAAGACTATAACGGTGAAATCATCGAAGGATGGATTCAAAATAGCTTTACTGACACTTTCGCGGTCCGCTTTGCAGCAAAAGACCGTCGGAACGATGGCTATCTAGACAACAGTTTTATGGGCCCGGGTACGCCAGGGGTAACACCCTCGACTGACGAGCAGATTTGGCGACTCAGTGCGAAGTGGGAGTTATCGGAAAATACGATGCTCGACATCCGATACCTAGAGTCTGATTTTGTTCGAGTGGGCGGCACAGCCACCATCAGTGGGTTTCAGAACTCCGCACTAAACCCTGCGGGCATTCCAGCCTCCAATGCGGCCATGTACGCGATCATGGGCGCTGTGTACCCAGGCTTCGGTGCGAGCGACAGCGATATCTTCCGTGACGCAAAGTCGATAGGCGGTAATGCTCTCGCTGGGTTTAATCCGACCTTTGCCGGACCTAATGAGCGAGATGAAGGCACTGATACCCGGAACGAAGAGCTGTCAGTGAACTTAGAGCACGAGTTTGACAGTGGCATTACCATGAACTACGTGTACGGCAGCTCATTCTATGAGTATGAAGATGGCATTGACGCTGACTTCTTGCCAGTACAGTTCATCGGGCGAAGCGATGACTCTCGTTATGACCAAGAGAGCCACGAGCTTCGCTTCACCGGTTCAGTCGGCGATAACTTCGACTGGATTGGTGGTTTTAACTTCACGGACAGCACGCAGAAAATTGATCGTCTCGTGGCGTTCGATGGCACTCTGGGGTACCCGGGAGTCATGTCGGCAATTACCTCGGGGGGTCTGAATGCGGTACCAGGCTTGGCTTGCGGTCTGACCTTGGTTGACCCAACATTCACGGGTGGCGATCCGCTGAGTCTGCTTGATGGAGATCCCTCAACGGATAACTGTGGTGTCATTCCTGGCACAGGGTCGTTCCTTGCAGCCACCCCAGTTGATGTCATCGACATTCTCACTGGCGGTGCCATTCCATTCACACCTGCAAACTTTGCTACGCTGGCTCAGGTACTTCCGAACGGGTCCATCGCTAATTTCTACGGTCGCGATGGCCTGACAATGCTGAATTCGGGAGCACGTTTGTCCTATTGGCAACAAAATACGCAATCGTCGGCCGCGTTTGTACAGGGAACTATGCGCTTTAACGACGCATGGAGCCTCACGGCTGGTGTTCGCTTTACCAAGGAAGACAAGAGCGTGATTGCTCGGTCTGATCTCACTCAAAGCGCTACCGGCATTACCAATCCTCAGAGTGCAGCCGACGCTGGGTTTTTGCATACCGTGATGGCTTCCAGCTTTGATTCATATGAACACGCTTTCAGAGAGGCTCGAAGCACTAGTCAGACCATCCCGGGGATGACCCTTCAGTTTGAACCCAACGAGAACAGCAATTACTACCTCTCGTACTCTGAGGGTTTCAAGAGTGGTGGTTTCAACTCTGTCGACGATCAAAACCCAGTGATTGCACCGGATGGCACGATCCTCCGTGACCAGCCAGGTATTGGTTTTGAGTACGATGACGAGACAGCGCGCTCTGTCGAATTCGGTGGTAAACACACGCTGATGGATGGTGCGATGCAGTTCAACTGGAACGTCTACTCATCGACTTACGAAGACCTGCAGGTATCCACATTCGTTGGTTTGGGCTTTGTTGTGGCGAACGCGGCAAGCGCGGATATCGAGGGCATCGAGCTTGACCTAAACTATCAGGTCTCTGAGAAGCTGCGTGTGGCCCTGGCGCTTGCACTGAATGATGGCGCCTACGGCTCGTTCCCAGGTGCTGGCTGCACAGCCTTGCAGCAAAATGCCTTGAATGCACTAGATATCCAGGGTCCGAATGATCCGCAAACATCAGCTCTTGGTTGTGATCAGCGGTTCTTGGGAGACGGGACTCCATCTGGTCAAGTCCAAAACCTCGCCGGTGCTGAGCTTGGTACCGAGTACAATGGTTCAGCGCAGTTGGAATACATGCAGCCTTTGTCGAACGGCATGATGTGGTTTACGCAAGTTGACTACAACTTTACCGACGGCTACTACCTGACGGGTCCTCGAGATCCGAACCTCTACCAGGACGGGTTTGGTACGCTGAACCTTCGCACAGGTCTTCGAACCGAGAACTGGATGCTAATGGCCTACGGTCGCAACATCACCGATGAGACGTTCTCGAGCGGCGGTTTTGATATCCCACTCGCACAGGGGTCTTTCGGTCAGTACCGTCAACCAGGACAGGTCTTGGGCTTCCAAGTAGCTTATAGCTTCTAAAGCTTGCGATCCTATCGTTCAAAGCCCCGCCAATTGGCGGGGCTTTTTTTTGCCTGTGGCTATTGTCGCTAGCATTCCCGTTCATCAATCTCGCGCACCAAGCGGTGAGCTGATTCGCTATCGCTAGGCCAAGAAAAGCCCACACCCGCTCTGCTACATGATCGTTGTGAAGTACTTGTCGCGCACTAAGTCCTTGTCATCGCGTTTCACTCAACAGCAGAGCACTCCTGTGCGATAACCGATAGTGCAAAGGTGACTCACGCGAATAATGTTAATTCAAAAAATACCCAAGGAGACACGAGGTATGTACCCTTTTTCTAAAGCCTTAAAAGGCATCATGGCGATGGTTATCGCGATCTCTGTGGCTGCCTGTTCTGGTGGTGATGGCAGCGTTCGTACATTGGTACCAGACGGCCCCGCTCCAGCGCCTGCTGATCCCCCCGGTCCCAACATTGTTGACGTTGCAACCGAGGCCGGCTCCTTCAATACCTTACTCGCAGCTGCTACAGCTGCAGGCCTGGTTGAAACCTTGTCAGACGAGTCGGCGTCCTTAACGCTGTTCGCACCCACTGACGCAGCGTTCGATGCTTTGTTCGCCACCATGCCCGAAGGCGCGAAAGACGAGCTCCTGGCCGACACCGAGAGACTTACCAGCATCCTTACTTATCACGTCCTAGAAGGCGCTGTGGATATTGCTGCTGCGGGAGAGCTTGCAGGTACAGCGGTAGAGACTGTTAGTGGCGAGAAGGTTGCACTCACTATTCGAGAAGATGCATATCTCTATGTGAATGAAGGAAAAGTAGATCCGTACGACGTCATGGCGTCGAATGGCGTGATCCACGTGATTGACAAGGTTCTTCTCCCGCCAGAACCCGATACCTCAGCAGCCGATATGACGATCGTTGAGATCGCATCGGCCAACGAAGACTTTGAAACATTGGTCACTGCGGTCACTGCCGCTGACCTGGTAGGTACTTTGGGTAATCCAGATGCGATGCTGACAGTATTTGCACCAACCGATGACGCCTTCGCTATGTTGGGCGATTTAGGGCTCGATTACTTGACCTCAGACCTTGATTTACTGACCAACACACTGCTGTATCACGTTATCGATGGCGCGGTGGATTCAATTGACGCGGCAGCGGCCTACAACCAGTCAGTTACCATGATCAACGGTGATCCTGCTGGTGTGACCATCGTAGACGGTATGCTAATGATCGGTGGCGCCACAGTCGTGACGAAGGATATTGTTGCGTCGAACGGTATTATCCATGTGATCGACGCAGTAATCATGCCACCAAGTGCGGGACCTGCACCACTCGCAGTTGAAGCCTCAGCCGCTGGCTTTAGTACTTTGGTAACGGCTGTCGAGGCGGCGGGCATGACAGAGGATCTGCTTGACGCCAATGCGAACCTAACCGTGTTTGCGCCAACAAATGACGCATTCGATGCGTTACCTGATGGTGCACTGGATGAGCTGCTGGCTGATCCCGATGCCCTGGCGAACGTTCTCGCTTATCACGTTTACCCTGACACCGTAGACTCAGCAACCGCGATTGCACTCGACGGCAATTCAATCACCATGCTTAACGGTGAGTCTGTGGCAGTCTCGGTCGTTGATGGCAACCTGTTCGTCAATGACGCTCAGGTCGTCGCTGCCGATGTAGAGGCCAGCAACGGCATCATCCATGTGATCGACCAAGTCCTGATTCCGACTGGCGTTGATAGCGCGGAACTCGCTGACTTCAGCGGCACATTCGCCGGTTCAACTGTTACTGATGAAGTTTATGAGTTCCCATCGGGTGCAGAGGGTTATGCTGGCTTTGCCAACGACAATACAGACCTTTATCCGTTCACCTTCGAGTTCGGCGGCAAGATCACCTTTACTGCCGCGATCCCAGAAGGCGGCACGCCTGCCAACGTCAGATTCGTGTTCGAGAACGCGCCATACCCGGACATTAACCCTAACTTCAGTACCGAAAACGTACTGGTTAGCGGCGGCGAGGCGGTTTATACCGTCGATATTCCCGCACAGGATCCGGCACAGACCTTCAGCTCATTCCTGATGTATATCGTTGAGCGTGACAGTCCTGTCTACATCACGAATGTAGTAGCAACTAGCTACGAGACGGATCCAAATGCTGCTACTTACGCAGACTTTAGCGGGACGTTTGCGGGTTCAACTGTGGAAGATGAGGTTTATACGTTCCCAACAGGAGCGGAGGGCTACGCCGGTTTTGCTAACAACAACGCGGCTCTCTATCCCTTTACCTTCGGCTTTGGCGGAAAGATCACCTTTACTGCCGCCATCCCTGAAGGTGGCAGCGATGCCAATGTGCGCTTCGTCTTTGAGAACGCACCATATCCCGATACCAACCCCAACTTCAGCACTGCTAATGTGCTGATAAGTGGTGGTGAAGCGACCTACACCGTGGATATTCCCAGCCAGGATCCGGCGCAGACATTCGAGTCGTTCCTGATGTATATCGTTGAACGCGATAGCCCTGTGATGGTAAAGAACGTTGTGGTGACTGCTTACACGGAAGACGATGTTGCGGACTTTGGTGGCACCTTTGCCGGTACGACTGTCGAGAACGATGTCTATACCTTCCCCACTGGGGCTCAAGGTTACGCCGGCTTCGCTAACGACAACGGCGCGCTCTATCCACTAAGCTTCCCGAACGGCGGGAAGGTGACGTTTAGTGCGGCGATCCCCGATGGCGGCACTGACACCAATGTGCGTTTTGTCTTTGAAAATGCGCCCTACCCTGACGTAAATCCAAACTTCAGTACGGAAAATGTTCTGGTTAGTGGTAGCGAGGCGTTCTACACGGTAGAAGTCGCACCGCAGGATGCGGCACAGACGTTTAGTTCTCTCTTGATGTATGTTGTCGAGCGAGACAGCCCTGTCATGGTGAAGAACGTCGTCGTGAGACCCTACTGATAGCGAGCTTTTACGAAGAGTGAATTCAAAGCGACCTTAGGGTCGCTTTTTTTTGCCTTAAAATTTGCACGAAGACACTTTGAGGGATGTTGCTCAAAAAAGCCTGAAAGCTCAGACCGCAATAAATCAACGATTAGCAGTTGCTTACAAACATCTCGTCTTTGCTCAGATACTTCGGCGCTGCCTAGCTTGGTAATGATTCAGCCTCGTCCCTGTTGGCTGGATAGTGCTCTATTGTTACGCCCGAGAATTCTCTACCCTCTCATAGGTAAGCCACGCTTTACAGGGCTGTCGTGAAGCGGTTGGCCCAGGATTAGTCGTCGTCGCATTAACGTCACCGAACGAGCTTTTCTTCATCAGAAATCATCAAAGTCTGTCACGAGGCTCGGCTTGTAGTTAGGTGTAAACACCTCAACCATATGCAACTCTTGATCCCCTGCATTATAAATGCGCACCTTTGTGTTCTTAGGTATGAAAAAGCCCTCATCTGCATCAAACGTCAGGGTTTCATCATCAAACTCAAGGCCTAACGTACCGCTAATAATGATCCCCCGGATATCGAACCCTATCGATCTAACAGGCTCAGTCCACCCAATTGGGGCAACCATTTTGACAATACCCAGCTCATCGTTAGGAGAGTAGTTGAGCATCGTGCGTTCGACATTATCCTGAATCTTGAGTACTTCCGGCACCACGCGCTTCTCCGCGCTCGATGCCAAACTGATCGCCTCGTCATCTCCGCCAATATCGCTACCGACGACGCACCCTGTCAGGCACACCAACAAAAAACAAATTAGGCTCAATAATCTGACCATGAGTAGCACACTCCCGAGTTTTTCGAACGATTGTGTCGAATATGTCCTAACAACGCCGTGAAGCCAAATGAGGAGAAAAATTCGCGAGGCCTCGATTAATGTATTACCCTTATGTTGCGCATTGCGCACTAAATAAATTTAATAATTGGGGGAAAAAATGACGGAATATGAAGCATGGACGTTAATGGCTGCATTTTTCACCAGTAACGCTATCTATTTTCTTGGCTGTATCGTCGCGGTTTGGCTTGGTTTCAGAATGTCTAACAACATTTATGAAGCTGGCAATGCACCAGTGATCGCCAAGGCTCTGACAACTGTGTATTGCCTGTGTGTGGCCTTCTTTATGTACGGCACACTATCGCAGCAAATTACAGTGCTGAGTGATTTTGCAATGGGCTTCGCACAAGCAGCTCAGACGACTGAAATATCTCAAGCAGCTCAGCGGATTGCCAACGCTGACACGACGGTGCCGAACATCGTTAACGTTTTGTTCGTTCTGTCGATTATCACCTTCCAAATGGCGGGTGTTTGGATGAAAAAAGCTGACTAATCTCAAAGACACGAGATAATGTAAAAGCGCCACACCCGGCGCTTTTTTTATCCTTATCACTCAATCTTATCCGTATTGTGCTCTGCCTTGATTTTCTTTGCTGGTGACAAGGCGCAGTTAATCGATACTCAGCGTTACCGGCCCAGATACCGGGTCTGTTACACCTAGTCCGTTCCCTAAATCTTCTAAACAATGACGAACCTGATCTAGGTTGCCAATCATTTGATCACGGGCATCTACCAGAGCCTGCTCAGAGTCCCAAACACCCACCCAGCAAAACGTGTGGTCGCCTGTTCGTACCAAATACGACTGCGACTGGCCCACACCTTTCTGAAAGCCTCGGTTCAAGGCTACAAATTCCTCTAGTTGACCCTCTTTGACCCGAACTCTCACACAATTTACAAATTCCACAACGATCCTCCGTCCTAAAAACTTTTGTGAAAAGACTATAGCGCGGTGAATGTACTGTCACTTGTTTTGGGGGATACGTCATCAAAGGGTCACACATCGGGCAGCAGGGTGGTTCAAGGATGACTGAGATTAATTATCAGTAGATGATTTTTACCAGTTATTCAAATTAACGAGGCACATCGAGGAAACTGGGGGACTAAAGTGAAATATATTGCACAGCTAATAATACTGAGCCTCTCAGTACTCACACTTTCTGCTCACGAGAGTGAGCTGCCAAAGCCATTTTTTTCTTTGTAATGACATACAACATGCCAAAATTCTCACCGCAAGGGCTTACTCTACTCGGCGGATCCACTTACACTCGTAGGATCATCATCACAACAACAATATCTGGGAGGCGCAGATGAAAATCAGCTGGGCTTTGATAGCTGCCTACGTCATTTTTTGGCTGTGGTACTCGCCCTTGGGCGGTCCACTCACCGCCAATGAAATAGACCAATACGTGGCCACGCTTGAAGCGCGCAATGCCGATAAAGCTGCAATCAAGCAACTGCGGGCCTTTGCAGAAAATGATGATGGCGGCTCGTTCATCATGGTGAACGCTTTAGATTTAAAAGACACGCTAGAGCCGCTCAGCGGCATGCCCGCGGATTCGGCCGCGGATGACGTAATGGACGTCTACGTGGAACACATTTTCCCGGCATTATTTGCACGAGCGAGCCACCCAGTCATCGCAGGTGATGCGATCTTCACTGCAATGGATATTGTTGGGATTGAAGGCGCAGAGAGTTGGGACAGTGCGGGCTTGGTGCGCTATCGGAGTAAGCGAGATCTATTGGAAATTGCGTCGAATCCAGCCTTCGGCGAAAAGCACGACTACAAGGTCGCAGCGCTTGAGAAGACAATCGCCTTCCCGATAACAACGCGGATGAACCTCGGTGATCCACGACTGATTTTGGGACTGCTCACTATTATTGGGGTGTTACTCGCGCGACGCTCATAAAACCAACTTCAAGCCATATAAGCCCGTGCAGATAACCCCGGAAATGGACTAGCATTAACACCTCTGGCGATAGAAGTAGACACAAATAACGAGGTAATCACCATGGAAAACCTAGACCAATTCAGAGCCGAAACCCGGGAGTGGTTAGAAGCCAACTGTCCCGAAGATATGCGCCAACCCATGCGATCCGATGAAGATCAGTGCTGGGGAGGACGCAAGTGGGTTTTCCAAAGCGAAGGGCAACAGCTTTGGCTCGAGCGCATGGCCACCAAAGGTTGGACGGCGCCGCGCTGGCCCGCCGAGTATGGCGGTGGTGGCTTATCGGGCGGTGAAGCAAAAGTATTGAAAGAAGAGATGAGTCGAATTGGAGCGCGTCGACCGCTGAATAGCTTTGGTCTCGACATGCTCGGTCCGGCATTACTGCTTTATGCCACCGAGGAACAAAAGCAGCAGTACATCCCCGATATCATCAACGGAAGAATCCGGTGGTGTCAGGGCTACAGCGAACCGAACTCGGGATCTGACCTCGCAAGTCTCCGCACCAAGGCGGAAGACATGGGCGATCACTATCTGATCAACGGATCCAAAGTCTGGACCTCTTATGCCGACAAAGCGGATTGGATCTTCTGTCTGGTGAGAACTGATTTTGACTGCCCCAAGCACGAGGGCATCAGTTTTATGTTATTTGATATGGCATCTGAAGGTGTGAGCACCAAGCCAATCAAACTCATTAGCGGTTCATCTCCGTTTTGTGAGACCTTCTTCGACAACGTCAAAGTTCCCAAAGGCAACCTGGTCGGCACACTCAACAAAGGCTGGGAAATCGCCAAGTATCTACTGACCCACGAGCGCGAGATGATCGGTGGCTTTGGGTTGGCCGGCGGTGGCTTAAAGCCGCTCGGGCAATTGGCAGCCTCAACGCGCGGCACTCAAGACGGTCGATTACGCGATACATCGCTGCGCGCCGAGGCGATCTCGTTCGAACTTGATGAAATGGCTTTTGGCTTAACCATTGAGCGCATCACCGATGAGACTAAGGCGGGCCAGGGAACCGGCGCTTCATCATCTATCCTGAAAATGTACGGCACAGAACTAAACAAGCTGCGCATGGAGTTGATGATGGCCATCGGCGGTACCGACTCGCTCAATTTCGAGAGTGATCGCACGGGCGCGCTCGTAAAAAGCTGGCTCAGAAGCAAAGCCAACTCGATCGAAGGTGGCACTACCGAAGTGCAGCTCAATATTATCGCCAAGCGAATTCTTGGCCTGCCCGCGTAAGGAATAGTCACCGTGGCACTTATTCTTGATGAAGAACAACAACTACTCAAAGACTCTGCGAAAGCCTTTTTGAGCGAAAACTTCCCCGTCAGCGCATTGCGGGCAATGCGCGACTCGGGTAACGATCATATGCCTGAGCTCTGGGCACAAATGAGTGAGATGGGCTGGCCGGGCATGGTCGTGCCCGATGCTTACTCGGGGCTCGAATTCGGCTACGTGGGGGCTGGTGTCGTTCTCGAAGAAATGGGCCGCACCCTCGCTCTGTCACCTTTTTTGAGCTCAGCCGTCGTCTCAGCCACGCTCATTACCAAGCTAGGCAATGAGCAACAGAAAGAGGCGCTTCTTCCCTCGATTGCATCGGGCGAATTAACCGCAGTGCTTGCCGCTGACGAATCGGGCCACTACAACCTCGACGAGGTAGCTACTGAAGCCAAAGCAAGCGATGGTGGTTTTGCTATCTCGGGCAGTAAGCGGGGGGTTATCGACGGACATCACGCCGATGTCTTGCTCGTTGTCTGTAAGAACGATTCAGGCTCGGGTGTCTTTGCGATCCCGAGCGACTCTGACGGCATCTCGATTGAAACGCGATTGATTGTCGACAGCCAACGCGCCGCTGATATCACATTCACCGATGTGTTCGTCGGCGCGGATGCGCTATTAGGGGAGCTCGGTGGTGCTGACGAGGCACTCGATTTCACCCTCGATGTGGCCGCGGCATGCTCCTCAGCCGAGATGCTCGGTATTGCCATTGAGTCATTTGAGCGAACGGTGGGTTACCTCAAAGAGCGCGAGCAGTTTGGTAGCAAGATCGGGACGTTCCAGGGTCTTCAGCATCGTGCCGCGCAGCTATTTGCGGAAATCGAAGTCACCAAGTCAGCTGTCCTATCGGCGCTACAAGCACTCGATGCCGACAGTGAGAAACGGTCAGTGCTCGCCAGTATGGCCAAGGCGAAGTGCTCGAAGGTCGTGCGCAACGCCACTGAAGAGGCCGTTCAGATGCACGGAGGTATCGGTATGACCGATGAGTTCGACATCGGCTTTTTCATGAAACGCGCCGCGGTCTGTCGACAAGCTTATGGCGACTACCACTTCCACGCGGATCGATTCGCCACCTTGAGAGGCTACTAGACAAGAGAAATCAGTCTCGGAGACGACCAACGGCTAGTCCGATATGCCCATTGAGTGAAAGGTAAACCCCCCTTAACTGATGATCGCTTTTTTAAGCCTTCTTCCTGAAGGCTCGTTAACGCTGCTCAGACCCACTACTAATGAAGGGTTCATCCGAATAACAGGCCATATCGTCACTAGGACGCTAGTGTCAGACATCAGGCTTATTGCATAACCCAGTCATATGCGACTCATCATCTTCAAACTAATAGCTGTTATCACCTCCGCATTCGGCCGTCATAAAATCAAAACTCACACCGGTTGACTCTGATACCCCCTAGGGGTATGCTCGCACCGTTAAATACATACCCCCCCAGGGTATGTGATATGGCCAAACGAGGGTTTTGATGAAGGAAAACACCAAAGTAAACGCAGGGAGAAGACTCGCGCGAGTCGAGGGTCAAGTTCGTGCACTGCGCCGCATGGTCGATGAAGACAAGTACTGCATCGATATCGTGCGCCAGGTTCAAGCCGCGCGCGCAGCACTGGCGAGCCTTGAATCTGTCATCATCGACGACCACATTCAGACCTGTGTTCATCATGCGATCACAGAGGGCGGAACATCCGATCGAGAGGCAAAAGTCGCTGAACTCGTGGATGTAATGCGAGGCGTCAAGAAGTGATTCGACGTTTAATCGCGTTGGCGATTATCTGCCTGATTACCCCAACAGTGGTGCAGGCGCGGCCGGTGTCATATACCGGGGGGTGGACGTTTATCGAAACATCTAATCGGCTCTCTACGGCTGGTCTACTCCATTACACGATTAATCCAAAAGTATCGCTTGGGCTCCGGCATGAGCGGATGCGAGACGCCGATATCGATATGACCATGGCTCAAGGTACCTGGTTAGTGAAGCGCTGGTTTGGCAAAGACTATCAAGCCAATGTATACACCATGGCAGGCGCCGGCACGATTAGTGACAACTCGGGTATGAGTTCAATCCAAGAGACAGGCAGTTTCCTTGGCGTGATGGCCGACTGGGAGACACGGTCAAAGTTCGTGAGTTACGAATCCCGTTTTCTCGATAAAGGCGCGCTGGGTAGTCAATCGATGCACGCCGCTCGAGTGGGGTGGGCTCCCTACGAAGGCGATACCGGTTCCCTGCATACCTGGCTTATGGTCGAAATCGACCATCGCGAACAACTCAAAGAAGACACCACGGTAACTCCGCTTGTCCGCTTTTTTAAAGGAGCCGCCTTACTCGAGCTGGGATACAACCTCACCGACCCCAGCCCGTTAATCAATTTTACCTACCGCTTTTGAAGGAGAGCGCTGTAATGAAATATCTACTCACTGCACTACTGGTCGCATCCCTACCTATTGGCGTCAGTGCCAATGACCATCACGGGTCAATGGATCACTCTATGGAAGGGCACGACCACGCATCGATGAATCATGACGACCACGATCACGCTGCCATGAACCACGACGATCATGATCATTCAGCAATGGAGCATTCGGGTCATGACATGAGCCCGAAACACGCGCTGCTGACACGTACAAGCGATATCGACAAAGCACTCATGGCGGGGGGTCAACCCGTTGTGGTTGATGTGCTGGGTGTGGTCTGCGACTTCTGCGCGACTGCCATGAATAAGATCTTCGGCAAGCGACAAGAAGTGGCTGCGGTTTACGTTGATCTCGATAAGAAGACCTTGAGCCTTGCCCTACAAGCAGGGAAGACTCTCTCCGATCAGGACATCGAAAAACTTGCCGAACAGGCAGGGTACCGGATCGCAGCCATCCGACGCGATAGCGAGGCTATTGGCGGGTGAATACCATCGATAAGCGAATCTTGATTGGTCCAACGCTATCACTGTTCGCGAGCACCTCTACCCTGCTCTGCTGTGCCCTACCAGCACTCCTGATATCGATCGGCGCAGGGGCTGTGATGGCGGGGTTGACAGCGAGTGTGCCTGGCATCATGTGGTTGTCGGCATACAAGGGTCCATTATTTCTAGCCTCAGGATTGTTACTCGCTGGATCAGCACTCATGCAATGGCAAGCGCGCAACGCGCCCTGCCCTGTCGATCCAATACTCGCAGCGAGTTGTATGCGGCTCCGACGCAACAGCCGTTGGATCTTGGCGGGATCAGTCGTTGTTTATGCCGTTGGAGTATTTTTTGCGTATCTGTGGCCGCTAATCTTTCTATGATCAGGCCGACTTCTTCCTTGGGATAAGAAAGTACAGCGCGATCCCCGCAATTGCGGTGAGCACTGCCAGCACCGAGAAAATCTTGAGCAGTACCGTGCCGATATCATCTCGATCGTCGTAGTCCATGATGTGCAGCGCCCAGAGAAAATCCCACCAGCGCCAGGCATTACTTCTGATCGCGGTGACCTGACCCGAGTAGGCATCCACATAAGCGACCAATGAGGGATCGCCACTATTGAACACCCGCCAAAGCGGCAAGGGTCGACCCCGATACTCCGATCCGATCACATCGACATCAACCCAGTCGGCAGTGTCTGCCGCCAGATCAGTCTGCAATCCGGCCATGAAAAGAGCACCCTCGGCACTGAGCGCTTCAAGAGGCCCGCCAGCAACACTCAGCCACTGCCTCGAATCCGCTACCGAAACACCCAGAATTACCTCACCATCGAGGCGTTGGCGAATCGCAATTTGTTTTGCTGTTGCTT
>NTKA01000052.1 GCA_002456975.1 Halieaceae bacterium MED-G27
ACGCCCCCTAACGGAGGCGCTCGAGCATATGGCCCGCCCGGAGAGATTCGAACTCCCGACACCCAGGTTCGAAGCCTGGTGCTCTATCCAGCTGAGCTACGGGCGGAATTTGTAGCTGTAGTGAAGGCCCGAAGTCTAACACGACATCTAAGCTGACAACACTAGCGCTTTTAGGGATCGATGGTGTTAAACTCCCGCGCCCACCGGGGGAACGCGCAAGGGGATTGCCGTGAACACCGATCAAACACACGTGTCAGCCACGCTGATGTCCGATCAAAACATACGAACCATCGAAGCGAATCTCAACGCGGTGCTTGAGCAATCACTGACGCCTATGGAACCTGCCCAGGCGAAGGTTTATATGGAACACACCGCGACTAGGATAGCCGAGGAATCGGGGGCCAACGTCACAATGTTCCAGATGGTCAAGATTAAGCACGTGAGTTCCACCTATCTTATCCGCATGGCAGTGCTTACCAACGGGAGCGCCATCGGTCTTGATCTGATGGACCTGGAAAACGGACAGTTTTTTATCCCTGAATCCTGTCCCGTCATTCCGCTAGAAACACCCACTGTCAATTGAGTAGCCGATTCAACGACGCGGTTATATTTCTCACGCTCACAGCCCTGCTCGCGTTTCTGGCGCTAGCCACTGACCTTTATCTGCCCGCGATACCCATGATGACTGCGGATCTCGGGGGGAGTGTGTCTGATGGGCAACTCACCCTTAGCATTTTCATGTTGGGGGTAGCGTTCGGACAGATAGTTTTCGGCCCACTGTCGGATCACTTTGGTCGCCTACCCGTGATTCGCGCGGGCACCGCCGGATTCGTTGCGTTTTCACTGATAAGCGCTTTTGCCTGGTCTATGGAATACATGTGGGTAGCTCGGTGCCTCCATGGCTTTGCCGCTGCTAGTGGACCTGTTGTCGCGCGAGCGATCATTAGGGATAAGTACGAAGGTCATCGAGCCGCTCAAATGATGGCTTGGACCAGCGCCTCGATGGCAACGCTCCCCCTCATAGCACCCACGCTGGGTGCGTTTATTGCGACACAATTTGGATGGCGAGCCACCTTTATCGCCTTAGCCATTTTTGCTGTTTTGCCGCTGGCAGGATTGAGCACATTTGATAAGTCCTTCAGCGAAGGCAATCAAAGCGGCTCTAAACTGACACTAATGTCAGTACTACATACTTTTACAGAATGTCTTACTAGCCGGCGTTTCCTAGCCTATTTGGCAGCTGGGACCATGTCGTTCTCTGCGCTATTTGTCTTTTTATCGACAGTGCCTTTCTTCTTTGACGATGTCTTTAAGATACCTACCGCCTACTTTGGACTCGCCTTCGCTACTTCTGTGGTCGGCTTTGTCGTAGGCAGCTTGACGAGCGCCCAGCTGGTAACCGTTTGGGGGCAGGATCAAACACTTTTCATCGGTGCATCACTCTGCGTCGTTGTTTCAGTATTAGCCCTTACCCTAGCGGACAATGCTGCAAAACTACCGATAATCCTTGCCGCTCTTTCAACCACTTTTTTCTTCGGCATTGGGCTCATTTCGGCCAATGCATCCATGGGTGCAGTCTCGCTTTTCGCTCACAAAGCCGGCGCTGCCTCAGCGGTTTATGGCTCTATTCACGCACTGTCATCCGCCAGCGTGGGCGCTCTTGCTGGGGTTCTTTATGCGGGTAGACTGGTCGAGCCCGTTGCCCTGATGGCTTTTTGTTCACTGTTGGGCTTTTTCGGCGCAATCGGGGTAAAGCGACTGCAAAAACTGCCAATCTAATCCCTCCAAAATAAACCTTGTTGGGTATGGGGCTTTGACCCGGTACGGGTTACATTTGGGGGGCTTTAAGTAGTCACGCTGATATCGACTGAGGGGGGTCGCAGGCATGCATGACATTGACAACGACACCAACATACTGACCGAAGCCATCCTGCGCTACTCGCGCGATCGTCTTCGAATGGATCCACCTAGCCTCGATGCGCCCTGCCCGCCTGAAGAACTCGAAGCAAAAGCAGGTCAGACAATTACCGCTGATGGGCTGGGTGGTGAACAAGCCTTGCGCTTGTTTACCGACATACTCGCGCCTGCCTGCATTTCGATCGACCACCCCAAATTTCTGGCGTTCGTGCCGGCGGCGCCAACGGAGGCAGCAACGCTCTTTGATTTGGTGGTTGGTGCGTCGAGTATTTGCGCGAGCTCATGGTTAGAGTCGGCTGGCGCCATTTATGCGGAAAATCAGGCGCTTCGTTGGATAGCCGATCTTGCTGGTTTTCCCTCGGAAGCGGGTGGTGTTTTTGTCAGTGGTGGCACGGCCGGCAATCTTTCTGCACTAGTGGCCGCGCGACATCGATGGCGTAAGGAAAGCCCCGAGCATCGCAGAACCAGAGGGCTGGTGATTTCGTCCAAGGGCGCTCACGCATCGATCAAGCAAGCGACTCATGTATTGGATGCCGACTTACTCGAAGTCGGCGGCCACCGGCTGACCGGTGAGGATATCGAGGTGGCACTCTCAGAGCTTGCCACTGATGATCGCGCTCGGCTCTTTGCGATCGCCTGCACAGCAGGCACAACCAACCTCGGTATTGTCGATGACATGCAGGCGATTGGCTCGATCTGTCAGCGTGAGCATTTGTGGATGCACGTAGATGGCGCCTACGGTGGTGGAGGCTTGGCAGCGCCCAGCGTGCGCGAGGAGTTTAATGGAGTCGAGTTAGCAGACAGTTTCATTGTCGATCCGCATAAATGGCTTTTTGCCCCTTTCGATTGTTGCGCTCTGATCTACAGGGATCCATCGATTGCACGCGAAGCTCATCGACAGCACGGCGAGTACCTTGAAGTCTTCTACGACGGTATTTGGAATGCTTCAGACTATGCGCATCACTTGTCAAGACGAGCCCGCGGATTACCACTCTGGTTTAGCTTGGCAACCCACGGCACTAGCGCCTACACCACCGCAGTCGAGCAAACCATTACTGTGGCAAGAGCTGCGGGATCGCTGATCGAAGCGCATCCCCATCTCGAGCTGGTGACAGCTCAGCAGTTATCGATCTGCGTATTTCGGCGTGTCGGATGGTCAGTCCAGGATTACCACGACTGGAGCGACAAAATGTTAGAGGCTGGCGATGCCTTCGTTACGCCTACCAAGTTCGAAGGTGAGACTGTGCTCCGGTTCTGTGTCGTCAACCCAAGAACAACGATCGATCACATCAAAGAGATTCTTGCCACGCTGTAATGTCGGTGGAGACTTCAACCAGCAAAGTAGCTTTAGGTAGTCAACGATGGGAGCAGCTGCTTCGCTATCGCTACATTGAACTGGTGCTACTGTGGGAAGGTCAGCTGACGACCAAGCGGCTCTGTGACACATTCTCCATCGGTCGCCAGCAAGCCAATAAGGACCTCAGTAACTATCGACGCGCACAGCAAAAAAATGCTCTTCACTACGACCCGGTTGATAAACATTACGTACCTTCTCCAGATTTCTCTCCTAAATTGACAAGGGGACTCGCCTCTGAGTACCTCCAGCTCATTGCCCAAGACAGCGACATTCAGAAAATGCTGGGACAGCTACCACTGTCTGATACCAAGGTAGAGCTCGTCGTGGCTCCGCATCGAGAGCTTCCCCCACAATTGCTGCGACCGATTATTCAAGCTATGAGGAATCAGGAGCGAATTGAGGTCGACTACGTGTCTCTCAACAATCCCGATCGAGAGGGCAGAATCATCGCGCCCCACACCTTGGTATGGACTGGTTATCGTTGGCACGTAAGGGCCTGGTGCGAAAAAAATAGAGACTTTCGCGATTTTGTTCTGAGTCGTTTTCGCGGTGATGCAGAGTCGCTCGGACGCTCAGATCAATCGGCCGCGACAGACTATGATTGGCAGCAAGTGGTAACGCTCGAGATAATCCCTGATCCTCGGTTAACAAGTGTCCAGCAGGAGGTGGTATCTCACGACTACAGCATGCAAAACAATGCGCTGTCTCTGACTGTACGAGCAAAGCTCGCGCGGTACCTGCTCCAGCTGCTCAACATCAAAGTATTTGAGATCGACGAGGACCCCCGAGCGCAGCAACTGGTGCTACACAATGCGAGTGACCTAGAGAAGTGGTTGGGTTAGCAGAAACTTCACATCGTGCTGGCTTTTTAGCATGTAAATCTTTGATTATGCTCACGAAACCTTGGATCGCTATTTGGTGCCAAGAAAGAGCTTGTTATTCTTATGCCTCAAACCGATGATGATAAACCGATGAACACAGCTGAGACTCAAATGCCTGGAAACACGCCTGAGCGTCGATATGCTATGCCTCCAATACCGGAAAACCTCACCAGCATGCTGACTAATGAGCAAAAGATTGCGCTGAATCAGAAGCAGCAGTTTGGTTGGTTTGTTAAGTTTGTTCGTCGCCCATTATTTCAGCCGGTGGAAGTGGTTCTACCAAACCCCGACGGTAGTGAATTTATCTTCCTTGATGCTGACGGTACCACTCGCGCCTACTTCAACGTTCGCACCGAAGACCTCAAATAGTCGCCCGATTAGCCGTGTGAGTCCGTAATCCGAGTGGTTTTCTTCCGGCGTATGGACAGTGTTCTCATCACCCCTTTAGGCATTCGCGGAGCCTTGCCGGTTTCTAAATAGCGGTGAATAGTCTCTTGAGATCGTAGCGCGGTTGCCCTGCCCTTCGAATCCACCCGCTCGTTGTTTTGCTTCGAATCGAGGATTCTCGCCTTCTGGTTGTCATGCCACTGCTGGTCCATGATGGTCTGAATCGTGGTTTGGGCATCTTTGTCGTAAACAGGGCATAACACTTCAACGCGGAAATCGATGTTACGTGTCATCAGGTCAGCCGAGCCAATGTAATACTCAGGCTCTCCACGATTGTGTGCTATGTAGACCCGCGGGTGCTCGAGAAAACGATCGACAATGCTAACCGCCCGGATATTGTCCGAAATGCCCCTTACGCCGGGTAAGAGGGAGCACATGCCCCGGACGATCAGCTGTATCTGAACACCCGCCTGACTCGCTTCATATAGCTTAAGCGTCAGTTGTCGATCAACGAGGTTATTGCATTTAAAGAACAACACAGCGCGATACCCATCTCGCGCGTTAGCAATCTCTCGATCGATCAGCTCGATTAGGCGCGATCGGGAACTATGGGGCGACACGATCAGCTCTTTATAATCAGGTCGACGATAATTGTACTTAAGAAAATCAAAAACGCGCTCGATATCCTCGCCGATCGTCTGATCTGCTGTCATGAGGGTAAAATCGGTGTATAGCCGCGCTGTTTTTTCGTTGAAGTTCCCCGTGCCGACATGGCTGTAATAGTGATGTCGGCCGTCCTCTACCCGATCGATGAGAAACAGCTTGCTGTGCACTTTGAGACCAGGAATACCGAAGATGACCTCGATACCCGCTTCTGTGAGACGCTCCGCCCACGCGATATTCGCTTGCTCATCAAAACGAGCCGCCAACTCGACCACCACCCGGACACGCTTGCCATTGAATTGAGCGTTGATCAGAGCATCGACAATCTGCGAACTTGAGGCCACGCGATAAAGACAGATCTTGATCGATACGACTTTAGGGTCAATCGCAGCGGTCTTCAAAACGTCGACCACATAATCAAATGGGTGATACGGATAGTAAAGCAATACGTCCTTGGCCCGAATCTCATCGAATATATTCGATGCATTATCGAGGTTAGGGAGTCGAATTGGCGGTAATGGTTTGAACTCTAGATATTTAGGCCCCTCGTTGGGAAAACTCAGATAGTCCTTGGAATTATGGTACCGGCCGCCGGGAATCAAACTATCGTAGCGACCAAAGCCCAGGCGCTTGCGCAAATAATCCAATAACGGCTCCGGCATCGCTCCGTCATATACGAAACGTACCGCATCCGCTTTGCGTCGTTGCTTGAGGCTAGTAGCCATTTTCTCAATCAGGCTTTCATTGATAGATGGTTCAATCTCAAGCTCGGCATCTCGAGAAAATTTAAAGCAATAGGCAGCCGCGGATTCGATGTCAAACACCCCCCTAAAGACCTGAGGGAGACAGGCTCGGATGATGTCATCGAGCAAGATGTAAACCTTGCTCGCCGGATCTCTGCCTTTCGGGATAGCAACAAAGCGTCCCACGGCGTCCGTCGGGACCTCGATCACCGAATATTGTGATCCCTCACGCGTCGCGAGATCCACGGCCAAATACAGCGACTCGTCGGCCAGATTAGGAATGGCCTGATCATCCGTTAACAGAATAGGCTCAAGGTTGGGCAGGACATTCTGTCTAAAATATTCCTCAACAAAGCTGGCCTGTTTTTTAGTGAGAGCTGTTTCATCGATGATGTAAATATGTCGGCGTTGCAATTCGGCCATAACCCGGATCTGAGTGGCGTCGAATTCCTTTTGCAACGACACCACCTGCTCCTGAATCGTTGCCAGCAACTCTTTAGCCCGCTGACGCTTTTGCCCTGATGAAACAACAATCAGTCGGCGAATTTCCGCCACACGAACGCGGAAAAATTCATCGAGATTGCTTGAAAAAATACCGAGGTACCGCAGGCGCTGAATCACTGGCACCGTCTCGTCACCCGCCTCTTGGAGCACCCGCTGATTAAACGACAACCAGCTCAACTCACGCGGCATAAACAGCGATTCATCGAGATCAGCAAAACGACCATCGATCGGGTTAGACATTCACAGGGCTCCGAAGCATCAACATACTCTGGTGCTAGCAATCGATCACCGTCGAAAGCCTACACCAATAAGATGTTACTTTTGTTGCTAGTTTACCATCGACTTTTCCATTCGGGCCGTGACCCACTGCGCGGTTTTCGTGGGTTCCTCTAACGGCAGCAAGTGCCCCGCATCCATCCAATCAAAATGGAGCGAGGGATAAGATGACAACTTATCGGCAATCGAGGGCAAAACCACGTAGGACTGGCGCCCTGCCAATACCGATAGTGGCTTGCGAAGCTTGCCGATGGTTGACCACAGACTAGGTGGCGAGCGGTATACACAGGCCTCCCACTTACCCGAATATCGGAGTGTTACGGAACCATCTTCTTGAGCTTGATGCGCAGCGTTGACGTAATCCCATAAACCTTGATCCTGAATATTGGAAAAGGCTCGCTTCGAACGATAAAAATTGAAAGCGGCGTCGAAACTGTCGAAGTGATGAGGCCTACGCAAGGCTGATTGCACCATCTTCGATCTATCAGGCCACAACCAAAATGCGACTTTCGCGAACAACCAAAAGCGTGAAGAGAAAACAACGGGGTCGAGCAATATAACGCCCTTTACTAATTCAGGCGCCCGAGCAGCCAACATTAGGCTGATAGCTCCACCCATGGAATGCCCCAGCAGCCAGACCGGCTCAGTCCGCTCTCTGCGCAACACGGTCAAGGTGTCATCAGCATACTGTGACCAGTGAAGAATGCCTGGCGCATCATCATCCCACAGTGGCCGATGCTCAACGGTATAGATGCGACGCACGGATTTGATTTCCGATAAGCACTGCTGATAGGTACCGGGTGGAAAACCATTTGCGTGCAAGAAAAGGATGTCTTCTGAAGCATCCGAATCTGAGTTGTCAAACGCCGTTACTAACTGCTGTTTATTGTTTGCTAACACGCCAACCTCAGGACAAATCTGATACAAACAGCTACGATCAGATGGATTGTGACTCGTTCATCACTCAAAAAAAACGGCCAGACGGAGACTCACATGATCAACATGCAGAACATCAGGCGCAGGCTCTTAGCTGCCTTGCTGACAGGCAGTGCGCTGACATGGCTACCAGTGAGTCTGGCCTCCGAAGCCTTGTACGATACGGTCATCCTCAAAGGTCGGGTCATCGACCCTGAGACCGAGTTCGACCAGATTGCGAACCTAGGGATTAAGGACGGCCAAATAGCAGTCATCACATCTGAAACTATTGTGGGATCACAGACAATCGATGCAAGTGGTCGCGTGGTATCTCCGGGCTTTATCGACATTCACTCGCATACGCCAACACGCCTTGGTGAACATCTCAATATCCTCGATGGCATTACCACACAGCTCGACCTCGAAGCAGGCGCCTGGCCACCCACAGAATATGGCGATCACTACATCGGCGGTGCCCAACTTAATTACGGATCTTCAGTGGGGCACTTTGCTGTGCGACATGCCGTGATGGAAGGACGCGTCCACAGTTATTTCTTTACTGAGGACGGCTTTATCAATACCACCGGGCCCACCTGGACTGAAGGAGCCTCAGCCGAGCAAATTGAGCAAATGCGGATCAGGCTGATACAGGGGCTAGAAGAAGGTGGACTCGGGATCGGCGTGTTACTCGACTACATGACGGATGCAGTGTCAGAGAGCGAGTTGCAGATGATTTTTGAAACTGCGGCGTCGGTTGCGAAGCCTGTCTATATTCACGTCCGCCGAGGTATGCCGGGAGACCCTAACGGACTCGACGAGGCAATTGCGCTGGCCGAAGCTACCGGCGCCCCCACCATGATCTGCCATATCACCCACTCTGCTATGGGTGGTATTAACGAATGGCTGGCAAAAATCGATGAGGCTAATGCGCGAGGTGCCCACATTACCACCGAGACACTGTCATGGCTGGCAGGTGGCACAGCGATTAGCGCCGACGTATTCAGAAATCGAGACTGGCGTGCCATTTTTAATATCGACTACGAAGATGTTCAGTGGGTCCCAACCGGCGAATGGTTGGACGAAGAACGATTTCTTCGCTATCAGCGCGACTACCCAGGCAGTTCTGTGAATCACCACTACGTCAAAGAGGCCTGGTTACTCGACGCTCTGAAGTGGCCAGATATGATGGTGTCTACCGATGCATTGCCCGCCTTCGATCTCGATGTCAAAACCAATCCGAATATTGCAGGTACGTTTTCACATTTTCTGGGGCGCTATGTTCGTGATCTCGGAGTGATGCCTCTGATGGAAGGACTGCGACGAATTACCCTACTGCCCGCACAATGGTTAGAGCTCTCTTCTGATGCCTTTGCGAAGAAAGGGCGTCTGCAAGTCGGCGCCGATGCCGATATTGTGGTATTCGATCCTGACACTATTGCGGCGGAGGCAGCCTACGGTGACCCCTACCAGCCCTCAGTGGGCATCAGCACCGTCCTAGTGGGCGGCAGGCTGGTGGCCTCTGAAGGGCGCCGTATCGAAGGCCGTTATCCCGGTAAACACATACTTGCGCCACTGGCTACAACGACGAAATTTCCTTACTGAGCTCGTAGCGTCTCGATGTCACGTAGCGCTCCATGGCACTGACGCGGCGATCTGCGTCGAGCACCCGATCGCGGGCTTTGTCGAGGCGCTTAGAAGGTGCTTCGGAATAGCGAAAAGGTGCTTTACGTCGGTATTCACGACGATCCTCATCGTACTCTCGGGCATCGCTTTCATCGTAATATTGCGACTCTTCCCAGCGGCTGGGCTGCTTGCTAATCAGAATCCAAGCAGCTACGTAAATCCAGAATATGACCGGCCCGGCCACCAGCAACAATGCAAACGCCGACAATCGCGTCACCCACGTAGGAACCTCCCAATGCGCTGCAAGGCCCGCACACACACCGCCAAACCAACCATCAGATGGCCGCCGGTACAACCCAACCCCCCAGCCATTGCGTCGATTACGCCCCAACTCTTCATAACTGCGTCGGCGTCTGTACTGGCTCACTATTGACTCTCCTTTGATTCGCGCCAATTCGGATGGTCTGCATCCAGGATGGCTTCAAGATTTTCGATGCGATCGCTCATGCGATTGACGGACTCGAGCATGTCATCAAGCGCTCTTCGATCGTCATCGCTCAACGCCCTGCTCGAGTGATTCAGACTGCGGTAATGCAAGGTAATCCAAATCGGTGCCACGACTGTTAACAACAGGATCATGGGCACAAACATAAACTCAAAAATATTCACTCATTTCTCCAAAAAAGGATGTGATTGCGTCGATCAAGCGGTCTAAGCACCGCTTTCTGCTCGCTCAATACCGGGATATAGCTTACCGCCTGCGATCAAGCCCAGGCCGAGCGCTTCAATGACCAGGCCAGCCTGCAACACCCCCCAGTTATCACCGAATAAACCGATGCCAATAGGTCCGATGGCAGCTACGGCCAATACCATACCCCAGCGACTGAATCGCTGAGGATCAATGTGTACTTCGAGAGAACGTCGTATTTCCTCGCTGCCGACGGCATCGCCCGCAATCCGGGAAATCTGTACCAGTGCATCCAATCGCTTTTCTAGACTAATACGCCGCGCCGTTACCACGATGTAGGTAATGACAGCGGGCAATAAAATCAAGACATAACCCGCGCCTATGGCCAATTCACCTTCCACTTCAAACCCCCTTAATGACTAATGAGAGTCGATCTGCTCTGCATCAACACGATTCGCTGCGCCAAACTGCTCGGCACAGAACGTGGCAGCCGCATCGGGAGCCTTACCCCCCTCTTGCATCTTGTTCACACAAAAAGCGAAATCGCTGACCTCGAGACGATCCGAGGTGCTCACACTGATACAACCGGATAAGGCGAGAATTCCGAGCGACGTGCACAATGCCAATACATATCGATTCAATGTCAGGACGCGCTTCATTCGGCATCTCTGAAATCGATGTCGGCACCGGAAGAGGTATCGGACTCAGCGACAGCGGGCTGACCGTAGACCTCAATATCAGCACCGCTGGAGGCATCGCCATAAAAAGCATCACTCACGTATAGGGTGATATCGGCGCCGCTCGACGCATCGGCGGTGGCTGCATTGAGTCTCAGACGTCTCAAATCCACGTCTGACCCACTTGAGGCATCAATGCTCGCAGTGTTACAGCGCCCAATAACCTCGATACCGCTGCCGCTGGATGCGTCGATCGCGAGCGTCTCGCAGTTCACTCCATTAACGGATAACTCAGCGCCCGAGCTGGCCTTCAAAGCGTCCACACTCGGCATCTGAACCGTCACTGAGACAGTGTCGGAATTTTTCCACCAGTCCCAAAAACCTCCAGAGCGATACTCGCGTCCCAAAACCAACAGCTCGTCGTCCACGCGAATTTTAAGGTTATCGAGCTGAGTATCGCTATCTGAACTGGCCATCACCAGAAACTGCTCGCCCACTACCACTTCAACATCACGCCCTTGCGCCGCAGTAACCCCGGTGAAGTTATCCAGGTCGAAGGTCTTTTCGCTTGCCCATGCGCTCGATGCACTGCTGATCAAACCTGTCGATACCAATACTAGCGCCAAGCTAGCCCCTGTTCTTTTAAAATCCACATAGTTCTCCCGCGTATTCATTGCTTGTCAAACACTCCTTATCAACTCAAGCTTTGGGTGCTTTGTCCATCGATGCTCGAAGCGCTTCGAGCTCTTCATTGAGCACATCGTCCTTCGCCAAAGCATCAATCTCAGCCTCCAAGGTCGGCTGGGGCCTCCCAAGTTCCATTGCCTCCAACTCACCTTCGAGGTCATCGACACGTCTTTCAAAGCGCTCAAAGCGGATCAACGCGTCGTCGATTGCTGTTTGATGCCGCTGCCGCTGGGTCTTCACGCGCGTTCGTACCGTGTCGGCTCTAAGCAGGATGGCCTTTTGCTTAGCCTTAGCATCATCGAGCTTCTCCTGTAGCAAGCCGATTTCCTCATTCAATTGCTCCACGTGCTCATCGGCGAGCGCAAGTTCTGAATTCAGGCTAGTCAGATCATTCTCGAGCAAGCGCTTTTCATTCAACGCGGCACGGGCGAGATCCTCGCGGCCCTTGGATAAGGCAAGCTTAGCTTTTTCCTCCCACATCGAGGCTTGCTCACTGAGTGACTTCGCCGCGCGCTCCTGCGATTTTCGCTCCGCCAGAATCTTTGCTGACGACGAGCGAACCTCGACCAGGGTGTCTTCCATCTCCTGGATGATTAAACGAATCATTTTTTCCGGATTTTCAGCGCTATCGCATAGCGCATTGACGTTAGAATTAATGATGTCCGATAAGCGGGAAAAAATACCCATAGTGCTACTCCTAAAACGTATCGATTTTGCCTTCACTACTACAAGCACTGCGAGTACTGCGCCAACACCAAAAAATTGCACAAAAACATAAACTTATAAATTTTTTAAATCCATAAGATATGGTTTTACACCAGACTATAAATAAATTTAACCCTTAAAAAGCATTAAATATATTTAATATAGGTTAAATTTACTCTAAAATTGACCTATGAAAACTGAGCACACAGTCATCGGTGACAGCCATCGATTCACGGCAGCACTGGACCATCTCTCTCAACTCGCCAGCGTAAATCGCCCCATTTTGATTACGGGTGAACGGGGAACTGGCAAGGAAATAGCGGCCAATCGCTTGCATTACCTATCACCACGCTGGCAAGAGCCCTTCGTAACTCTCAACTGCAGTGCGCTACCCGAGAATCTGATCGACAGCGAGTTATTCGGCTACGAGCCTGGCGCCTTTACCGGGGCGAAAGGTCGACACCAGGGTCGGTTTGAACGAGCCAATGGGGGCACTCTCTTTCTGGATGAGCTAGGGACCATGCCGGGCTCGTTACAGGAAAAGCTACTGAGGGTGATCGAGTACGGGGAGTTTGAGCGCCTGGGGGGAACCACCACGATAGAGGTCGACGTTCGCATCATCACGGCAACAAACGCTGACCTACCCCGCATGGCAGATGAAGGAACTTTCCGCTGGGATTTGCTCGATCGCCTCACTTTCGACGTCGTGACCATGCCTGCCTTGAGGGATCGAGCTGAGGATATCCTCCCCCTCAGCAATCACTTTGCAGTCAAATTCGCCGCCGAATACGGCTGGTCTGTGTTCCCTGGGTTTAGCGAGTCTGCAGTGCATCAGTTGATGACCCATAACTGGCCCGGCAACGTGCGAGAACTTCGCAACACCGTTGAGCGTTCGCTCCACCGGCACAACTCTGAAGACTTCCCGATAGACCAAATCATCATCAATCCACTCGGAGCTCCTGCCACCGAACCAAAGAGGTCGGCGGCCATTGAAGCAATTGCCTCATCGCAGAAGCAGAGCGCACTCGTGATACCGAACGACCTGCGCGCAGCACTCGATGAGCAAGAAAAAACATGGCTTGTTCAGGCTTTAGAGGGCTCTAACTGGCGCCAAAGAGATGCAGCGCAGGCGCTCGGCATCAACTACAACCAGATCAGGGGACTGATGAAAAAGCATGCGCTCCGTACTCGGGCGTCGCGATCTAGTGACTAGTTAGCAACAAGCTCGCGGTAAACCGAAAGATTACCGGCCACCATGGCATCAATCGAAAACTCTTCCTCAGCCATTCGCTGACCAGCCTCGCCAAGCGCGTTCCGATAATCCGATGACAAGAGTAAGGATTCGATCGATCGACTCAAGGCATCGACATCACCCACCTCGACAATCAAACCATTTTCTTCATGACGGATAATCTCAGGAATTCCACCTGCAGCTGCCGCGACTACCGGCACGCCAGCGGCACTTGATTGCAGTAACGCGACACCAAGACCCTCGCGTTCGGCCGGATGTATCACTGCATAGAGATTCGGGAGTACCCGGTCCAGATCATTGCGAAACCCTGCCATCGTCACCCGCCCCGTCAGCGCTTCAGAGGTAACCCGCTTATCTAGTTCATCGGCCAGTGGGCCCTGGCCAAAAATGAGCACATACAGGTTTGGATAGCGTG
>NTKA01000053.1 GCA_002456975.1 Halieaceae bacterium MED-G27
TGTCTGGCATGAGGCCAATGTGCCTACCATTGCCACTATGGTACCGCGCGCGGCCTTTACCCGGGTGACTGCGCGAGTGCGCAAGGAAGTCAGTATCCCGGTGATTACCTCGAATCGCATCAACATGCCCGAGGTCGCTGAGGAAGCGCTTGCGCGCGGTGATGCCGATCTGGTGTCGATGGCGCGCCCCATGCTCGCGGATAGCGAGTTTATGAATAAGGCGGCGACTGGAAGGCGCGATGAGATCAACACCTGTATCGCTTGCAATCAGGCCTGCCTCGATCACACCTTTAGCATGAAAACGACTTCCTGCTTGGTGAACCCCCGAGCCTGCCACGAGACGCTGTTGAGTTACGAGCCCACCGAGGCACCCAAGTCAGTGGCGGTGATTGGCGCGGGCCCCGCGGGACTAGCCTACTCGACGGTTGCTGCCGAGCGGGGGCATCACGTTACGCTATTCGATGCCGCCGACGAAATCGGTGGTCAGTTCAACCTAGCCAAACGTGTCCCCGGTAAAGAGGAGTTCCACGAAACCATCCGCTATTACAGCGTGATGCTTGAAAAGCTTGGGGTAGACCTTAAGCTGGGTCAGCGAGTTTCTGCTGATGACCTCAAGGTGCTGGGTTTCGAGCACGTTGTGGTAGCAACCGGTATCACCCCGCGTGTGCCTGAACTGAGAGGCATCGATCACCCGATGGTGGTTGGCTACATCGATGCCATCATGGGTCGTAAGCCAATTGGAAAAAAGGTCGCGGTGATGGGCGCGGGCGGTATTGGCTTTGATGTAACCGATCTGATTACTCACGACGGACCTTCAGGTGCCCTCGATGTCGATGTCTTTGCCCGCGAGTGGGGTATCGACTTTGAGAATCATCCCAGAGGGGGTGTTACGGGCGTGGAGCCGGTGGTCGCGAGCGCTGACCGTGAGGTTTACCTCATTCAGCGCAAGAGCACGCCGGTTGGGCGCGGTTTGGGTAAGACCACGGGTTGGACTCACAGAACTACGCTTGGGCGCCGCGGTGTCAACATGATCAACGGTGTCGATTACCGGATGATCGACGATGACGGACTGCATCTCATGATCGAGGACAAACCGGTCACACTCGATGTCGATACGGTGATTGTCTGTGCCGGTCAGGAACCGTTGCGCACACTTTATGATGAGCTCGTAGATTCTGATCAGAGCGTTGAGTTGATCGGCGGCGCTTATGAAGCAGCCGAGCTCGACGCGAAAGCTGCAATCAACCAGGCGAGTTGGTCGGCAGCTCAACTTTGATAGCTCTAAGCAGCTGCTAGCAACGTTGTCGCCGGTCCGCTGCCTAGGGGTAAAGCTAGGATTCCCCGGTGATAGGTCAGTTCCCGCAGGACGATAGGCTACGTGGAATTGTATCGATCAACGCGACGGGTAATCCTCGAGCGTACAGGTCTATCGCGTCATTAAGCGTTTGCTCCACGCCAAGCTCGTCGGTCATCGATGTTTCAAAAAAGCCGGCTCTACTGAAGAGTGCAACATGTCGACGGCAGGCGGGGGCAAAAATGGCGGGGATTGCCATGGGCTGCTCAATGCCCGTGCCCTGGCTTGCTGAGATCAGTCCGTCACGCACACCGGTAGCGAATTCGGCTTCAGTGTAGCCATTATTGATGTAGTTGTTAGATATCGTTGGGTCACCTAAATCCATACGCACGAAAATGGGTGACTCGGTAATGTGATTGGCGAGCACATAGCTGGGGACGTCACATCGCCACGGCGCTTCTGTTTGCAGTTCGATACAGGACTCATCTCTCAGCGGATCATGATTTTCGTTTCGAGCTGACCATGCAGACTCTAGGGCCGCCGCAACGGTATCTCTTCGGTTGTCATCGGGCAGGAAAGGGATGTCAGGTGTGAAGTTTCCGTCGCATATTAGTTGTGTCGTGTGTCCTAGCCCTTTGGCTCTGGCTGCCAGTCTGTCTCCTTGCTTGGAGACCGCGCCACAACCCGCGGATGTGCCGCTAATGGTGAATAGCCCAGCGCCCCCCAAGGGTGGTAGCGAGACAGTTCCGTCGTCAGAAACCGCACCAATTTCGAGGCTATCCATGGCAGCGTTCAGAATATTGGCCCCTTGAAAGTGAATTTTGAATTCTGGTGTTGTGTCGGTGGCTGGAACAATCACATCCGAGCGTTGCCCAGCAAAATTGTCGGAGCTGCAGTAGTGCAGAAATACTTTATTTGCGTCCGGCCTTAGGTTTGCCGCGTCCTGACTAAAAATACCCTCGAACTCTGAGCCATCTGGCGCACTGCTACTGGTCATTCGGTCATCGCCACCCGAGCACCAACGAGAGGCACAGTCCTCTCCGATACAACCGCCACCACCCTGAAAATTGATCGACCAATTTTGCTCCCCAGCAACCGTTGCTGCGCGCTGTATGAACATGACTGCTGGACTACCGTCGTTGCAGATTGCGTTTTCGTCAGACAGGGTGACCCGCTTAAATGAGGTGCCAGTGACCACTGATGACTCTGGCGTATCGACGCAATCGAGCGCTTCAGAAAACAGGGGCGTCTCGGGCGCCGGCGGCGTTGGTGTCAGAATGGGAGGTGGGGTTTGTTCAGGGCTGCCGCCTCCGCCACAAGCTGAGAGGGATAAGGCGATAATTATGAATACTGAGCGCATGGCGGGAATTTTCCTTCGATATCACAAACGGACTGGTACCTGTACGAAGGGGGCTCCGATATCCGTCGGTCTTGACGCGCCCTAACTGAATTTTTATGGGCAAGCCGACCTGTAGTGACGCAGATGTTGCTGGATCAAAGCGAAATGTTTTTGTGCGAAGGAAGTAAATCACGAGCTCCGGTAGGAGCCCGTGAATCAGTCTCTTACATATTGTTGAAGACCATCTGCGATACAAACGAATTCGATCCCGAGCAACTGACTAGCAGCTGAATATCACTCGCTATTTCAGGGTTTTCCGCTACGAAGTCACCCCAGTTGTTGGCCATGTGGCCGCGAGCTTTGTAGGAATACCAGTGGTTCATTTGGACGAAGTCGTAATCGACGTCATCAAAGCCTAGGTAGGGGAAGAAGTAGTGGATGCCCCAACCTTTAAAGCCACCCTCATCCATTTTCTCTTTGTTAGCCGCGGCTTGTGCATAGAGCTGCGCCATGGTGGCGCCCTCTTTTAGCGAGCACTGGGCAAACTGTATAGGTTGCTTTTCATCGCGCTCGTCCATAGGAATGCGATTGTGAGTCACCCCCATGTTGAACATCGCGATCGAGCGATGGCAGCTGCCTGCCTCACCATCTGGGGTTTCTGCAGAGTTGCTTGCAGACCAGCCACCATAACCGTTGGCGTAGCTACCCCACTCCTCGTACATGGCTTCGCCATCGGGCCAGGTGCCCCAGAGGATGTAGTCGTAGTCGCTGGTGTCGCCGGCGTGCATGGGCGTCATAATCGCTTGAGCGTATTTGGTGCCCATGTCCTTCGAGAACTTGCCATAGGCTTCACTCTGAGCCACCACATCGGCCATGGTCTTGCCTTCATTGAGATTGCAGAAGAAAAACTCCGATCGATTTTCATACTCTTGGGCCTGCACGGTGACCGAGCACAAAGCCGCTAATAGCACTAAAAAAAGATGTTGCATGACGTAATCTCCTTAAGTCATTACAAGACGACAGTGTTGTCGCTTCATTTCAGTCTAGGAGGGATTTTCGACTTCGCCAGATTTTTGCAGGCCAATGATGAAGGCCGTCTCAGCGACCTATCGGCAGACAAATAATGTCCCGTTACTATCGGACTGCTATTGTCCTAACTCTAGTGAAAGCATCCGGAAGATGAGGGGCGAGAGGCTTAGGCTGCGTCGGGAAACAAGGGCTCTTGATCACCCGGTTGCCACTGCGGGTATTTCTTCATCACGCTGGTAAACAGAGGATTTGCTAACCAGCGATCAAGCCAGGCACGAGTGCTCGGATAGGGCGCGCTTTGCCACCATTTGGGATCAACACCCGCGAATTGCCGGATAAATGGAAATACCGCCACATCGCAGAGCCGGCAATGGCTTCCTCCCAGCCAGTCCTTATTCGAGAGCTGCGACTCCATCGCCTGAATGAACTGCTCTCCCTGCTCCCGGTACCAGTGCTCGGTCTGCTCGGGGTGGCGGTTGGCGTATTTGTACTTATCGAGCCAGCCTTTAAACTCCTGATCATTGCGCTCAATCCAAGCGAGACAGTTGTCGCGATCAGCCAGCCAGCCATCGGGGTCATACTGGCTCAAAGCCCAGAGCATGATATCGAGGCTCTCATCGATAACCTCACCGTTCGCTAGAACCAATACAGGGACAGTTCCCTTGGGTGATACCTCGAGCATGGCCTCGGGTTTATCGCGCAATACGACCTCGCGTAAGCGGGCGCCCGATCTGCTTCGCGCCATCGCCATGCGTGCGCGCATGGCATAGGGGCAGCGCCGGAAGGAATAGACAATTGGTAGCTCGGTCATTGCCCTATGATACGGAGCGTCAAGCTGCCCGATCAAACCGAATGATGTTTATTGGCTTTTGTGATTCGCATGACGGCGTCCATTCAGGCATTATGCGCGCCGTGTTTTGATTGCTGGTTTTCGCTATGCCTACGTTTCATCCGCCCGTTCGCACCCTTATGGGTCCTGGCCCCTCTGATGTTTTACCCCGCGTGCTCGCTGCCTCGGCGCGACCCACGATTGGCCATTTAGACCCACTCTTCGTGGGGTTGATGGATGATGTAAAGCGCTTACTCCAATACGCCTTTCAAACCCAGAATGAGCTAACCATTCCGTTATCAGCGCCGGGCTCTGCCGGCATGGAAGCCGCTTTCGTCAATCTGCTCGAGTGCGGCGATAAGGCCATTGTCTGTCAGAACGGTGTCTTTGGCGGACGAATGAAGGAAAACGTCGAGCGCTGTGGTGCCACACCCGTGATGGTGATGGATCGCTGGGGCGATCCGGTCGATCCCGAAAAGCTCGAAGCCGCGATCAAAGAAAACCCGGACGCCAAGGTTGTGGCTTTTGTGCATGCTGAGACCTCAACTGGTGTTCGAAGCGACGCGGAAACCCTCTGTCGATTGGCCAAAGAGGCGGGCATGTTGGTGATTATGGATGCGGTCACCTCACTCGCTGGGATTGATCTACAGGCCGATGCCTGGCGTGCCGATGTGGTGTATTCAGGCACACAAAAGTGCCTATCGGGATTGCCCGGCATTTCGCCGATTACTTTTAGTAACGACGCTGTTGCCGCGATTCAGGCGCGAAAGCACAAAGTGCAAAGCTGGTTTTTGGATATGAATCTGATCATGGGTTACTGGGGTGAGGGCGCAAAACGCTCGTACCACCATACAGCTCCTGTCAATGCGGTCTATGCTATTCACGAGGCATTACTTATGCTTGAGGAAGAGGGCCTTGAGGCGAGCATTGCGCGCCACAAAGCGAATCACCTAAAGCTTGCCGCTGGCCTATCGAAGCTTGGGCTCGAGCTCGCAGTGGATGAAGCGTGGCGACTCCCACAACTCAATGCGGTGACGATTCCCGAGGGTGTCGACGATGCCAGCGTGCGGTCGCGTCTACTGGATGAGTTCGATCTCGAAGTGGGTGCTGGTCTCGGCGAGCTTGCCGGTAAGCAATGGCGAATCGGGCTCATGGGCTCGAGCAGCAACGACGTCAATATCAATCGCTGCTTGACCGCTTTCGAGGCTGTGCTCTGGAGCTAAAACCGACGATCTAAACATCTTTCGACGATGCGAAATTGAAAAATGGATCGAGCAAAGCGATCCGCTAGACCCATCCGATTTGTCGATGGTAGTTGGTCTGCCGATCTGGCTCATCATCGACGCGATCTGAGGTCATCTTCAGAGCTATCGGCGTTTGAGATTCGATGCGCCGAGTTCAGTGCTTGTGCTTTTTAATCAGCCTACAGAGCGGAACTAACGCCAGGCAAACCGCGGCTGATCGTAATCGATCACCCGCGTTGGCCGAGCCAGAATCGCCACCTCACGAAACTGATAAAGCATGGCCGCGGTTGGGGCAAAGATCTGATCGACCTTAAGTTTCATCGAGAGTACTTCACGATCGCTCTCTGGGATTCGATCGAATTGCGGGGCTCCCGGGCGCACCAATTCAGCAAAGCTCGCGCTGTGAATCGAGGCGACTTCATCGGGATTGGGCTTGAGGTCCTCGCTGTCCTTGCCAGCCCAAATGACCACGGGTGTGATGCGATACCCCGAGCGCGTGATGTAGTCATCGAGTCGCCCGAGGATGGCTTGTTGGGGGAGTTCAAGGTTTATCTCTTCTTGCAGTTCTCGAAGCGCCGCATCCTCGGCAGTCTCACCGGCATCGATTCGCCCGCCTGGTAATGCCCACTGACCGCTGTGAGCTCGCAGTGATCCCGCGCGGCGCGTGAGCAAAATCGCGGCACTGTCCTCGCGCTCAACCACCACTAACGCTACAGCCGCAGCGCGAAGGTCATCGATGGGCTGAGCAACGACATCGAAGCTGTTCACATTGTTGCGAATGTACTCGAGGGTCTGTTCGTCGTAAGAAAATTGCGTGAGAGACTGCATAGAAGTTTCAAATGGCACCCAAGCTAGCGGGTGGTTTTGATCTCTTCCTGCACGTCCATCATGGCATCTAAGGTGGTACGAACATCGCGACCAATCCACAGTGCCCAAGCCAGTAGTGTAGCTGCCACCCAAAGCGTGGGTAGGAAAATGAATGCCGCGATCCACAGGGCAACAAATACCGGCCATCGGCTAAACGCTTTTTTGAAGCGAATAGGGGTTGGGTCGCTGCCCGGCGAGTAGACAAATGATTTCAACCCCATAAACCAACCATTGGCAACCAGCGCCGCAATAAAGACTAAACGTGGCGGGGCAGGACTATCGATTTCGGGGTGATCGTCATGCGCGGCGTCACCTGCACCATCTCCCAGCGGCAGAGCGGCTTCCAATGCGCGCCAGACATGACCGGGTGTTGGCCTTGCGACCGTGCCGTTGAGGTTTTCATCGGAGGGTACCGAGCGCCAGCGATAGAGGATGCGATTCGACTGTGTGATGGCGAGCACACCCGGTTGGAAAAAGCCCTTAGGATGCTCCACCTGCCAGTTCGCACCGCGTTGCAGGAAGGTGGTGTCACCGCGGCTCGTATAGAGCGTGAGCCAACCGCGCTCGTCGCAAATGCGCGGGATTTCCTGATGTGGGTCTCCGACGTTGTCGAAATTGAGTTCCCAGTGTTCATGCGCCTGATCGGCAAGATACTGCGGTTCGCTAGTAATCGCGTACACCTCACCACCCGCAGCCCTGATTTTGTCGACTACGCCGGTTTCAAGATAGCTCCGCAACTCGGAGCGACAGGGCGGTCACCAAAAGCCTCGATAAAACAGCAGCACAACAAAAGCATGCTGTGCCATCACGCTATCCAACCAAGTGAGACGAACACCGGGTGGCGGCGCTAGCTCGGCTTGAGACTTATCGCCCTTGGGTGCGATGTCATCAGACGACTCCACAGAAAAGTTAGGTGATGAGCCTGTGACCCGAAATGAGCGTTGCTCGCAGCGGTCTCCGCCACAAAGGATAAGCTTTAGTTCATCGGAGCCTGTTACTGCCGCGTCGGCATCGAGAATCCCGGTGACTTTGAAGTTCTCACCAGCGGCGTCAGGAGAGTCGTTGAACCACGCCAATGCAGCCTCAACGCGAGGCGACAGTTGGTCTGGAATCGTTTCGCTGACTTTCTGGAACATAAAGTCACTACCGGTTGATCGATCCACTTACGTTAAGTGTTACCAGCAGCGACTTCAAGGGTGTCTAATTAGTCGAGCCAAAAACCATTCAGCAATTTGCATCGTTCATTCCGGAGGTCAGTATCGACAAAGTCCTTCACGCCCTGAAAGGTGGGGGCTGATCTCTTGCACACTAGTGACTATATTATCCCCCACCCGCTCTCAGCTTTAATAGCCGCTACTGCATCACTAACAATTGAGGTTATGCTAAAGGTCATTTGTGGTATCATCTGACCTCGGCTGTAGAGATTTTTGGTCTCTAAGTTGTTGTTTTTATTGACTCTTTTGTCAGGGCCCATAGCTCAGTTGGTCAGAGCAGTCGACTCATAATCGATTGGTCCCAGGTTCAAGTCCTGGTGGGCCCACCACTTCACTTCGTTCGTGTTGATCCTCACCGGACTATTCCAGCCCTCGCGGGACGCTCGGGCGTTCGGCCCGCGACGAGCTGCGCTCGCCGAAACCCCCGCCTCACCCTGGTGAGCCCACCACTTCCTTACATCGTTTAGTTCGAAGTCAGTCATCCTGATCGCTCTCGCCCATCCATGGGCTTTGCGATCCACCAACATCGTGTTGGCGCCAGCTAGACATACCCAAGGCTCATTCAAAAAACCTGGTCTCCACAGATCAATGCGGGTCGCTGATTCGCTTATTTCATTCGTTGAGTGGCTGTTTTTTTACCTCAGTCCTTTGTCGTCGGGCATTTGGTGATACCGAGGACACTTATATGGCAATCGTGGTCTATGCTTGATGGGCACATGTAACAGTGCGACCTCTAAATGGAGACCAATATATGAAAAAGCTCTTTTTTACAGCATTACTACTGATGTTTAGCAGCGCCTCCTTCGCAGACCACCACATTGCTAGTTCAAGCGAAGCTGAAGTTATGAAGGCCCTGTTCGCCTACATGGATGCCCGAAATACGAGGGATTTTGAAAAAGTAGTCGAGATGTCCAGTAAAGCTGGCACCTTAGATACCAATTCGGACGGGAGTTTTCATAAACCGCCTGCTAAACAAACTGTCGAAAGTTGGGAGAAAACTGGACCAGCTTTAACGCAGTATTTTTACCCGGAAGTCACGGCTATTGCTGATGATGTTGTGCATGTCCGTTTCTATTCTGAGGGTATGGTAGGTCCTGAGGACAACAGAAGCGATTACCGAACCAGAGTCACTATGAATTGGGTAAAAGAGAATGGAAGCTGGGTATTGCGAACGGCTCATTATTCACCAGCGAGTTATGGCGGTGTGCACCAAACTCAAGCGGCTGACTTTGAAGAGAAGTGAGCAACCCTTCCTGCGAGAGCGCCGCAAGGCGCTTTTTTTGCGCTTGTTGTCGTTCCAGATGAATAACTTAGAGTCCACTCCCCCGATATAGAGCGAAAGGCCTCTCCAACTATCCCTAGCAACCCGTTTAGCCCATCCTCACCTAACCACGAAGCTTTAGTCGTGCGCTGCAGCTCGATTCAGCTGTGCATAAATATCATTGAACTCGAGTTCCGCTTCAAGCCAGGAGTGGTTGACTCAGTTTGGTGTTAAACGCCTCTGCTGTAACGCAAATATCGCAACAGAAATGGCGTCACCACAGCGTCTATCAGCTCGGGCATTGTTTTGGTGACAGGTAGGCTACTGCGGCAGAACCGGTCTACTTGAGAGGTTTTCATCTGGGTCGCGCGAATGGGTCTAGGCTAAACATAGCGCTCAAATGCTGTCGTTCGAAAAAAAATGCATCCTCGGTTTCTTGTACTACGCTGAATTTGCAACATCAAAAAAACTAATTCGAATTGGAGGAAGTTATGAAGTTTATTAGGTCAGTATTCATTATCGTAATGGCTATGTTTTTGTCTCCTATGGCGTTGAGTGATAACCACTCTTCGAATCGAGGGGATGTTTCGGAGGTTATGGCAGTCATAGAAAAATGGGCTGCGCTCGAGAGTGACCTGAGGGTACAGGCCGAACTCATTAGGGATGATCGAGTACAAATCAGTCAAGGCATTAGACAAAGCGACCAGGCTGGTAATCTCGCAGTGCAGCTTCTTAAGCACGACGCACGTGTCGAGTTCTGGGGTGGTGAGCCTATGATGATGGTCAGAATCGAAGATCCTTTAGTGAGAGTCTATGGTGATGTAGCAGTCGCAAGTTTTATGCGTCTCTTCGATGTTGCGCCACCCGGAGAGCGGCCTGGTAGTACAGGCAAAGCATGGTTTTCCCTAGTCCTAGTCAAAGAGCGTGGGGAATGGAAGATCGCACATAATCACGTATCGGCAGCTAACTGATAGATACCCAAGCCTCTGCGTAAGCTTGCGACAGGCTGCCGTGATGGGATAGTGCAGTTGCGGAGTTCTCTCGCGTGGCAGAGGCATTGGGTTGTGGGACGGCTGTCGGTTTTTAGCCTCCTGTGGATGGTCGAAGTAGTGACAGCATAGAAAGCAGTCACAGAATAAAGTGACGACCTAACAGAGTGGCAGACAGCCGTCGTTCTCGATGATTCGATGGGCGCTGAGAATTGCCTCGGTGCCTTTATTTGTCGGTTGATTTTTTTAGCAAAACGGACGGCATTGCACGGCCTGAAACCCAGCGCCGTGTTACCCATACCAGCACCGGAAAACCAAGCAGCAATCCGAGGGCGATGACCGGTGGACAGCCAACGAGAAACAACGGATACATGAAGATAGTTGCATAGCCTTCAATCAGATCCCTGACCACACCAGTGGTTCCGATGCCGAGAGCCGCCAAGCCGAAAACGATAATCTCCACCACGGCGTGGCAGAGCGCCCACCAAGCAATGACTTGTTGTAGGAGTCTCATTATTCTTGGCCTTTTTGTGTCCCCGTTATGTGAATCAGCGTTCATGTATCAGTCTTGCCATCGATACGAACACGGTCAGTGGACTTGCGAAAATTTTGAGCCGACACCTATACCGGCAGATCTTTGGTCTCTGACGGAAGACGTAACCTTGCGCTCAGAAATACTGAATGCTGGGTACCTTACCCGATTAGAGCAGATACAGTAGCTCGCGGGCTAATCGTCGATGCGGTTTACGCACGTCGCTCCTTGATCCAAGCCCCAGCCGCCTTTTGCTGCTTGAGGGTGGCCGAGAAAACGGTCAGGTCGTCATCGGGTTTGCCGTCTCGGCCGATATTGGCGATCTGCTCGTAAAACCAGAACTGCACCGCAAATGAGCTGATCGTTCGTATGAGGGTGATCTTGGTCAGCCAGTTGAGCCATGCGGGAAGGAGTGCAAGCTCGTTCTCGTAGCGAGGTAGTTCTTCGGCGCCTTCTAGGAGCGCCTTCGGGGCATCGCCCATCACGCACATAGGTCGTCCTAGGCCAATGACATCAGCGCCCCCGGTTTCGAGCACCTGCTCCATTACATCGCGTCGTCTAAGGCCACCGGTCACCATGATCGGGATCGATACCTTCTCACGAATCGCTTTGGCAAAATCGACGAAGTAGGCCTCGCGTGCCATCGTACTTCTCGCAAGCGACTGCTCTTCGATGGGTTCTACGCCTTCAAGATCAAGTAATCGGGGTTGCTCGTATGTGCCGCCTGAGATCTCGAGCAGATCCACCGATGCCTCAGCGAGCCAGCTTGCTACGGTGAGGCTATCGTCGAAATCGAAACCGCCTTTCTGGAAGTCTGCGCTGTTCATTTTTACCGAGATAGGAAACTCAGGGCCGACGGTGGCGCGCGTTTTCTTAACGATGGTCAGCAGTGCCCGCGCGCGGTTTTCCAGCGAGCCACCCCATTGATCATCTCGCTGATTAGTCAGCGGGCTCAAAAATTGAGAAAGTAAATAACCGTGTGCCGAGTGGATTTGCACACCGGTAAATCCAGCCTCTTTAACCGTCACCGCGCAATGCACAAAGCCCGCGATGACCGCTTCGATCTCAGCTTCGGTCAGCGCCACTGGCTCACCGAACTGGCTCGATGGCAATTTGAGCCGAACCGCCGAGGGTGCTTTGGGCGTGGGGTTAACAATCTTTTGGGTCTGACGACCGGCGTGGCTGATTTGAGCCCACAGATGGTTACCATTGCGGGTACCTGCGGTTGCCATGGCCTTGAGCGAGGTCATCGCGTTGTCTGGCAGCGGACCATCGACAATCACATTGCCTGGACGTTCGAGATGCTCTGCGTCCACCTGGATATTGCCTGAGAGCAAAATGCCGGCACCGCCGTCGCTCCAGACGCCGTAGAGGCGTTCAAGCTCTTCGGAGGCAGATCCATCGGGATGTGCCAAACCCTCGGTCATGGCTGCTTTACACAGACGATTGGGAACGGTGGCGCCACAAGGTAGCGTCAGACTTTGATTAATCATGCGGACTCCGGTGTCGGTCGTTTAACTCTCGGGCTCGAGCATCACATGACAGCGCTGATCGCTGAGCAGCTCGGCCGAAGCGGTATCATAAACGAAGTCCTGCCGGTATTTGTCCATAAACTCGTGGTCTTGAAGGCGCAGGCGTTTGCGCTCAAGCGCGCTGAGGAAGCGACGCACATCATCGTGAGTTTTCAGAATCAGCGGCGGTACCTGAGCGGTGTTGCCATCGGCATCTTTCGCGACCATGGTGAAGTAGCAGGTGTTGGTGTGCTTACTCACCCCTTCCTGCAGATTTTCGGCGACTACCTTGATGCCCACAACGAGAGACTTTCGGCCAACATAGTTCACCGAACCCATGAGCTTGATGACCTCGCCCACCTCGACCGGCTGAAGGAACTCCAAATTTTCCACCGATACGGTCACGCAGTAGTTGCCCGCGTGTTTACTCGCGCAGACGTAGGCGACCTTATCCATCAAAGACATCAGGGTGCCACCGTGCACCTTGCCACCAAAATTGGCGTAGCTCGGCACCATCAATTCGATAATCGTACTCTGCGAGAAGGCAACGGTTCGTCCGTCCACGGCTCTCACCTATGACTGAAAACTCTCGTTTGTACCGAGCGGGTGGGGTGGTGGATCAGCGCTCTGAGGCGTCGGGTTTGATGTCGTAGGGCGCTACTAGCGCCCAGATGTGAGCAGGCAGCATGCTGCGTAGGCGTTTAGGTGCTGCGCGACGCAGGTGGAGAACGCTTTCGGCTGCCTTCATCTCGATCCGTGTTCTCGCAAACTCGATCCCTTTAGGGCCGGTGAGTGGCATGATTTTACCGACAATCGGTCGCAACCATTGCGGCATACGGCGAAGCGGTAAACCACCCGTGGCACGTCGCGTGTTCTCGATAAATCCCTGTACGGCAGCGCGTCGTTTGCCGCCCGTCTTTGGCGTCGATAATGTCAGATCGGACTCGATCAGTTTGAGGGTTTCGGCACCGCGCTCGTTTCTCACTAGTAACCATTGCTCACCACTGCCGCCCATATAGCCCACGGTAATGTCAGCCAGCGTATTGACGTAGTCGACACAGGTGCGACAGGTGAGCGGGAAGAAGTCGTCAGGTAAATCGGCAATCGGCAACTGCAGGAAAGGGATGCGCCGCTTCTTACCCGAATCAAAGCGCAGCTCGACGTGAAAGTCGGGCATAAACTCCAGGTAGTTGATGGTCTCCGGGCGCTCGTCTAGCAATGACAGGAACTGGTGGAAGTTTTCGGTGGTTGTGTTGTCCGAGCAGGGTGTTCCCACTACCACTAGCTTCTCGAGCCCTAGTTCTTTTTCGAGGGCTCTCAGTGCATAGATCTGACAGGGAATACCAATGACCGCAAGCCGGGTGTGGCCTTGCTCGATCGCAGGTTCCAACAGTTCGAGCAGCGGGGCGTAGCCCATGCGCATGCCGCGACAACTGGCCATATCTTTAGCGTCAGTGACGAGCCGAGGTTGGGGTCGCCAGGAATCTTCGGGATCAGGCCCAATACAGAGTACGGCTGATACTTCACCACTTTTTAAC
>NTKA01000054.1 GCA_002456975.1 Halieaceae bacterium MED-G27
AGAGCGGTAAATAAGGGCGCTAAGCGCCCCTCGTTTCAATAGTGCTCAGTTTGCAGTGTAAAACTGCTCGCACACTTCAAATTGATCGTTGACCACTTCATCGATCATTGCCGACGCTTCGTTGTAAGTAGCGCCCCAAGATGCCCCGGCAAAGTAATCATCTATCACGGCTCCGTGGGTTTCAGCTGATGACGTTATAGACTTCAAATAATAAGTCCCCGCTTCAGTAGTACCCCCGCCCATGGCGACAAACAAACCATTCATAAAGGTGTCGTGACCTGCCGCAATGATTTCAGCCTCCATTTTTGTAATGGTGGCAATAAATGCCTGCAGGATCTCGGGTTTTAGTTTTATTCTCATGGCTCTTTCGTAGCCAGGATCGAGTCGTGGAAATGGCTTGAGGGGCGCCCATGTTGCGCCGTACTTGAAGTCTCTCTGACTTGCCATATCAGCAGGCGCTTTGCTGGCGTCGTATTTAGAGGCTCCGACCAGCGCATCCGTCACGCTGCCAAACGCATTCCAGATCATCAATTGACCGACTTCATCACGCCCAGAAATCGTCTCGCAGTAACCCGCCGCGTCACTTCCAATAGCCTCAAATATCGCGGTACTGGATTTCACAGATTCAATGTAAGCACCTACATCCTTAGCCGAGACAAACAAGGTTGAGAAAGCCCCATTTCCCATGGAGTCTGAGCCGTGGTGATCTGCCAATGCTGGAGCTACCGAGCATGCTGCAATGCAACCTATCGCTATGAGTTTGTTCATTATTTCCCCTCAAAATTTCTTAGACTAAATACGAGATCGAATCTCGCGAGCACCAGTTCAATTTAAGTTCCTAAACTGGCTATTTCAGCGTAGACCAAATCCTTGATCTCGCTACTTTTTTGTTGTGTTGATAACGCGGGAGGTTAGTCGCCATCGGTGTTTAAACACCGTGTCATCAATGCTTTGACGTGGTGGAATTCGGTGACCTACTCACTCACAGCCTGTAAACCTCTGGCCAAACTAACAACCTCAGCAGTACCCCAATGCCGAGAACGGAGGGTTTCGAGGCTATCCAACACTGATGCAAACTCCGGATCATCGGCGATATTAGCCGTTGGAAATAGTTCAGTACGATGATCATAGAGCTCCGCGGCAACCAAGTTCCCGGAAGAAGCTGACACCCAAGCGGTGTAGCGGAAATGATCATTTCTTACCGACTGTCCAAATAACTTCTCCCCGGACACCCAGCGCGTGATTTCCGAATAAGCAGCTTTTTTTCCGTCACCTACTTGGTGTGCGACGATGCTATCGAAAGAAGCACCCTCGAGGTGACTAGGGGGCTGGAGCCCAACAAGGTCCAGTACAGTCGGGTATATATCTATCGTTTCGATAATCGCTGAGCTACGGGAGCCCTGCCTCGCCATTTGGGGGGCAGCGAAGATCAGTGGAATTTTTAGATCAACCTCGTGGGTTGTGTGTTTTGACCAGGCTCCATATTCGCCCAACTTATACCCATGGTCACTCCACAATACGATCAACGTGTCATCAGACAACCCTGTCTCATCGAGCGTTTGCAGCAGGTCACCTATCAACGTGTCCACGTAGCTAACCGAGGCCGCGTAAGCCCTTCGAAGTTTTTGCGCTTGCGTTAGCGTTATAGGGCCAGGCTTCTCCGGCAAGTCATCGTAGTTCCAAATTTCATAAGCAACTAACGACCAAACTGGTGCACCTCGAGGCGGTCGCTGCACCTGTTGAGCAATGGGCCTTTTGATTGGCGTCGCATCCCACGCAGTCTGAGGCATTCGGAAAGGTAAATGGGGCTTGTGCGTACCGACAGCCATAAAAAAAGGGGTTTGGCTTGACGATAAAGACAGTAACGCTTCTCGAGCGCGCTCGATATTTAGACGATCGGGCAGCTCTTGATCTAATGCGACAATATCGATAACAGGATTGGGCTGGCCTGACTCCTTGAGTCGTCTTCGCATGGCCGGCTCATAGTCAACAGGCGGAAGACTCCAACCCGCAAAATCATCGTTAGGATGGTGATAAACCTTGCCAAAGCTGAGCGTTGTATAACCTGCATTTTTGAAGGCTTGGTTCAGCGTCACCACGTCAGGAACCAACTCGGATACAGGTTGATCGAGAAGTCTGATGCCTGTTGTTTTAGGCCTTAGCCCCGTCAGCAACGATGCCCTAGAGGGAGCACAAATCGCCTGATGCGCATAAGCTCTATCAAACACGATGCCACGCTGGGCCAACGCATCTATGTGAGGCGTGTTAGCTCGAGAGTCACCGTACACTCCTATATCGGTTCTAAGATCATCTACGATAATGAGCAAAACATTAGTGTGATCCGACGCGAGACTATCATCGAAAGCCACGAGGACACCCAAGAGCAATACAGCCTTGCTGAGAAGTTTCGCGGGGACGTACATACACCAAGCCTGCAGCAAATCCCTCAAATAATAGGCATTACTGCCTAGCCGCCACTCAATTTGCGTCATAGCTAGCAAATGGACCTAACAAGAGCATCGATTTGCATTACCGCGAGCTTACCCGCAGCGCGATAGCTTCAAGGTCAGCTCGGCGGGAAGACCCCCCGACCATAACAGTGAAGTCGCCGGGCTCAACCTGCCACGACATATCAATGCCGAAGTAGCCGAGCGCCGCAGGAGTGATATCAAACTCGACTCGTTTCGCTTCTCCCGGTTCCAGGGATAAACGCTTAAACCCCTTGAGCTCCTTTACGGGGCGAGTTACAGCCGAAAACTTATCTCGAATATACAATTGAACCACCTCGTCCCCGGACCGCTGACCTACATTTTTCACAACCACAGAAAGCGTGGTCGACTCCCCGATTGAAATATTTGAAGACGATAACGTTACATTGGAGTAAGCAAAGTCTGTATAGCTTAAGCCGTCCCCAAACTCATATAAATTGTGACTCGGCGCGTCCGCATACTTACGAACTTTTGCCGTGGGTTTATGGTTGTAGAAGGCCTTCAGATGACCCGCTGAATAAGGCACCGTAATTGGCATTTTGCCGCTGGGATTAACGTGACCAAATAGGATTTCCGCGAGCGCTCTACCACCTAATGCGCCAGGCTCCCAGGCTTCGACCAGTGCGGATACATTGTCAACGATCCAAGGCTCTGCAAGTGGCCTGCCGTTGATCAAAACAACAATGGTGGGGACCCCTGTGGCATGAATCGCCTGCACGAGCGAGAGTTGCTGACCGATGAGACCAATCGAGCTTCTAGCCACATTCTCTCCGGATGTTTTTTCTTTACGCTCGTAACGTAAGGGGTTGCCGCCAACCACCACGATAGCCACGTCGGCCGATGCTGCCTGTTTTGCGGCGGTCACGATCTTATTGGGCTGAATATTTTTGACCGTACCTTGAAGGTCGAAATAATCGATCTCGACGAGCCCGCCGCCGACCTCCCTAAGCCCCTCAACAACAGTCGTAATATTTTCCTCTGGCTGCTGGAACACCCAGTCACCCAAAAGCGAGTGATTATCAGCATTGGGGCCCGTGACAAAAACGCGCGCGCCTGGAGCGAGAGGTAGTGTATTGGAGTCATTTTTGAGTAGCACGATCCCCTGCCTCGCCAGCTCCAGCGCAGTTTGCTGATGCTCTTCGTTGAACATTACGCTTTCGGCATTGGATGGTTCGACTTGTGCGTTCTCAAATAATCCGAGGCGGAACTTGGCAAGCAATATGGGTCGTACCGCATCGTCGATCCTCGCAACACTAATGCGATCGTTGCCAACTAGCTGGTACAGAGGGTCAAAAAACTTTGGCCCGTGCATGTGCATATCGATACCCGCACTAACACTTTGGTAAACCGCCTCCTTGAAGTTTTTAGCAGTGCGGTGATAAGTATGTAAGCGCTCGACATCCATCCAATCGCTTACAACAAACCCCTCAAAGTCCCATTCGTTGCGTAAAACTTCTGAGAGTAAAAAATGATTGGCGTGCGCCGGGACACCGTTCACCTCGTTGTGCGCGGCCATCACCGTAAACACGCCGGCATCAATGGCGCGCTCAAATGGCGGAAAGTGGTCCTCACGAAGCGAGCGAATCGACAGATCCATGGGTGATAGGTTTAGTCCATTACTGGGATCGCCACCCGCAATAAAGTGCTTGGCTGTAGCAACAACTTGACCGTCTTCATCGAAATCGCCCTGCTGCAGGCCATCGATGACGGCGACGCCCATTTCGGCTACTAAGAAGTCGTCTTCCCCAAAGGTCTCGCCCACTCGCCCCCAACGGGGGTCTCTCGCAATATCGATGTTAGGTGTAAACGTCCATTGGGCACCGTTCGCCCTTACTTCCCGTGCGGTCTCCACGGACGACTGTCTAACTAAATCCAGATTCCAGCTGCTGGCCATTGTAATAGGCGAGGGGTAAATAGTAGCGCCTCGAACCAAACCGTTACCGTGTATGGCATCGATGCCGATCAACAGTGGGATACCCAAACGACTCTCGGTCGCATAACTCTGCAGGAGGTTTGCTTCCTCTGGGTCGGTAACATGCAAAAACGAGCCAATTTTGCCGGCGCTTATGACTTCCGGGATTTGTGAGGAATGCAAGCTAGGATACATACCAAACGCGTCACTGGCCTTCATCTCTTTCAAGGTCAGGTTTTTCTCAGAACGCGCAACGTGCTTGGGCCCAACGTATTGAGACATCTGACCAATTTTCTCAGCCAAGGTCATCCTAGCTAGCAAATCTTCAACTCTAACCTCGTCGCTCAAATCAGGATTCTTGTAAGCCGGTATGGGCTGTGCAAAGGCCTGACTTATGAGCGTGCCGATCAGAAACAGTAGCAAGGTGCATCGCTTCATGCGGTGTTTTTCCCCGGTAGTGGCATTCAATTAATCAGGCTGTGATGCCTTTTTCTCGGCCGCTTTTTTTCGCGCCTCGACACGTCGGTAGTCGGGCACAAAGAAGTCCTCTAAGCCTTTATCCGTGTCTTTTTTAAGCCAACGAGCTGGAAACTCCGCCGCCTTGGACCGATCACGTTCCCTAAACACAGCTCCCGAGGAGAACTTCTCGGTGTAGGGAACCACATGCTGACCTCGGTTATTTTCAAGGCGCTTGAACAACTGCTGTCTCATACTCGCGACGATCGGTAAGTAACGCGGATCACCAATAAGATTTCTCATCTCGTTTGGATCATTTTGCATGTCGTAAAGCTCTTCGGTGTCCCAGATGCCATGGTACTGAATGAGCTTGTAGTCATCGGTGCGTAATGCAAAGGTTGTGGGGGTGCTTGGAAAATTGAATTCCCAGTAGTACTCATAGAGCAATTCGTCCCGCCAATTCGATACCGGCCCGCCGCGTGCCAGACCCAACAGGCTTCTACCTTCAAATTGCTCGGGCGACTCTAATCCCGCAATGTCTAACATGGTTGGAGCAATATCGAGGTTAGCGACCATCTCATCGACAGTGTGACCCTGCTCAATAACGCCCGGACCCCAGGCCACTAAAGGTACGCGCATGGACTCTTCGTAGGCGTTTCGCTTGTCTATCAATCCGTGTTCGCCAAATAGGAAGCCGTTATCGCCCATCAGCATAACGATTGTGTTCTTCTCAAGGCCGTTAGCCTCTAGCCATGAAAGGATACGCCCGATGCTGTCGTCCACTGCCGACATGGCTCTGTGGTATTCCATTTTATAGGCCTGAACGTCTAGCGAGCTGTGATAAGGAAAATCAACGCCATGCCAGCTATTGCGCTGGTTTTTAACCCACATCGGCTTTCCTCGATAGTTCTCCGCTGTATCTGCCTGACTTAGGGGGATCGGAATCTCGCGATCCGAATAAAGGCTAGCGTGGCGCTTTGCGGGAGAAAAATTAGCGTGAACTGCTTTGTGCGAAAGGTATAAGAAAAACGGCTTGTCTGACTCACGATTAGATAGGTAGTCCAGCGCATAATCAGTGAGCTCATCGGTGATATAGCCCTTCTGTAATACATGCTCACCGTTGATGTTGAGCTTGTTCATCTCGCCATTTCTGAGTCTCGTGGGGTAATAGTGTCCTTGCCCGGCAAAACTCACCCAGTGATTAAATCCGGGTTGTGGATCATCAAGATTTCTTGAGGCAGATGCGGCTTCCCCCATATGCCACTTACCGATAAAGGCAGTGTCATAGCCCGCGATCTGAAGGTATTCCGAGAACAGCACGCTGTTGGGGTTTCGAGGAGAATTGTTATCAACCACGCCGTGGTTGTGCATATATTGACCGGTGAGGATAGTAGCGCGGCTTGGGGAGCACAGTGCGGTCGTTACAAAAGCATTTTCAAAGTGAACGCCCTCACTGGCGAGTCGATCAATATTGGGGGTATCAATGATTGGGTTCATAAAGCCCATTTCATCGAAGCGCTGGTCATCGGTGAGGATGTAAATAACATTGGTAGGGGTAGAAATGGCGGGTGTTTCACTCCACGTTACCTCCAATGACTTTTCGCCTTCTTCGGTGGCGGCGAGCGCTGAGCTAAAAAAGGTCAGCGCGAGAGCAAAGATTGACCCGTTTATGGGGTTAGCAACTCGGCAATTTTTCATTTTTTTAACCTCTTCCTTGAACTCGTGTATTTTTTGCTAGCTAATGTTCATGCGATATGGGTGAGCCAGTTTTCGAATCCGCCGCTTCGCTTCCTTGCTCGGGATATCGTTCTAGAAAGCGCGTTTTCGTCTGACCGTTTGCGCCGGGCTTAAGCCAACTAATGCTCTGCTCAGGTCTCTCGGCATCGACTTGCTCGAGATAACTTTCCAGTAACACCTCGAGCTGGGCGGTTTTTTCAGGCTGAGCCGATGACAGGTCAAATTGCTCACCAATGTCAGTCTCGATGTTGAAAAGAAGTGAACGTTTGGACGAGTGAAATCTAACCAGCTTGAAGTCTTTCACCCGAATAGCCGAATGGGGCTCGTTAAGACCTACCGCGTTGTAATGCGGGAAATGAAAAATCAGACCATCAGAGGGTCGATCGAGCGTTTCGCTGGGATCGTTCAACAACGGTTTGATGCTGATGCCGTCCAAATCGATAGGAAGATAATCACCTGCACCCGCTAGATCGGCAAAAGTCGGCAGTAAATCAGAGCCGATGATGGGCTCATCAGCCTGGCTTCCTGCCGGCACATCAGGGCCGACAACGAGAAACGGCACTCGAATCCCGCCTTCCATTAGATCCCATTTGCCTCGGAGCAGTGGGTGGTTCAGTCCCTTTTTGTAAGGCCTTCCCTTGTTAACTTGCTGCGGCAACACGGGCATACCGCCGTTGTCGGAAGTGATGATGAAATAGGTACTGTCCTGTAAACCGAGTCGATTGTAAGCGGCCCACAACTGCCCAATGGCGGTATCGAGATCGGCGACCATCGCAGCATAACCTCTGTCGGTATGAACGCTTTTTTCAGAAGTTTCACCGATTTCGGCTAGAGATTCTTCACGGTAGATGATGTTGGAGTGCAGAGCGTAGTGCGACAGCTGTAAAAAGAAGGGGCTCTCTTCTCCGACTGATGCCTCGATAAACTCAATAGCGCGCTCCGTCAGACTGAAGACTCGTTTCGGATCATTCTCGCTGTAGCCGCGCCATTGAGCTTTCTGATTATTATCATAACCCCCTTCTTTGTTAGTCGTTTGCCCATCGTGAACGTCGTAAAGATAACGCGAGGGATCTGCATCGATATGCCATTTCCCAAGGTGCGCAGCTCGATAGTTCGAGTTGGCTCTTTTAAGCACTTGAGGAATTCCGACTTGATCGTGATCGACTCGATTCTCGCCAAGCACCCTGGTTCGCCCCAAGCGAGCCGGTGATTTGCCAAACTGGATACTGTATCGGCTCGGTGAGCACACCGGGGATGCCGAATAAGCGCTCGAGAAACGCAAACCCGCGTCAGCAATAGCGTCAAGCGCCGGAGTACGATGGTAATCGCTACGCGCAGTCGGGTGACGAGAGTCCATAGCGTTGGACATCGAAGTCCAGCCCTGATCATCTGTTAGTACAAGAATAAAATTAGGCGCCTCTGGCTTGCTCGCCAGTGAATCAAATGAAAGAAAAAGACTCATCAGTACTAGGCAAGCGACAGAGACACGCATACTACTGCCTCATATCCTTAACACCTGCTCCCAATGGTGGGTTCGACTGATCAATAGGCAGTCCGAATATGTCACTGGTAGGAACTTCACTAATGTGGCTAAAAATACCGCTACCAGCCGCCGGAAATGAAGGATGACTGATTGGTATTCCACGGTATTCGGATGGGATGGCGAATTGCTCGAGTGTCGTCGCATTGTCGGGAAGCTCGATATCTGCTCGAAGCGGACTGGAATCCAAGGCAATAAAAGCCGGCGCAACAGCACCGGAAAATAAATTGCCCGCCACCGCAGGCCCCTCTTCATCGTTCCAAACCACTAGCACTCGACTCCCGAGACGGCTGTTGGGGATCGCGACAAAAGCATTGTTGTTAAGCGAGACATTAATGCCGTTTAGCTCCATCTGGGGCGAGGAACCCTCGGCAGTTACGTAGGTATTGTTGTAAATACTGATATTCGAAGACGTTATCCGTTTGGGCGCCGCAAAGTCACTGACAAAGATGGTTTTCCCGGGATACTGACTTTTAATGCCTTCCGGCCGATCGATGCGAGGAATCCGAGTACCGTCACCGACGCTAACATTGTAACGCCAGATCACGTTGTTGTTTTTACCCAGAATTTCGGTCCCATAGCCCTCGTTGTCATAAAAGAAATTGTACTGAACAAGTACGTTTTGATTACCAAAATCAACGTGCAGACCACTGGAATCATTGTGCCCTCTTGAGCCCACCGCCGCGTTGTACTGCGCCACGATATCGCGAGATCTAAAAAACCAAGCGCCGCTGCCACGACTCACTGACAGGGCTTGATTGTGCAGTGAGCCCGAGCGCAAGAACGTATTACTCTCGAGTAGCCCACTCCAGACACCATTTAACAGAACGCAGCTACCACCCAGGTCTTCACAAAGGTTGTTGACGATTCTGACATTGTGGTCAAAGTCCATGGGTTGTCCCCTGAGCGGGGTGAGGTTAGAAGCCCGATGTCGCACCGCGATACCAAACCGACCTGTAAAACGAATGACGTTGGCATGAAGGAAAATATCAGAAGTATTGACTGCTTTATCAGCTGTTTTAGGCGGAAGCGTTTCAAAGCGTATGCCGGTGACCGTGTTTCGATTGAACATTCTTCGGCGCTTGATTGGATAAACATCCTGTACAACGAGATCGTGTAATTCAAACCCGCTTAAGGAGCGTTTTCCGTTGTTGCGTATAAGGATTCCGTATGCATCCTCGTCTGGCACATTGTCTTTACTGCGCTTACGAAAATTTCTTATTTCAAGACCAGAGATAGCGAGATTGTCTTGGTCCTCTACCAAAATTGTTGCGACAGGTGCACCACGTCTGCCATTACCACCCATTAATAATGGCTTCTTGCCCTCGCCGAAGCGGGTGATCTGAATCGGAGCATCAGCTGTTCCGGAACTCGAGATAGTGAGTTGACCTTCAAATACGTCACCAGCACGAAATCTGACCGAGTCTCCAGGTTCCAATGCTTGTCGACTCACCTTCGCTAGCGACTTCCACGCTGTGTCTGGTGTTAGCCCATCGTCTCTGTCATTACCTGCGCTACTCACGAAATAAGTTGTCGCAGCTTCTGCCAGTGAGCCCACGATGAGAAGCAAAGACGTCAGTAATAGACGACCAAAATCGACTTTGCCCGACGACCTCATCGCACAACGGTTTGAAGGTAAGTCTTTAATTCTGAAGCTCTCCTTCTGTTCGTTCATCGCGTAGCGCAGCTATTGGGATTTAGAGCACTATCAAAGCTTGACTCGGAATCCCAGCGAAACCCGGCGGTCAGAGTCCATCATCCTCGCAATCGGCCCGCCCGGAAATACACCAGGTTGGACTGTTCGATCCTTGAGTAGATTAACCCCGCTTAGCGTGATCGCGAGACGTTTATTGATGTTGTAGGACCCGGAGGCATTAAGTTGCCCTCTACTATCGGAGTAGAGCGGAAATCCATTACTGATATCGGTTGATTCGGACACCAAGAAAACGTCTCTGTAGGTATAGCGTAACCGGGCCGACCATTTTGGCTTTTCATAAAACGCCGTGAAGTTGTATGAATTCTCTGATAACCGCACGAAGTTGAGTGGTAATGACCGTTGTTCCCCCTGCTCATCCAAGGCAGCCGGTGTGTTGAATACTTGATCTCGAGTGCCGTTCTGATAGGCATAATTAGCAATGATGCCCAGACCATTAAAAGGCTTGGGTAACGATCGAAAGTAGTGCTGAAACGCGAGCTCAATCCCGTCAATTTCTCCTCCCGGTAGGTTGATTGGTGAAATTCGGTTAACAAGCACACCATCTTCGCCCCCCACAGTGCAGGTGGGAAGCGCAAGATCGGGGTTGCCTGCATTGGCATCGACAGCCCTAGGGTTGCAGATCCCGCTAAAAATGGTCTGTCTGCCGATCACGCTGTCGAGGTCTTTGTGGTAAATGCCTAAGCTGACGACGCTTCCTTTTCTTGGGTAATACTCTACCGAAAGATCGAATTGCGATGCGGTGGTAGGTTGTAGCGTTGGGTCACCAACGAGAACCGCTTGACCGGTATTCAGTGGGAAGCGTACTGTCGGTGAAAGATCACCGAAGCTCGGTCGGCGCATGATTTTTGCGGCACCCAATCTGACTTGCAGTTTATCGGTGGGCGACAGCACCAGACTAAGCGATGGCAGCACCTCGGTGTAACGCTGACTCTCCGAAACATCTCGAAGTTCTCCGTCTACCATCACCTCGTTGCCCTCAGCACGCTGATCCGTATCTACGACCCGCACACCAACGATTCCGCGACCAGGCATCCCGAAAACGTCTGTTTCAAAGTTTGCACTTGCATATGCTGCGACGGTTTCTTCATCCACACCAAAACCCTGGAGTGGATCGGTAATGCCGTTGATATCGAGACCCAAGACAGCCCTGAGTTCACTGCGCCGACTGTAAATCGTGGCAGTATTACCGGTCAGGAAATTATCTAAATATGAAGCACCTCCGCGGAATGCAAAAAAGTTACCGGGAGTAGGAGTGAGATAATTTGCAAGATCTGCGCCCGAGAACCCCGGGAAATTTTGTGAGACCTGCGAAAGGCGTGACCGATTGATAGAGCGCTCACTGATTCTCAGCCCAGCCTTCATCTCGGTCCAGAAACCTGAGTCGAAATACAGAGTGCCGTCGACTTTGGCAGCTGATTCTTCATTATCGAAGAAGCTATCCTGATCTCGCGCGATGAACAGTGAGTAGTAGTTAGGATCGAGTAATTGTTCATCGCCCACCCGGTCGCCTGTCGGTCCATACTCCAGTACGCCACCACGAAAGTCATAGAAAAATGGCACACGAATCGCGGCACCGGCACTGTGAAAATTATCGGCCATCGGATCATTGAACTGAAAGACCGTTGTAAACGCCGCTTCCTGAGTCTCGGAGCCCGCCGCGTTAACTTCGAACTGGATTTTGAAGTTTTCCTGCTCCCACTCACCTCCGATCGCCGCAACAAAGGACTCAGTATCCCTGGAGCCTGCGCGGTTATTTGCGCGCAGCCGCATCCCGTCATTCGGTGCCTGAGTGTCACTTAATTGATCCGCGTAACCATTGAGGATTCCGCCGCCAATAACACCTGAGGTGAGCATAGGTATGTCAACGCCCGCAATACTGACCATACCAAAAGTCGCTGAGGCGGCGCCATCAAGCTCTTGATCACCCCCCGCCGCGCCAATAAACATTGACTGTCCCAGGTTCAGTCGAGAGAAATCGGTGTAGGAGATATCGCCAAAGACTTTGAGATCGGGGTTGACCTGCCACTCGAGCGAGCCACTTAGGGCGGTACTCTCCCTGTCTTCAATGCCGAATAGTAGATCTCCGAAACCCGGCTTGTAATACGCATCGCCCACACCATCGTTGTTGAAATCAATGTTGCTACTTGCTGCGTCTCTGATGCCGGGTGATACACGAAGCGAATCTTCGCGCACTGTTTTTGATAAATAGCTCAGCGTTACAACTGCGCCAACGTCACCATTGACCGTCTCAAATTTATTGCCCAAAGCCATCGACACATTTTCATTCCATGTATCGGCATTCTCGGCATATTCAGAGGTGGCGCGCAGAACGGCCAGAGGCTCTTTGAGTTGCAGTCCCCGACTGGTTTTCACGTTGATGGTGCCACCAACACTCCCCTCAATCATGTCGGCAGTTGGTACCTTCACCACGTTGAGCGACCTCACGAGTGCCGCAGGCAAGTCCGCGAAGCTCATACCCCCTCTATTATCGCCAGAGGGCGTAGTGCCGCGGCCATTTATTTCCACCCGATTATCTTCGCTTCCCCGGATAGATACCGACGCGCCAATACCGGCACTGCGACCAATCTGCACGCCTGGGATGTTTTCCAACACCTCAGCAACGTTTTCATCGGGCAACTTACCAATATCCTCGGCGTTGATAACCTCGATTAAATTGGTCGTTTCTCGTTTCTCTTCCAGTGCATTTTCGAGGCTTTGGCGAATGCCATAGACGACAACTTCCTCGACTACGGTGTCATCCGATTCTGCACTATCGGTCGCACCCTCTTCCTGCGAATAGCTCAGTGGAATTACCGCCAGGAAGGAGGCAGAGAGAATTGCGGGAACGCTAACCCTCACTAATCTCTGCGCAAGACCTTTGCGGTCAGTAAGTCTACACCTGTCCTTTATGTCTAAATAATGGGACTCGTCTGACCCTCTTGTGATGAGTGCACCTTTGGCTCGAAAAGAGCGCTTTTGATAAAAAGCTGCCCCGATATATACCATCAACTTTCTGCAAATCATTCTGCATCCCTCACAAGCCATTGAGCATTCAGTGACTGAGTCCTCACTTTGACCTCACTGAGCCCGTACTGAAAATTCACCCGCCATGATTGCGTCACTGGTGACTGTTTTTTCACGAGGGAGGATGTCCAGTAATTCAGCACAAGGTTTGGGTTGGGGAATACGGATTGGTCCTGAGCAGGATTATCTCTGGCGACATCCACCAATGTTTGCATTTCCTTCATGTTAGGCAAGCGCCAGTCGTCGTAGCCGGCGTATGTAGAATCTCGAGCGGTCTTCATGGCGACTCCCCAGACCTTTTTGCTTGCGGCTCCTTGACTACAGTCCGGGCCCGATAGTCCCTCAGGGCAGCGTTTCCACATCAAGCCCGTCACCAAGTCGGTCAATGTTCCATCTGCGTTATCAACAAATCGAGAGGCCTCGAATTGCGATGCTTGGTGGTTTCCCGCCACCAATCGAACCTGAAATGTCGAGGCTTTTGTTTTCGAGTTGCCAATGCCCGAGAAGAAGTTAACGGTCCAGGCATTGTCTGGGACGCCCGACACCCCATCACTGGTCCAATAAGACTGGCTTTTGGCATTGGGAAACCGCTGGAGGTCAGCCGCCGGATTAGATCGGCCA
>NTKA01000055.1 GCA_002456975.1 Halieaceae bacterium MED-G27
GTAGGTGTTAACGGGCAGATAACATTGACATACGAGATCGCCAAATTTCTCCACATGACAATGCTTTGTAATGTTGGGGTTCCTCACGGTTACCGCCATTTGGCAATATTTTGCAGACCGTACTCACAGCCCTAAGATTTTTAGTTTCGCTCAAAAACTAGCATTTATACAGACTGGTCGATGATCGTATGCGGTGTCTTGCTCTTGACGAGGGGGGGTTGCGCCATGGCATTGACAGGTAACTGGCCCCTTACCGGGAATGAGCTGCTATCAAGCGAAATTCTTTTCGACGCCGCAGGTCTGACTTGGTTGTTTATTCGCGCGCCTGTTCAGATCAAGCAAGCAAGATTGGCGAGGGCATTTTTGGGCGTAGATGTGGGTGACGAATATCGGCAGCTGTTTCGTCAGTGGCTGATCTGGGGATTAATCATTACGGTGCCCTTGGTGATGGCAACGTGGTTCATGATTGCCAAGCCAGCGAGCGGATTTTATTAGCCCACTGATCCTGCGCCGCCCCACTTATGTCGATGCAAACTTACGTCGAGACGCACTCTACTTGGCAATCCTTGCGTAATTACCGCATTAAGTAGGGGTGAATCCACGGTGAGCACGGCCGTCGTATTTACAGAGATCTTCAAGGCAGCCATGTTCGAACTCAAACATATCGACAAGTCATTTCGTGACCGCGACGACTTTATCAACGTCGCGCAGGATTTGTCGTGGTGTCTAGGATCTGGCGAAAGCGTCGCGCTGATGGGTGAAAGCGGCGCCGGTAAAACCACCTTGATGAATATTATCGCAGGCCTCGATACGGTCGATGCAGGCGAGGTGTGGGTCGACGGGGTGCAAATCGCTGAGCTCAGTCAGTCAGAGCTCACCGCTTTTCGCCGAAATCACATTGGCTTAATTTTCCAAAAGTTTCACCTAGTAACTGCTCTGTCCGCTTGGGATAACGCTGCGCTGCAGGCTCGCCTGGCGGGCGTCTTCGATCAGCGTTTTGCGACAAATCTGTTTGAAATGTTGGGCATCAGTCACTTAGCACACCGACGCCCAAGCCAGCTATCAGGCGGCCAACAACAGCGAGTTGCCATCGCAAGGGCGCTAATGCATCGACCCAAACTGGTCTTGGCAGACGAGCCCACGGGCAATCTGGATGAAGCCACCAGTGCAGCAGTTATTGAACTTTTGGTCAGCGCTGCCGCAGACGCCGGCGCAACGCTTGTGGTGGTGACGCACAGCTCAGCGATCGCAAGTCACTTGGGTCATGTTATGCGCTTAGGATCCGGCGCGTTGACACCCGCCTAATGATCCGCGCGACGTTGGTAACACTGGCGACCACGCTCGCCTTTTATCGCCAAAATCCGCTGCAAGCACTCTTCGTTTTGACCGGGCTGGTACTGGGCTGCGGGCTATACACAGCTGTTGCTCAAATCAATGCGAGCGCGAAAGCGAGTTACGCGCAGGCCGATGAGATTTTGGGGGCATCGGCTCAGTGGCGGATCACCGATCGGCTCGGCACCAATGTGGCTATTGCCGATTATATTCGGCTCCGGCGTTCAGGCTTTACCAATATTTATCCAGTGATAGAAAAGCGACTCGCCAGCCGTGATGGAGCGCTTATTTCGATTATCGCGACCGACTTGTTGGTGTTACCGCTAACAGGGGCGGGCGATGGTAGCACCGATGACAGTGCCTTCCAGGAGAGTCCTTTTGATGGCAGTGGCTGGAGCCGTTTGACCCAACCTCCTTTCGAAGCATGGATCCCCGCTCAGACGGCAGAGCGTCTTGGCGTGACGGAGGGTCAACAAATTCAGCTCCGAGAAGGTACAGTGTTGCCGCCTGCCGTGATCAGGTCCCAGCCGCAGCAGCGTGATCAAATATTTATCGACTTGGGGGCCGCGCTCTCGATATTTGAGACAGACCGGGTATCTTATCTGGCAGCGCCTCCGTTAACACCCAGTGAGCAGGCTCGTTTTGTTGATCTATTTGGCGATCGGCTGGTGCTGTCTAATCAATCAGAGGCGCTGGACCTCACTCAGTTGACCCAAAGCTTGCATACCAATCTCACGGCCTTGGGGCTTTTGTCGTTTGTGGTGGGTACATTTATTGTCTTTAACGCAGTGAATTTCTCATTGCATGCAAGACAGCAAACCTTGCGCGTTTTGCGAGATCTAGGCGCCGTAAGACAAGCGATCGTTGCCGCGATTGCAATAGAATCGCTGATCTGGGCGGTGACTGGCGCGCTATTCGGAACGCTCCTCGCACAACCCATAAGTGCCGCCTTAATGCCCGCCGTAGCGGCGACCATGCAGAATATTTATGGGGCGTCGGTGTCCAGTTTGCCTGTGTTCAACGCTGGTTTGTTCTGGGAAGCCCTGCTGCTCGCGCTTGCTGGATTGACGCTGGCGCTCGTTTTGCCGTTATTGCGCGCAACGGTTGTTCGGACTCGTGATTCGAGTGCAGATGCAGAGACCGTGCTGTCTCAGCGTGATATGGCCTTGGCTGGTGCTGGCCTGTTGCTTCTTCTCATCGCCTACCTCGGTTATCCACTAGCCTCTTCGGTCGTGCAAGGATTTGCGCTCCTGGCATTGGTTTTATTTGCGGGAATCGCATTGTTACCTGTTGCCGTACTGTTGGCGGCGGCGCTGGGCAGACTAGGCTTGCAGCATCATTGGCTAGCGCGCTGGGCCTTTGCCGACGTGAGTCTACAGTTCCCACATTTGCGGCTGGCAATGATGGCCTTGTTGCTAACTCTCATCGCTAATATCGGTGTCACCTCATTGGTGGGCAGTTTCCGATTGGCGCTCACCGACTGGCTTGAGACTCGTTTATCGGCTGATTTTTACGTGACCGCGGGGGTCATGGACGCTGACGTCATAGCTGGCGAAGCATGGGTGCGTGCGGCGCACCGACGCGTGGTCGCAGAAACATCATTCGCAGGTCGAACCATGACGGTAGTCGGTGTTGATGTCGATGCGCCCGACTTCGGACCTGCCAATGTGATTGACGGTGCGCCTAATTCATACGCCGATTGGTCCGCGGGTGGTAATGAGATCGAGCGAGTATTTGCTAATGAGCAGTTGAGGTATCTCGTTGGTATTGAGGTGGGCGATACCATTGCGCTGGAGACCGAGCTCGGTGCGCGATCGTTCGAGGTGCTTGGCTTTTTCCACGATTACGGGAACGTCAATTTCTCGCTCCATTTGGCCAGTCACCGTTTCAGTCAACTTTATGCCAGTGCACAGCCCCAAGGTTGGGGTCTTTGGATAACAGATGACGAAGAAGAAGCCGCGGAGCTGGGGTTATCGCAACTCGGGCTTGAGCCAACCCAATGGGTCTCACAGCGCGATGTATTGGCGTTATCGCTCGCTATTTTTGATCGCACATTTGCTATTACTCGCGCATTGAACACGCTGACATTACTAGTGGCCGCCGTCGCTATTTTCGCGTCATTGCTCGCGGTCTATCAATTTAGGCGCCCAGAGTATGCGCTGTGGCGATCTTTGGGCATGAGTTGGTCCGCTTTTTTTGTGGTGTCAGGTTTCCCCATTGTCTTGATGACGGTTGTGGTAATGGCGCTCGCATTGCCGTTAGGTGTTGCACTCTCCTGGCTCCTGATTCACAAGATCAACGTGATTTCATTTGGCTGGACGATGCCTGTGGTTGTTGCGAGGGAGCCCATTATCTTCTTATTTTTTGTCGTCGCCGCCGTGGTATTCGCGGCTTTTATTTTAGCCTCAATCAGACAGCGAACCGTGGTGAATACGGCGCTAAAAAGCCTGGCGGGGGAATGATGAGCAAGACTCTATGGCAGCTGTGTTTTCTTGTGTCGTTTGGCATCATAAGCGGTGGCGCCACCGAACGAGTCCGCGCACAGGATCCGTATCAGCTGTTGCGCCAATCGGGAGACGGATTTGCCCAGGTAGAGCCCGGCCGTACGTTTATTTTTCCGGGAGATCATTATCCGCATGAGCGGTTCAAGATTGAGTGGTGGTATCTCACTGCTAATCTGACAGGTAGCGATGGGCAGGACTACGGTGTTCATTGGACGCTGTTTCGGCAGGCGATGAACGCGGCCTCCAATCCGGGTGGCTGGCAGTCGAACCAAACTTGGATGGCGCATACTGCTATCTCCACACCATCAGGTTTTGAATTTTCGCAGCGATTTGCGCGCGGCGGCATTGGGCAAGCAGGTGTCGCGACCACAGCACAAAACACCTTTGAGGCCTGGATGGATGACTGGCTCTGGCAGTCAGATTCGCCGACACCGTTTCCCGGTGAGTTGACTGCGGGCACCGACAGTCAACGTTTCAAGCTTAGGCTAAATGCGGCTGATAACTGGATATTGCAAGGTACGAACGGCTTCAGTCAGAAGAGTGATCTCGGTCAAGCGAGCTATTACTACAGTCAGCCATTTATCGATATTACCGGGACGATCTGGGTGGGAGATGAGTCGGTAGAGGTGACAGGGCAGGGCTGGTTAGACCGAGAATGGAGCTCTCAGCCCTTAGCGGACAACCAGGACGGCTGGGACTGGGTGTCGCTGCACCTAAGCGATGGCAGTGCACTAATGGTTTATCAGCTCCGCCATGATTCAGGTGATCATTACATCAGCGGAAGCTGGGTCAGTGAGTCTGGCGATGTGATCCAGTTAACAGCGGGTGATGTGACAATGACGCCACTGAGTGACACTCGACTGTCGATACCAAGTGCTGTGGGTGATATGTCGCAACCGATCACTAAAGTGATACCACTTGAGTGGCGCGTTCGAGTACCTAAGCTGGGTGTTGATATTTCAGTCTCAGCGAATCGCCCCAACAGCTGGCTGGCCACGGCATTTCCCTATTGGGAAGGGCCCGTTGCCGTCGAGGGGAGCCATCAGGGCGAGGGTTATCTGGAGTTGACTGGGTACTAAGTCGCTTGCTGGTGCGCAGCTGGGCATCTGGGCGGAGGGGTTTGGGTGCCGGCAGCAGGTCACTGACTACGGTATGGTGCGGCACTCGCTGAATCGAGCACAGCCGCTGGCTCGATCTCAGGCAGTTTGGCCGGTTTGCGCTCACCAATGACATCGATGTGCCAAAGCATCGACTAGATGCCGAAATGGCAGATGAAATCCGCATTACTTATGTCCCTGTTTGAAGCACGATTCCTTTATCGTTTTGGCTCGCTTAGGCCGAGGTGCTGAAGGCGGACAACACAAACGCGTTCTTGCAGCGCCTTGGGTATTACTTCGCTGACTTTTTGGGCCGTAGGGTTTTACCCGTAACCTGAGCTCTCCACTCGCAGGTAACTCTGCTAAAAAATCCAATAGGGGTTCCGCGGCTGCTAGTTCATTACACACTGCTGCCGAGAGTCCGAATCACTGATAGTTCGGCCTTGCTTGAGAGTGAGCCGAACGTAAATCTTATCTGTGTAAATCCACAAACGTAGCGGACACCAGCTGCATATTTCTTGGTGTTTTTTTGCTTAATACTGCTCAGTTGTGTCTGCTCAGTTCAGCCTTAGCTCGGCGTCAATTAGATAGCCAACTTTGCGTCACAAATTTGTTCATGAATTCTATTGTTTGAAAGACGAAATTAATCGCTCGCGTAGCGCCGAGGTGCCACTCTGCTCTGCCCTTTTTGAGCGGTTTATTAGAAAGGCAGGGGCACCCTCTAAACCTCACAATGCTGAGCATTCTGAGCGCAATAAGGAATAGGTGTATGCAGTTAATTAAACATGGCCGCGCGCGCTCTGACGCCGGTAAAAGACACTCAGCAGGCAAGTCTATGGCAACACAGCAACCTGAATTTGGCTTCGGCACGCAAATACGCAAGTCACCTTTTTTTGACGCAACTGTACGCTGGGGCGCCCAGGGTTTTTCTGTCTACAACCATATGTACATCCCGCGGGATTTTGGTGACCCCGAGCAGAATTTTTGGAACCTAGTAAACGAGGCCATATTGTGTGATGTGGCGGTCGAGCGACAGGTCGAGATTACCGGGCCAGATGCGGCTCGTTTCGTGCAGATGTTGACGACTCGGGATCTCAGTAAATGCGCTGTTGGTCAGTGTAAATATGTGCTGATAACCAACGCCGAGGGCGGCATTCTCAACGATCCAGTCTTACTTCGGTTGGCAGACAATCATTTCTGGCTGTCCTTGGCCGACAGCGACATTTTGTTGTGGGCCCAAGGCGTGGCGATTAACTGGGAATTCGACGTCACGATTAGTGAACCTGACGTGTCGCCCTTACAGCTGCAAGGACCCAAGTCGGGCGAGATCATGAAGGCGCTCTTTGGAGAGGAGATTGTCGACCTGAAGTATTACTGGCTGCGTCATTACGATTTGGACGGAATTCCGCTAGTGGTTTCTCGCACGGGTTGGTCCAGCGAGCTGGGTTACGAAATCTATCTGCGGGATGGTAGCCAGGGCGATGCGCTCTGGGAAAAGATCATGGCTGCAGGACAGCCCTTTGGGTTAAAGCCTGGCCACACGTCAACCATTCGCCGTATTGAGGGTGGCATGCTCTCGTACCACGCCGATATGGATTGCCATACCAACCCCTTCGAGCTCGGTCTTGATCGATTGGTCGATCTCGACATGGACGCAGACTTCATTGGCAAGCGAGCTCTCATGGCGATTCGTGATGCAGGCATAACTCACAAGCAGGTGGGTATTGTTATCGACGGTGAGCACCTTACCTCGCCTAATACACGTTTTTGGTCTGTCAGCGTTGGTTCGGACCGGGTGGGTTATGTGACTTCGGCTGTCTACTCCCCCCGGCTGGGTAAAAACATTGCACTTGCTATGGTGGAAGTTGATTGTTCTGAATTAGGAACGCAACTAACGGTAATCTTACCTTTCGAGAACCGAAGTGCACGAGTTGTAGAGAAGCCGTTTTATGATCCCAAAAAGCGGCTCGCGGCAAGCGATACTGCTACGTTTGAGCCCCAATCCATCGAAGTGCCTGATGTGAGTAACGTCGCGATTGAAGTGGATCTTACAGAACCAAGGTTGGCAGACTTTGCGCGTCTTAACGATGCGACAATCGCGGAGTCGAGCACGCCCGTCGGCCAGTAAACTTTTGGGCAGTCCCGGGCTGGCGATCTTGGGCTAGCAATGCCTGCCAAGTCACACACAGGAAGCGCCGTTGCTCCCTTGCGAGACAACCCCTGAAACGTTGGCTAGATCGTCATCGGTCCACATGTCGCGAGACTAATGGGGTGAAAGTCCTAGTCTCGTGCGCTATTCGTATCGATAATAGCGAGCGATTGTTAGTAGCCTCAGAGAGGGATTCAAGTGGCAGGCAGTAAAAAGGCAGTTGTATTGCTCAGTGGCGGGCTGGATTCATCCACGGTCTTAAAAATTGCCATGGATCACCACGATGAGGTGTATGCCCTGTCGTTTCGCTACGGCCAGCGCCATTCGGTCGAACTTGATTGCGCGAGACGCGTCGCTGAATCAGCGAATGTTGCTAGGCACGTGATCGTTGATATCGACCTCAGGCAGTTTGGCGGGTCTGCGCTCACCGATGACATCGATGTGCCGAGGGATCGATCAGACGCCGAAATGGCAGATGAAATCCCCATTACGTATGTTCCCGCCCGAAATACGATTTTCTTGTCGTTTGGGCTTGCGTGGGCCGAAGTGCTGAAGGCGGATAACATCTACGTGGGGGTCAATGCCGTCGATTATTCAGGTTATCCCGATTGCAGGCCCGAGTTTATTTCGGCGTTTGAGGCGATGGCTAATCTCGCCACCAAGGAATCGGTTGAGGGTCGCAGCCACATTCGGATACACACGCCGTTAATTGACCTGACAAAGGCGCAAATTATTCATGAAGGATTGGCACTGGGCGTTGATTACTCGCTCACCAGCAGTTGCTATGACCCTGGTGACGATGGCAATCCCTGCCGGTCTTGCGACTCCTGCTTACTGCGACAAAAAGGGTTCGCTAGCGCGGGCGTGGCTGATCCGCTCATAGAAAAGTTTGATAACGCATGATGCAAAACGAACTGTCCTACACTGCAGCAGCGTCTATCGAAGCAGCACGCTTCGTTGACATACTGCCAGACGGCCATCGGTCAAAGACAATGCATGGCCACAGTTTTGGTGTCCGTATCCGAACAACATTAGGCGACGACTGGGCACCTTATGTGGGTGGTGAGGTCGACGCGCTGCAGTCGGAGCTAGAGCAGTGCGTTTTGCCGCTCGATTACAGCTTGTTGAATGAGCACCTTCCGGTTCCCACCGATGAGAATCTTGCAAGATGGATTAAAGGGCGCTCCAAAGTCTTTGCCTCTGGTGTGGTTGGGGTTCAAAGCACGGCACACGAAGGCGTCGATCTCGATCTTGATGGCACGGCACATGTGTGGAGACGCTATCGTTTTGAGGCTGCGCATCGTTTGCCGAATGTACCGCCAGATCATCAATGTGGACGCATGCATGGCCATGGGTTTGAAGTGATCTTGCATGCCTCGACCAATATTGGAGAGGGCGATATGGGTGTCGATTACGATATGCTCGACGCTCATTGGGCCAAGATATCGTCAGATCTGCACATGCGATGTCTGAATGACATCCCAGGGCTTGAAAACCCCACCAGCGAGATGATTTCGGCGTGGATTTGGACCAAGCTCAAGCCAGCTCTCAAAGAGTTATCTTGGGTGACTGTCTACGAGACAGCCACCGCTGGCTGTCATTACGACGGCGCTCACTTTCGCATTTGGAAGGAGCAGCGATTTGAAGCCGCGGTAAAGTTGAACAACGCGCCAGAGAATCTTCCTCAATCGCAGCTTCACGGCCATAGCTATTTAGTCAGGCTACATTTGACCGCGGACTTGGATCGTACACTGGGTTGGACTGTCGACTATGGCGACGTAAAAGAGATTTTTAAGCCGACCTATAAGCAGTTAGATCATCATCGTCTCGATCAACTGGCGGGTATTGATGATGGAGATTGCGCATCGGTGGCTTTATGGATGAGAGATCGGATTGGCGACGCCTTGCCCGCGTTAGATAGAATCGACCTGCAGCAAACGCAGGGGAGCGGTGTGGCTTTGTCGTGGGGCTCTCTCGGACCTGCGTTGCCAATCTAGGGTTGCTGAATGACTTACTCGGTTAAAGAGCTATTTTTTACGCTTCAGGGAGAAGGCGCGCAGGCTGGACGTCCCGCCGTATTTTGTCGGTTTGCCGGTTGCAACCTGTGGTCAGGGCTTGAGCGCGACCGTAAAGACGCGGTGTGTAACTTCTGCGATACCGATTTTGTCGGGACTGATGGAGAGGGCGGCGGCAAGTTTGGGTCTGCAGCTGAGCTCGCGGCCGCCGTAGAGCGTCAGTGGCCGCCGAGGATCAATACTACGGGCGTTCCCTATGTTGTATTCACCGGAGGAGAGCCGCTATTGCAGCTAGACCGTCAGCTGATTGACGAGGTGCATCGGCGAGGTTTCGAAATTGCTGTTGAGACAAACGGTACTCTGGATGCTCCTGAGGGTATTGATTGGATTTGCGTGAGTCCAAAGTCAAATGCCCCCCTCAAATTGAAAAATGGGCATGAGTTGAAGCTGGTGTATCCACAAGAGTTGGCCATGCCTGACCATTTTGCAGATCTCGCGTTCGATTACTTTTTTCTGCAACCCATGGATGGTCCCACCTTGAGTGAAAACACCGGGGCTACTGTCGAGTACTGCAAGGCAAACCCGCAGTGGCGTTTGAGTATTCAGATGCACAAACTTGTCGGAATACCGTGAGACAAGACTATCAGCGTTAAGCCGCCAGGATTTCAGCGCGCCCTACTGAGATGGTGATGATTTCCAGCAAGAGCCCGGCTAAGAGCACTTTATAGGGCTTATAGCATTCAATAGCCGAGCGGATACGGGCCCGCTAAATTATCTCGGGCTCACTCGATGGAGGAGGGATCAGTTCAGTTATCGGTTGGGTGTCAGTCGCCTGGGCGCCGAGTCTCTCGATTATCTTGCGCTCAAATTAATAGTGCTGGGCTAGAAGCTCGGCAGCGGCTTGGGGGTTCGGATTAAGCATGGATTGACCTTTAGCCTTCCTGACCGACTCCTTCGCATTGTTGGTGTGCAGTTGGTTAGTCTGCTCGATAGTCCTGTTACCCCAAAGAAGAGAGTTCCTTGCAGGGTAATTAACCTCGCCCATTTGCTGGCGCCGTGCTGAGCCCGGGTTTTGTAGTCAATCACAAGGTAGTTGCTTGGATGACTCCCTCTGTACCTTTGATCGAAATTGTGACCACAGGGCTTGCTGCGTCGCGCCAATCGATCTCAATCAATCCGTAATTGTTCTCGATGACTTTTGGACCTAGAGCGCGGGAGTTGGTCTCATCAAATTGTCTAGACCAGGTGTTGGTGAGACCACTCGACGTCACGTCGATTAATGGCGTTGGTCCTGATTTGACTGATTCCGCTGAGATTTCGCCTGCATGGCGATCGCCGGAGATAACAAACACTTTACCCCCCTGATACTTTGATAGGAGCTCATACAGACGGTTCTGCTCATTCGGAAAGTTGGCCCATTTTTCAAACCGGTGCTCGCTTGCCACAACTTGGATAGAACTCACAATAATGGTGACCTCGGGTTCAGGGTCGCTGAGTTGCGTCTCCAGCCATGTCCATTGTGCGTCACCCAGAACCGTACCCACTGTATTAGGGATGTAGCTCCGATCCGGTCCCTCAGTGCGCTGGAGTGGGTCACGAAACCATCTTGTATCCAGCAAGATGACGCGGACCCTTTGGTCAGCTGGGCCATAGTCATAATGGCGGTAAATACCGGGTCTTTCCCGTGACACATCATCATCGGGGACGCTCAGAAAGCGATAGAGCTCGGCCTTCGCCAGTTCTTTCTTCGGGTATTCGTTGCCCCCATCATTAACACCATAGTCATGGTCATCCCAGGTGCCCGTCATGAAAGGTACCCTGCGGGCGAACGCCCCATACCCGGGGTGTTCTAGTTGTTGGTCATATTTCGCTCGAAAAACCTGCGCGTCTTCTGTGTCGGCATAAATATTATCGCCCGTCCAAATCCAGAGTGACGGCTCATCTTTGGCAATGACTGGCCATAACGGTTGTGGTTTTCGCTCAGAGTTACAGGACCCGAAGGCAATACGGGATACCGTCTCGGTGGTGACTAAAGTGTCAGCACTAGAAGGCACCGCGTAGCACACAAGGGTGAGAACTATAGTCACTAAAATGGCATGTAAGTTTTCGGCTCGGCGCATCAGGTATAACTCAGCTAAATGTGGCTCTAAATTAGTCGAGTTTTGTTACAGAAACGCTGGGCACGAGTCTCAAAGAGCTCGAATTTTGGACAAGCGAGGGGCGTCAGCGGCTGATGGATATGAAGAAACAGCCAATGGTTACATAGACTCGAATGTTTATGATGCTCCCGCTGTGGACCGCAGGAGTTACAAGTCTGTTCGCCTACAGTACCCGCTCTCCATCAACCAGCCACAGGTAAAATTTGCTCCAACTCCGTCAGCTCTTGATCGCAGCGATGCAGGAATGAGGAAATAAATAAAAAGTGTCATCGCAGCTATAAGTTTCTGTCATACGCGCTTGTTACTTTCAGGTTTCACCGCAACTAAATGGAGCAAAAGCAAATGAAAAAAATCGTAATGTCGGCGGCTCTAGTAACGAGCATGCTCGCCGGAAGTACCGCCTTGTCGCAGGAAGAAAATGTGTGTGACGGCGTAGTCTCAATTCTGAGAATTTCAAACTACGTGGGTGCAGGGTCTGAAACAGGCCTCAGAGAAGCTTCCGCCAAGCACGATGCATGGTACAAGTCTCATGGTGTAACCGAAAATAAACAGGTCGTGATCCCATTGCTTGAATACGATAGGGATACAGATAGCTTCACTAAAGACACCGCCAGAGTGGCAACCTTTCACCTGAACTCTGTTGCCAGTGCCAAGTCGCGAGAACATATAGGTGATAACGCATGGAACGAATTTATCGCTATCTACAATGAAAACACTGAAGTTACAGAAAGCGTGATCGCGTGCCTTCCGAAATCGCTGTTTTCTCAGTAATGGGGAAACGCATCGAATTGAGCGTCAAGAGGTTGCCAGATCACCACACAGAGGTGAATTTCATCTGGGAATAGAGGTGGCGCCAAAAAAACAGCGCGGTAAAAAAAGGGGGCGATGGGCCCCCTTTATATAGTCCGTTGAATGGGTTTTCAAAAGGTATAACGGGCAGTGAGTAACCAGTTTGCGGGCGTGCCTTCGATCAAAGTTGGATAGCCTAGCGAGCCAGCTGTGTTGCCTGCGTCGATTAAGTACTCTTTATCGAGGATGTTTTTGCCGTACAAGCCAAGCGTCAACTGGTTGGACACGTCATACTCGACGCTTGCGTTGAGCAAGCCATAGCCATCTTGCAGTGTATCTGGGTCATTCGAGGCTTCGAAGAAGACGTCATCAATGTAGTTCCAGCTAATGGTTGAACGTAGCTTCTCGGTATTGAATCGAATACCTACCGCGTAGGAAAACTCAGGAGAGAATCGATACTGATTACCTTCGTAGTTGATAATGCCGTCGACGTCGTCGTTTCTTCCGTACTCAGCATCATTTAAGCCATAGGTAAGGTAAGCAGATAAGGCGTCGTTAACCGTGTACTCACCTTGGAACTCTAAACCCGATATTGACGTTTCATCGTAATTCACCTGCTCTGGGAGACCTGTGACAGGATCGTCGATGCCCACGACTAAGTTTTTGTAATCGTAGGTGAAGTAGGCCGCGCCCAGGCTCAAATTAGCTGCGACGTAATATACGCCCACGTCGTGCGAGTCGACCGACTCGCGCTCGAGCGATGTGCCGACCAGTACAGTTTGGCCTGAAGGTGTTTGGCCTTGCGCAAAGTTGTAGTAAACGCTCATGTAGTCATTTACGGCGTAGTTCGCGCCCAGTTTCCAGAGCACCTCTGAAGCCTCGTCAGCGTTACCGTTGACTTCGGTCTCTTCATCTCTGACGCCTACAGTCAACGTAAG
>NTKA01000056.1 GCA_002456975.1 Halieaceae bacterium MED-G27
GAGCTATCCTTGGGTTGTCGCAGTATCGTCGCAGTGAGCGGTGGAGATTAACTGATTCTCCGGAGTCCGTTTAACGTTGCCCCGTCGTATCAGACGCATGAGCAACGGCAACCTTATTCTCATTCTCGCGGATCAGTTGACGCTGACCCAGCCTGCACTTAAACGCGCGCAGCTCGGCGTCGATACTATTTTACTCGCCGAAGTAGCAGAGGAAGCGTCTTATGTCCGACACAACCGGCATAAAATAGCCTTTCTCTTTTCGGCGATGCGCCATTTCGCGGAGAAGCTTCGTTCAGCGGGGTACCGGGTTGAGTACATTCGTATCGACGAGGGTATCGATTCTCTCTTGGCTGCGGCCATTAAAACCGTCGCCAAACACGGACTCGAGCAGGTCTTAGTATGCGAGCCCGGTGAATACCGTCTGCTTGATGCCATGCAAAACCAATGGTCAGAGACGCTCCGTGTGCCGGTTACGGTTCTCGAGGACGATCGGTTTCTGGCATCGCATGCTGACTTTGCTGAGTGGGCAAAGGGCAAGAAGCAGCTCCGGATGGAGTTCTTCTACCGGAAGATGCGCGAGCGATACCAACTGCTGATCGACGATGGGGCACCGGCCGGTGGCAAATGGAATTACGATTCGGAAAACCGGGTAGGTTGGCGCAACCAAAAGCCGATTCCGCCGCGATCACAGCCCACGGACGATCCGATTACCCAAGAGGTCATTGCGACGGTGGAGGCACACTTCCCCGATAACCCTGGCGACTTATCGCAGTTTCGTTTGGCGGTGACGGCCGATGCTGCCAAGGCCGAATTCGACTGGTTTGTTACTCATGCACTTGCCGACTTCGGAACCTATCAGGATGCACTGGTCGAAGAGTCGCCTTGGGTGTTCCACAGTCTGATTTCGATGTACATCAATGCGGGGCTATTAGAGCCACTCGAGGTGTGTGAATCGGTCGAGAAAGCCTGGCGCAAAGGTGAGTGTTCACTATCGGCAGCAGAAGGCTTTATCAGGCAGGTCCTAGGTTGGCGCGAGTATATTCGCGGTATCTACTGGCTATTGATGCCCGAGTACAAAACCCGCAATAGTCTGAATGCCAAGCGCGAGCTGCCGTCGTGGTTCTGGGACAGCAATACCGACATGCGATGTCTGAGTCGCGCTATCGAGCAATCGCTCGATCATGGCTATGCGCACCATATTCAGCGCTTGATGGTGATTGGCAATTTCGCGCTCTTGGCAGGGCTCGACGTGGAGCAGGTATGCGATTGGTATCTGGCGGTCTATGTGGATGCCTATGAGTGGGTTGAGCTACCCAATACCCTCGGTATGGCGCTGTACGGCGACAACGCTGTGATAGCTAGTAAGCCCTATGCAGCGAGTGGTAAATACATTCAAAAGCAGGGTAATCACTGCAAGCAGTGCCGGTACAAGCCTGCGTTAACCACCGGCCCCGAGGCCTGTCCTTTTAACAGTCTTTACTGGCGGTTTATCGACAAGCATCTCGATGCCTTTGGCCGCAATCCGCGCATGGGACTGGTAGTTGGCAATTGGCGTAAGCGCGATCCCGACGAGCGCGAGGCGATTTTAAAGTGGGCGGATCAGGTGCTGGAGACGGTCGCTTAGGTATCGATCGATGCATCGGCAGATGAGGTGCTCAAAGTCGTTGCTCATTCAGAGGCTTATTCGTGGGTGGATCTGGCTTGGGAAGTCGTCTATCAGGTTTTGATTCAGTTCCTCGCAGACCAGGAACGCTCCCCGTGCGGATCCCCCTTCATTGCTCAGAGGATCAACGGCTCGATGTCGGCAGCGCACTTCTGATTGCTTCTTGAGCAAATCAGGCGACGGCACGGCTCTTAAGTTTTAGTTCGACCACCAATAATACCTATGATCGTGCGAGTTTAAGACTTCTGCTTTAGCGTATAGCGACGGCCCGAGCAGCGCTTCGAGCAATACACCACCGACTCCCAGTTCAGCTTCCATTTTGCGCGCCAGGTAAACGGTCGATCGCAAACAGGACAGACTTTGGTGGGTAGTTCAGACTTTTTCATTATCGATGGGCCAGTCGGCTGCGTCGGTGATGTAATCGGGTTGCGCTGGACGATTGCCACCCCATTTTTCGATAAACAGTCCCTCGGGATCGTGGTCAGCTGTTTGTTTTTCCAGATTGAAGTGGCGTCCACCGCGAGGATCGCTGCCGACGCCCGCAATGTACTGCCAGTTACCGTAGTTACTACCAACGTCATAGTCGATGAGGTGTTTTTCGAAGAACGCTGCACCGAACCGCCAATCGCCATCGAGCTCATTGATCAGGCAACTCGCGGCGATCTGACGGCCACGATTGCTCATCCAACCAGTGGCCACTAGCTGGCGCATCAGTGCATTGACGATCGGGTAGTTGGTATCGCCAGCGCACCAGCGAGCGAAGGCACGGGGCTCAAAACTTGACCGACGGGGCTTTCCAGTGGCCCCCGAGAGTTGAAACATCGACTGCCCGTCCACATGGGCGCGCCAGTGGAAGAACTCCCGCCACAACAATTCAAAGAACAGCCAGTAGGTCGACTCGTTGGCGACTCGCTGTTGCTCAAAGTCAAAAATGGTATGCGCAACCTCGCGAACTGAGAGGTTGCCATTTGCTAACCAGGGCGACAGCGTGCTCGAGCCGTCGAGTCCGTCTAGGCAGTTTCGGGTCAGTTTGTATTCGGTGATGCGCTCTTCATCGTAAACAAACTGCTTCAACCGCCGAAGCCCCGCTTGTCGGCCTCCGGGCAGCGGCAGCGCCATGGGAGGCTTTTCCGTTGCTTTAGGGATGGCATCAAACTGCGCTGCAGGCGTCGGCGGTAGGCGCTCGACTTCGTCGATGGGCTTTCGAACAAACAGTTTTTTCTCCACCTTTCGACGAAATGGTGAGAATACCCCCGGTAAGTCTTCGAGTGGCATCGGCAGTTCGTCCTCAGCGAATAGACTGTTTCCTCTGTGAGTCACAACGGGGATCGACAGCCGCTCTTCCAGAAACTCGATCGTTTGTGACTCGTAGAAACCGGGTTCACGGCTGACGCTAATCTCGGTAATAGCGAAGCGCTCCACAATATGCGGGATGACGAGCTCGGGCGAACCTTCGAGCACCAGCAGGTCCTGGCCGCGTTTATTAAGCGCTGCTTTTAATTCGATCAAGGACTCGCGCAAAAAACGATCTCGTTGCTTGCCGATACCATTGAGATTGCACCAGGGCCGTGGGTTTGGCATCAGGTAAAGACATAGCAACGATTCAGCCGCCGCGTGACTCGCAAGCGCAGGATTGTCGTTAAGCCTAAGATCGTTTCGAAACCAGTGTAGATGACGCATATTACCCCCCTTTAAGGACTCTACGGCTTTTGAGGAACGGGGGGTCATTCGAGTGCTTAGCAAATTCGGACGAAGCTGAGACGGCTCTCGAGTCACTCAGTCTTTGCATTTCTGTAAGGCCGCAGTCTATGCTCGCATAGCATAGAAATTTAGCTGTAGATCGAGGTTTTCATGAGTAGTCATCAGTCGCTTGTTTCACCCGTTAACGTCGGTGGTCTTGAGCTCAATAATCGAATCGTCATGGCCCCCATGACCCGCAATCAGTCGCCGGATAATATTCCCACTGACGCCAACGTTGAGTACTACCGTAAGCGCGCCGCGGGTGGCGTTGGCCTGATTATTACTGAGGGGACCTGTCCCGGCCATATCGCCGCGAGCGGCTACCCTGATGTGCCTTATTTTTATGGTGAAGAGCGACTAGCGGGCTGGAAGCGTGTGGTCGATGCTGTTCACGCCGAGGGTGGAAAGATTGCACCGCAGCTCTGGCATGTTGGTGGTATGCGAAAACGCGGTATCCCGCCCGAGGGCGACGTCGATGGTTACGCGCCATCGGGCATGAATGTGCCAGGTAAGGTCAATCGTCACACTATGACGGCGAGCGATATCGACGATGTCATCGGAGCTTTTGCAACGGCGGCTCGTGATGCCAAGGAACTCGGATTCGACGCGGTTGAAATCCATGGTGCTCACGGCTATCTGATCGACCAGTTTTTTTGGGAGGGCACTAACCAGCGCGATGATCAATACGGTGGTTCTGTGGCGAACCGAAGTCGGTTTGCCATCGATATTGTCAATGCTTGCCGCGCCGAAGTCGGCGCTGATTTCCCGATCATCCTGCGTTGGTCCCAGTGGAAGCAGCAGGACTACACAGCGCGTCTGGCGCCGACGCCCGAGGAGTTGGCTGCCTTTTTGGAGCCCCTGGTCGATGCCGGTGTGAGTATGTTCCACTGCAGTCAGCGACGCTTCTGGGAGCCCGAGTTCGAGGGCTCTGACCTGAACCTCGCGGGCTGGGTGAAGAAACTCACAGGCGCGCCAACCATCACAGTTGGTAGTGTCAGTCTCGATACCGAGTTTATCCCGAAGCCAGGTGAGGTGGGTTTCAGCTCGGCGAAGCCCGCATCGCTCGATCAGCTCATGACGATGCTCGAACGCGGCGATTTTGATCTGGTGGCAGTGGGACGCGCGTTGATTGCTAATCCGAACTGGGCACAGATTGTCGCAAGCGGCGATATGAATGGCTTGGTGCCCTTCGAAAAGCCGATGTTAGCGTCATTGGACTGATCACTCCGAGCATCAGTCCCACAAAACCTGGGCGGTAGGCCTGGGGTTCACATAAGTGTCTTGTGACTGTCATTGATGCTTCACAACATTTGATCACACTCTTGCTCGGCACCTTGGCTATCCTTGTTTAAGGTGTTTTTCCCTAACCTATGGAGTGAATTGAATGTTTACTTTGAGCAAAAACGCGGCACTCAGACCGTTGGTCTTAAGTGCATTGCTGTCAGCCGCAGGAGTCGTGGCGATAGCGCCAACGGCTTATGCTAACCAACAATCATCAGCTATCACTGGTAAAGTTTTTGACGCCAGTGGTGCTCCTGTTGCTTCCGCACAGGTGTCTATTACGGACTTGCGATCCGGCACGACTAGAACAGTTTCGACCAATGCCCAGGGTGTTTACTCTGTGAAGAATCTGGCGGTAGGCGGTCCCTATGAGGTGAGCGTTGACGGTGTAAAGCAGACGACCGTAGAGTCGATCGCTTTGGGCGCTGCTTATTCATTGCCACTCCAGCAAGGTCGTTCTGCCCTTGAGGAGATTTTGGTATTGGGGCAAGCGCAGCGCTTTGACGTAGCACCGGGACCAGCAGCGAAATTCTCGCTAGCCGACCTCGATCAAGCCGTTGCTTTTGATCGCGATATTAAGGACGTGTTTGATATTGACCCAAGGCTTAATAAAGAAGGCGGCAGCATTAACTGCGCAGGAAAAAGCCCTCGTTTCAACACCACCACGTTAGATGGCATTAGGTTCAGTGATCAGTTTGGTCTAAACAGTAACGGCTACGGTACTGCCAATGGAATGCCTTTTCCTTATGACGCCGTGCAGCAAGTTGCGGTTGAGCTCGCACCCTTTGACGTCAAGTACACCGGGTTCTCGGCGTGCAATATTAACGCGGTGACGAAGCGAGGCGGTAACGAGTGGGAAGGTAGCTTCTTTTACGAATATAACGATCAAGACATGAAGGGCGATAAGATCAATGACACGAACTTCACCTTCCAATCGTATGAAGAAAAGCAATACGGCTTTGATATTCGTGGACCAATCATTGAAGACGTTTTATTCATATCGGCGGCTTACGAAAAGCAGGAGTTTCCGAGGTTTCTTGCCCAAGGCTATGACGGCGCCAATAACGGCGAAGACCGTGATTGGTTGAGCGAGGCAACTTTCAACCTCGTGCGTCAAACTGCTCTGGATACCTACAACTACGATCCGGGCGGTTTGCCAGGAGACGGCGCTCAGGAAGCTGAAAAGCAGTTCCTCCGTGTAGATTGGAACATCAGTGATCAACATTCCGCAGCGTTTATCTACAACTACTTTGAGGGCTTCCAGAACCGAGCGTCTGATAGTGATGATGACGAGTTCGAATTTGGAAACCACTACTACGTGAAAGGTGATGAGAACACCACGATGTCTCTAGCCTTGAGTAGCCAATGGACCGACGCCTTGTCCACCGAGCTCTTTATGGGCCGACAGAAGCAAGACGACAGTCAGGTAACGGTTGGACCGAAAGATTTCGGTGACCATCAAATCACGGATCCCGATGGCAATACGATTTACTTAGGGGCCGATGATTCGCGACAAGCCAACGATCTCGATTATGAGGGTACTTACTTCCGATTAAATGTGGATTACCTGCTTGGGGAGCACAGCCTTAGCTTTGGTTACCAGCGCGAGGAGCTAGAGGTATTTAACTTGTTCGTGCAGCACTCTAACGGTGGTGAATACGATTACTACACAGACAGAGGGTACGAGCTCACCGCGGAGTGTGCGCCGTTATCTCCTGCGGAACGAGTTGCTGCAGGCTGTGATCTGACCGGGCTAGACCGCTTTATAACGGGCCGGCCAAGCCAGGTTTACTATGGCTCAGGCGGTGGTACTAATGTTGCCGCTGATGCAGGCGCTAACTTCACGAATACGATGAACGCTTTGTTCGTGCAGGATGAAGTCTCACCTGTTGATAACGTCAGCCTAACCTACGGTCTGCGCTACGAATGGTGGGAGACATCTGATCGGCCTCGATTCAATAGTGCGTTTTTTGAAGCTAATGGTTTCCGGAATGATGCGACCATCGATGGCACCAATCTTTTGATGCCAAGGCTCGGCATTACCTGGGATGTATCCGATGCGCTAACGGTTCGCGGCGGTCTCGGTCTGTACAGTGGTGGTAATCCCAATGTGTGGATCAGTAACTCGTACTCAAACGACGGCATCACGAATGCACAGGTCAGATTCCGTAACTTCGGAGCTGATGAGACCTTGTTACCGGGGTCTCCCGATTCAGTAATACTGTCAGGCAGTGGTCGCCCAGGGTATGACGTACCACAGTCACTGGTTGACCAAGTAGCGGCAGTTAGCAACGCAGACGCAAGCGACAGTCGTCTTGCATTGGTTGATCCTGATTATGAAATGCCCGCAGAATGGAAATACTCTTTGGGTGCAACCTATGAGTTGAGTGACGGTTACGTGTTCGACGTTGATTACTTGCACACGCGAGGCTTAAATCCAGCTTATTATGTCGACGTGTCACAAGATGTCGTGGGCGAGACAGCTATCGGTTTGCCGATTTACGATTTTGCCCGTGGTGAAGATAACTTCATGCTTACCAACTCAGACCAGACACCCGTTGCGAATGTTTTGAGTCTTACGATGCGTAAGCGATTCGATAACGGAATCGACCTTCTGGCGGGATATGCATATACAGACGCTGAGGACGTTAGTCCCATGACCTCTTCGGTTGCGGGATCCAACTTCTCGAATCTGGCGCTCAATGATTTGGTTGAGCCTGGTGCTGCAACCTCTAACTATGTTGTTCCGCACCGTCTTACTATGCGCTTGAATTACCGCACTAAACTCTGGGGTGACAACATGACGCGAGTCAGTCTCCGCGGGTACGCTAGTGAAGGCCGTCCGGGCAGCTATGTAATGGGATCAGACGATCAAGAGGGTGATCAGCGCTTTGGTCGCCACTTGCTTTACGTGCCAACAGGACCGAATGATCCCAATGTCGTAATTACGGATGGCTTCGACTACGCAGCTTTTGAAGCCTGGCGTAAGCGTGAAGGTGTCGGCACTGGTCTACAGGCAAGGAATGATTTTCATGCCGACTGGAGCTACAGACTGGATCTAAGGTTAGATCAGGAGGTGCCCATTTATAATGATGTAAAAGGCCGTCTCTACTTCAAGATTTACAACCTTACGAATCTGCTGAATAGTGATTGGGGTCAACAAAACAGAGCTCAGTTCTATTCTCAACAGGTGGTTAGCTCTTCGTTAGATGATCAGGGGCGCTATGTGTTTGAGAGATTCTCTGATCGCAGCGTTAATGACGTTTCGGAAACTGCGTCGCTTTGGGAAATGCGGATCGGTTTTTCTGTGAGGTTCTAAGATATCAAGTAGTTCGAAAAGGCGCCGTGAGGCGCCTTTTTTTTGCGCGCCAGGTTTCTCAGTACTCTCTCGACGAGCGAGTACGACAGTATTTCTAGCTGTGTCAGCGCCAGCGGTTTGACTAGTCGGGCGTAAATTAGCCGCAATGGGACGCGGCTTCTAATGATTTTGATGGTCGTTGTGAGGCTGCTGACCGCGCTCCTCACGATTGTTGAGTAGGCATTACCGTCCAGTTCGGTCATCTCTGTATTTCTTGGGGACCTTTTTTATATAACCTTTAAGAATAATATGTAAATTGAATAATTATTTTCATTAATAATTTATATTTTATGGTTGGGTTTTTACGATACTTTAAGTAACATTATGAGGTAACAAAAATACTGTAAATGACTTGGAGGTAACGTGAACGACAAAATCAACGATTGGTTAAACGCTGCGAGTGCAATGCTGACCGTGACGATTGTTGTATCGGTAATGTTTTATTCGGTGGGCTCAATCTTGTGATTGGTCGACTGCCCGAACCAAGAGGCAGTCGAGTGGTCAGTTGGATGTTAGTCGTTATGTTGGGCGCGGAGGATTTGGGTTCGCTCTGGCGAAAACCTAATATCGCTACACCGATGGCCATGACGATTCGTCAGGTTGTAGTCAAAGGTTGATCCAAACGATTGTAGAGATCTTTAGCCGGATTTGATTTCTTAGTGTCCAACGTCGCGGGTTTATCATTCAGCTAACAGCTAACAGCTAACAGCTAACAGCTAACAGCTAACAGCTAACGGCTAACAGCTAACAGCCAACAGCCAAAAGCCAACAGGCAAAAGCCAACAGCTAATAGCTAAGCGTCCCCAGTAACTCGCGCTCCGGCGTAAATCGACATGAATGCCTTTAATCCCAAAGCCTAAATCCTGATAATTTAGCCGGCAGTGGGAGCGACATCGAGTCCAACGTAAATTAGTCGGCAGAGGTGCTGTCGATCACTGCATTTTGCCTTTGGCACTGGAGTAGATTGTCGGTATCGTTGCGGTTCTTTGAATCGGACGCTGTTCATGCAAAGTCTTGCAGGTGTTGTTGTATTGCTAGCTATTGGGTTTGCCCTTTCTTCAGATCGCAAGGCGGTCAGCTGGCGCACAGTCGGGATTGCCTTTGGTGTGCAGTGCTTAGTCGGCTTTATCGCGCTGTTCTCTACTTGGGGTGGCGAACTCCTAAAAGCCGCAGCGAACGCTACCGGAAACCTACTCGGCTACAGCAGAGCAGGCATCGATTTTATGTTCGGGCAGCTGGCAAACTTTGATGGCCCCATCGGGTTTGTGTTTGCCGTGAATGTGTTGCCGGTGGTCGTGTTTTTTAGCGCGTTTATAGCCGTGCTTTATCACCTTGGGATCATGATGTGGATCGTGCGATCGATTGGTGGTGCCTTGCGTCGAATGTTGGGTACAAGTCATGCCGAGTCGATGTCGGCGGCCGCCAATATTTTCGTGGGACAGGCAGAGGCTCCTCTTGTGGTTAAGCCGTTCATCCCCGCCATGACGCGGTCAGAGCTGTTTGCCATCATGGTGGGCGGCATGGCGACGATTGCCGGCTCTGTGATGGCGGGGTACGTCGCACTAGGAATCCCGCTCGAATACTTATTGACCGCTAGTTTCATGGCTGCGCCCGCCGGTCTGATGATGGCCAAGCTCTTGGAACCTGAGCTGGGTGAGCCGGTACTGCCTAAGTCTAGTGATGAGTCTTTCACGCCGAAATACGTCAATGTTATCGATGCGGCGGCATCGGGTGCCTTGGATGGTCTGCGGATGGCGGCAGCCATCGCGGCCATGCTCATCGCGTTCGTGGCATTGATTGCCCTGTTAAATGGATTACTGCAATGGGCGGGTGGCTTGTTGGGAGCGCCTACCATCACACTTGAAATGTTATTGGGTATCGCGCTACAGCCGCTCGCTTGGTTGTTGGGTGTGCCATGGGATGAGGCCGCAACCGTGGGGTCACTGATTGGGCAAAAGTTTATTTTGAACGAATTCGTGGCTTATCTTGCCTATTCAGAAATTGAGGAAACCCTTTCACCGCTGTCGCAGGGCATTGTGATCTTTGCGCTGTGTGGGTTCGCTAACCTGTCGTCAATTGCAATTTTATTGGGCGGCCTAGGCGCTATTGCGCCGTCGCGACGCGATGATATCTCGGCCTTGGGTATTCGAGCACTGATTGCGGCAACGCTCGCCAATTTAATGAGTGCGGCGGTTGCGGGCTTCTTTCTTTCGCTATCAGGTGGGATCTGAACAAGCGATGAACGATCGATCTTATCGACTGGATAACAAGCTTCCATTGATCTCGTTTGTAGACCCTACGGCGAGCTCGTTGTTCTATCAATCACTAAAGGCCTTTGGTTTTGCCACTCTGGTTGATCATCCGATTGATATGGAACGAGTGGATCGCATTTATTCGCAGTGGAAGACCTATTTCGGCGAAGCACCCGACCCGGCGATGTTGATGGATCCTCTGCATCAGGATGGTTATTTTTCGACAGAGGTGGCAGAGAGCGCCAAGGGTGAGACAGTCCGCGATTTCAAAGAGTATTTCCAGTTTTACCCTTGGGGACGTTGCCCCATATCGTTGCGCGATGACTTAGTCGCTCATTACCAGCAGTGCTCTGATTTTGCGGCCCTACTGCTGCGATGGGTCTCGAAGCATCTGCCCGATAGCATTAGCGATGCGTTTTCGGAGCCATTGGATAGCATGATTGAAGGCAGTCAGCAGACCATGCTGCGAGTGCTTCACTACCCGCCGGTAACCGTTGATGAAGACTTGCCACGTGCCGCCGCACACGAGGATATTAATCTGTTGACCATCCTACCCGCTTCTAGTGGCCCGGGGCTGGAGCTTCAGACTAATGAGGGTTCCTGGATCGATGTGCCAAACCATCCTAACCAAGTCGTGGTAAATATCGGTGACATGCTTCAGGAAGCTACGGGCGGTTTTTTGACTTCAACCACACACCGAGTATCAACACCGACTGCGTCACAACTGGCAGATTCGAGGATGTCGCTACCGCTGTTTTTGCACGCGCGTTCGGACGTGCAGCTGTCGGAGCGGTATTCGGCAGGTGCGTATCTGGATGAGCGTCTCGCTGAGCTTGGTATTAATTAGTATCTGAGCGCATTTGTTGGGCTGAGAATCCAATTAAAATCAAGCCCAAACCGATAAGTGTCGCGATCGAGATGGTCTCTCTGAGCACCGTTGCAATTAGAAACAGTGAAATGACTGGGGCGAGAAAAATAAGCGAGCTGAGCTTTAACGTGTTCTTCGTCATGCGCAGGGCGCTGAGCCACAATAGGAAGGCGATCCCCATCTCAAATAGTCCGACATAAACACCGGCGATGAGAGACTGCCACGTTAACGAAGTCATTGAACCGTCTAGCCACATAGCGACCCATAGCACCGGCATTGCAGCGGTGAAGTTTAGGAAGAGTGCGGGTATAGCCTCTAGCTTTTGCAGGCTATTAAGCGACCAAGCAAGACCCCATAACAACGTCGATACGAGCGCCAAGCCAACACCCATTGGGTACTGAAACTCGAGCGCTATCAACTGGCCATCGGTGGCGATAACCAAAATTCCCAGATAGCTGAGAAGCGCCAATGCGAGCGCTCGTCCAGACGGCCATTGCCGGGTAAACAACGCCGAGATTAAGGGCAGCGTTAGTCCCCAAGTGTAGTTAATCGCCATGGCATCTTGCGCAGGCAGACGGTCGTAAGCTTCAAACAGGACTAGATAATAGATCCCCGGATTCAACAAACCAAAGAGTAGCGATCGAGCGATTTCCCCGGGCGGCGTCGACTTCAGTATTTTTAATTCGCCGGTGATTCCCAGTGCAACCAGAAAGAATAGCCAGGACACGACGCTCGCCATTGCAATGAGTTGCAGGGGTGAGGTATAGCTCAGGGACCACTTGAAAGCGGTGGCCATGGTGCTCCACAAGAACACAGCCATCAGCCCATAAACGAGAGACCAGCGATGCTGCCGCGTTGCATTATCAGGTTCCACAAAGAGTTCTCGTTTTTGGTGGGCCGGTTGGCTTAGACTCGCTGAGTGTGTTGAATGTGGGATTTAGGAGTCAAGTATGGGACATATTGGTGAGCACGTAACGCTGGATAACCCCGCCTATGTGCATGAGTCGGCATGGCTATATGGCAAGGTCTATGTTGGTCCCGGTGCTTCGATTTGGCCGAATGTAGTCACGCGTGCTGAAACCTTTGAGATCAGTATCGGTGCCAGAACCAATATTCAGGACTTTGTCATGATCCACGTGGGCGCGATGACGCCAACCGTTGTGGGCGAGGACTGCTCGATCACGCATCACGCCACCCTTCATGGCTGTACTATTGGCGATTGCTGCTTGATCGGAATCAACGCCACGATTATGGACGGCGCAAAAATTGGCAACAACTGCATCGTGGCTGGCCATACCATCGTCACCGAGAACAGCGAGTTCCCCGATAACGCGATCATCGCCGGAGTGCCGGGTAAAGCCGTTGCGACCCGCGATTGCG
>NTKA01000057.1 GCA_002456975.1 Halieaceae bacterium MED-G27
CGCGGAGCCCGCAATGCGAATACAGGTTTCGATCACCTCCCGCGGCACGGGTTTATCCGAGAAATGTCTGACACTCCGCCGTTTAGCCAACTGCTCGAAAATCTCGTCGGCCCTCTCAGCCATTAAGCTGTCATCAAGTGTCGGAGGCGCGTCGAGTGGAATCGGATCGTAATCGTATTTCATGGTGTGGATCTCAATATCAAGCCACCAGCCTACCCCAAACGTGAGCACTCTGCTCGGACCGCGGGGGCGACGGAGGCTAATCATCTCCCAACAAATCGATGCAAACTTTTGCACATCGGAGTCAGCTGTCCTATGTTTAGGTCACAACAAGGTTTAGGTGATAACAAGGATACGGGCGACAAGTCATGACGGCAGACAATCAGCACGTAGTAAATTGGTCGATCGGGGAAGTACTTTCTGAGTCTTGGCAAAAAGTAAATGGATTCAAGGGCACCTATGTTCTCGCCCTTGTCATTTATATTGCGATTGCGATGGCAGCCGAGCTATTTATGGGTTTGGTGTTCGGCTGGGATTATTCCGATTTCTCGGGCACTTCAGGTGTATCGGTTGACACTAATTTTGGCGCCGCTGCCTTTACTGAAATACTGATCACCGTGGCAATGCTACCTCTAGGTGTAGGGCTGGGATTAATCGGGATTCGCCGCGCAGCTGGGAAAACTGTCACGCCCACCGTAATTTTTGAGCCCTATCAACATGCCCTGCCCATCATATTCATGATGGTGATGATGTTCGTTCTAATTATCGCAGGCTACATCTTATTGATTTTGCCAGGCATCTACCTTTCGGTTGCCTACTCCTTTGCACCTTATTTGATCACCGAGAAAAAAATGGGGGCATGGCAGTCGCTAGAAGAGTCGCGGAAGGCCATCACTAAATATTGGTGGCGCTACTTTGGCTTGATGTGGGTGAGCGTGTTGTTGATTATCGCGGGCAGTGTTCCACTGCTGATAGGACTGATCTGGGTGCTACCGCTGATCACTATCGCGATGGGCGAAGTGTTTGCTAAAACATTTGATGACGGACCTGCTCTGCCAGTTCGCGACTCAACCGTAGATTAGATTAGTACTGGCGCTCTACATCGCGCGCGATTCGTAGCTCCTGGCGACTTTTTGCAGCGCGATCATGTAGGCCGCCATTCGCAGGTCTTCTACCGACTCGTTGTCGTGCCACAGGTCACGCATGACAGCGAGCGCATCGCGCATGGTGTCATCGAGCCCCGAGCGAACCATTGCCAACTCGTCTGCCCCCTGCAGAAAGCGCTTTTTGAAGGTATCTTTTAGCGACCAAGACTCGCCAATCGCTTGACTTAAACGCTCGAGCTCGGCGAGTACCATCTCATTACGAGCTTCCTCACGCCGTCGCTCCATTCGCCCAAGCCGGATATGCGACAGGTTTTTAACCCACTCAAAATACGACACGGTGACACCACCAGCATTGGCATAAAGGTCGGGGATGATCACCGTGCCTTTATCTCGAAGCACATCATCGGCCCCGGCAGTGATAGGACCATTGGCGGCCTCAATAATGAGCTTGGCTTTAATCCGCGCTGCGTTAAGACCGTGAATGACTGCCTCGGTCGCAGCCGGAATTAAAATATCGCAAGGCTCCTCAAGCAGGGTATCCGCGGCACCCACAAACTGAGTGTCAGGGTATCCGCGAACACCACCGGTTTCTTGAATCCATTGCTTTACCGACTCAACGTCAAGACCATTTTCGTCAAACAGTCCGCCATCGCGCTCGATGATCGCGATGATTTTGACGCCATCTTCCTCGGCTAAAAACTTAGCCGCGTGATAACCCACCTTACCAAGGCCCTGAACAATTGTGCGCTTACCATCTAAGCCGCCGGACATTCCGGCACGCTTGACATCCATAGGCTCTCGAAAAAATTCGCGCAAGGCATACTGCACACCGCGTCCAGTGGCCTCGGTTCGCCCGGCGATACCCGCCATATGCACTGGCTTACCTGTGACACAAGCCGCTGCGTCAATATCAGTTGGAGAAAACCGCGAGTATTCATCCGCGATCCAAGCCATCTCTCGGCTAGAGGTACCCATATCGGGCGCTGGCACGTTTTGACTCGGATGAATCAAATCTCGCTTGATCAATTCATAGGCGAAACGTCGCGTAATGAGCTCGAGCTCTTCCTCGGTGTACTGACGGGGGTCGATGCAAAGTCCGCCTTTGGATCCACCAAACGGGATATCAACGACCGCGCACTTATAAGTCATCAAGGCGGCTAACGCTTCCACCTCGTCCTGATGCACTGTCGATGCATAACGAATCCCACCTTTTACCGGCGATATGTGCTCGGAATGCACTGAGCGGTAGCCAGTAAAGACATGAACATCGCCACGAATACGTACACCAAAACGGACGGCGTAGGTGGCGTTACAGGTTTTGATTTGGTCCAAAAGACCCGGCGAAAGATCGAGCTGTGCAGCGGCTCGATCAAACTGACTATTAATACTATCGGTAAAACTCAATTCAACCGACTGAGTCGTCGATGACATGTCACCCCCCATGTCAATGCGGCTGCTTCCGCGTTTTAATAATTGGATCAAGCATAGAGGAGCCAGTAGCAAAATTTTTGTGACTTAATGGCAACTCAGCCTTTTTTATTAACCCCTTAGTGATAGACGGAGTGATGGCTATTAAGAATTCACTGATCAGCAAACTTTGAGCACCACAAGCTTGCAGCTAGATCCTTCGGAATGAATATAGGGCTCCTGCCTGATTTCTTCGACGGTAATACGTCCATCCTCGTGGGCATCCACCAGCACCCCAAAAAAATCGCTGGTATGCCAGTAGTCTTCACGGACAGTGAAAGCCAGCGCGCCGCCCGATCGAGTGATACGAATCAACTCGTTGACCGCTTGAGGCTGAACGTGGGACGAGGTAAATGTCCCTACACAAGTGACACCGTCGTAACAATCACTGTCAATCGTCAGCGGCTCGTTCATATCCATCCGTGAAAGGCTGCAATAAACCGCTTTTTTCTCAGCTTCGGCCAACATACCCGCTGAATAGTCGATGCCATCGATACGTGGACACTCCTTGTCTGCTAGCACAAATCCCACAAGGCCGGTACCGCAACCGGCATCGAGGACCGTCGAGGTCGCCAGCGGAATGTGACCGGCCAGCGAATTGACCGCGCGCTCGGGGCTGCTGTAACCCCAATCCTCGATAAGCTCGCGATCGTAACGTTCGGCCCAACCGTCGTAGACCCCCATCAGTTCATCGGTGGACCGAGAGTTAAGAATCTTGGTGTGAGTATCAGCTTGCTGTCCCATCGTTAATTCCCGATTTCTTATTTATTTCTGGGCGGCACTAAGATGCCATAATTTAAGCGACTTAGCTTAGCCTGCCTCCAGATAACAAAAGGTGCGTGCGTGAACGCCACCTTGCAACATCGGTGGACAAATAACTGAAGCTCATAACTAGCCAGCGGCGTTATCGCTAAATCAAACCGCCATGCCTTTGAGACAGAACGGGGGCAACCATCCTGCAATGCTTTAAATACGGATATCATCACTACGACTAGAATCAGTCTCAAACACGTCAACAACAATGAATAAAACGCTACTCACCGTTCTGCTTACATTACTGATATCACCAGCCACGCTGGCCGAATTCAGTCGCGACTTCATCGATAGTCATGGTATTCAAAAGACAGAGGTCGGAGAGATCTCAATTGCCTACCGGGTCATTGGCGAAGGAGACAATAGACCAAAGGTTGTAACCATCATGGGGCTTGGCGGTGCAGGCGCCGCGTGGGGTGACAATATGATGGCTGGCCTAAAAGATGCGGGCTACGAGATTCTACTGATCGACAATCGCGACACCGGTGAGTCCTCGCGTTTTGATGCCTGGGGGCAGCCGACTCTGTGGTGGCAACTTTTAAAATATCAGCTTGGATTCAGTGTGACAGCGCCCTATTCAATCGATGACATGGCCGCCGATCTTGTCGCTGTAATGGACAAGAGGGGATATACCGATGCCCACATTATTGGGGTCTCGATGGGGGGCATGATTGCTCAAGTTGTTGCGGCCCAGTATCCGGAGCGCACCACTAGCCTCACCTCGATCATGTCATCAACCTTTGCACCGCACTTGCCACCTCCCACCGCTGATGCGGAGTCGGGATTAAGGAATCTGGCGACGGGAGACGCAAAAGAAGACCGAGAAGCAGCGGTGCGCCACCGGGGATTTTATCCCGAGTCGATGCAGCGTCATTTGATGGCAATTTTCAAAGCTGGCGATCGATCGTCTGAGGTCATGGAGATTACGGCGCCCACTCTCGTCATTCATGGTTCGGAAGACCCGTTGGTTCCACCGCCGCATGGTGAGCACACCGCTGAATTGATCGATGATTCGCGCTTTATTTTGATCGAGGGCATGGCTCACAACATACCAGACGACAAAGTGCCTGAAATCTTAGGGTATCTGTCGGAACACATCGATGCGATCGAGAACAACACCTCAACGATCGCGAAGCGAGAATCCTAGCCGCTCAAATCGCTTCGTTATCGAAGTTTCTCTAATCGACCATGCTAGGAATGCAGAATCGGTAGTCATCCGTCGCGCTGGTGATACAGTAACGGACGACCCGCGGCCCCTCACCCTCGTCACGCACAATACCTGAAAAAGGTGTAAACCCGGTATAGCGTCGGATTGCTCCTTTGGAGTCAACTTCCCCCGCGAAGCGATGACCATAAGTAGCCTCCACTCCAACAGCCGGGACCTTACCCTCCCAGCCACGATAGCACTTAAGCTTCTGAAATACGGCCGTTTCGGGATCTCCCATTTGCTCCCTGATAAAGGGCTTTGCAACAGCTAAACAGGCTTCCTCAGATACATCGAGGCCAAAGTCAGCGGTATCGATTTCAGTGCTCGTGGGCGCTGATGAGCAAGCGCCAAGAATTAGCAATACCGGGATTAATGTCGAACGCATTAGGTTGCCTCCTTTCCGAAAAAAATTCCGGTCCGAAGACACCTTAGCGTGAAGGGCTATCGACTGAAATAGATGTTTTTTAGTTGGATGGTTTTGTTGACGTCCTGGGTGCGGCTCATCAGAGCGATGACATTGGTGACATCGGCGAGGTTAGCACCGCCATTGATCGCCTCGATCGGAAACGAAAACGTCTGCCAGTCCTCCTGAATTTGGTAGTCCCCGTCGGGCCCAAAAGAAGCAAAGTTGTTGACCTGGTCACCGCGAAGGAAGTTGCCAGTCTGGAAGCCAATGCTAAACGTCGTGCCAGTATCACCTCGCAGCTCGAGATTGAGCCTACCCGCCGAAAATGCAGATAAGTCCTCACCCACCTCGGCATCCAGCTCGAGACTGACACCCCACCAGTCACCCTCGCGCGTTAGCACCGAGATTACGGAGTTTGGTAGCTGTTCGATTGATGCAGTGCCCTCCCAGGGGGTGAGCTTTAGCGCAGCACTCGGATAGGTGGCGCTGTCACTATTGCTTGGGTTTAACGACTCGTGGCTCACAATGTAGGTCGACTCCGTAACGGGATCGCCCGCGCTTCTCGCCTCATTACTCGATGCGAGTCGCCTTACCGCCATCTGGCTCTTGAACGGCGGCACCATGGCGGCAGCCAACAAGGAAATCTCGTCACCGCTGAAAGATTTAACGAGCGGCTCCCCATCGCGGGTTAAACCTTCGAAGGCGCCAGCATCAAATCGATCCCAGAGGGCGTACTTCACCTCGTTATTGAGGCGGACCAAACCGAAATGATTCTCTGATCCCTGTGGACTATCAGCCTGCTTCCAGCGCTCATCGAAGGCCTGGAAATAGAAGAGCGAGATACCGGCGTTATTGGTCCAGTCTCGCAGGTAGCCATAAAATAACTTTTGCTTGTACTCATCGGCAGCCTTTGAGCCACCATCTCCATAGGCGGCACCATCGGTGGTTGCCCAACCTGTTTCGCCAATATGTATGGGCTTATTGATATCCAAGGAAGCTGCGTAGTCGACCACCGCATTGTATTGCGACTGTGCGTAAGTAATGGCTCGGCGCATAACCGCTTCGGTCATTTCAGCTTTCGACAACTGCTCTTCATCGGTCAGCACACCCCAGTATTCGGGATTGTAGAAGGAATCATGAAACGGGTAGGTGTGGACCGATAGAAAATCCACAGCATGCATAAGCGCAGTGAGGTCCTCGCTTCGATAGACCGGATTGCCACCCCCCCAAGACTCGTAGTTATCCGAACTCGTTATCCAGATATTTGGATCGAGCTCACCCGACTCCTTCAGGCCTTGAAGGTGATTCACCCACTTAAGAATAACTGGCGGATAAACAAAGTAGGCAACCGCCCACTGGACCATCGCCTCGTTACCAACCGAAATCGCCTTCACGATATCTGGATATTGATTAGCCAGCTGAACCGCAGCATTGATTTCTGCTGTGTTGTTAACGACATTGCCCTTGCTGTGGTTAGGGATAGATCCTTCGACCCAGGTGTTCGTCTCGGGGTCCCAGATTCCCTCTGACCAGGAATTTTCAGCTTCGATCCACGCCCCCAACATCACGTACATCTCGAACGTTGGATCCCCAGCGCGAATTTGGTCGATTGCCACCAGCAAACGCGCCGCCATAGGGTACTGCGAGGTGTTGTACGTCCTCAGTAGCCGGATACCCATCGCATGGAGAATCTTAACGTCCTCGACCAACTGCTCTTCAGTTGGCACAACATCGCGTGTTAGCTCGCGATAACCCCCATAGGACATCGCAGGGTAATTCGGATTGCCAAAAATCTCGGCTGCCGTCGGGGTCGATACTGAGTCTTCACTGTTTTGCGCGCATCCGATCAGGAAGAGTGCTGTAGCGAAGGCTATCAATCTTGTCGTGGTAATCATGATCACTAGTTCTATCTGTTTCAGCATCAGGATTATCCGAAAGTCGCGACCCAATGGCGAGATAGGGTGTTGGTATTGGTCGCGCGGCTAATCCCTTCCGGCTTGTTTTCGTAGGCCCACTGCAAGAGACATTAGTGCAGGTTGTTGCACCGTTGCGTTTCACTGGGACAGGTTAGCGCTCAATGATCGCGACATTTTTGCTAATGGTTGACTCTGACGCGACTGCTTGCAGTAAGCTCGGTACCAAGGGCAACCCATGACTTCAGCAGGAGATTGGTAGCCTCTCAATTACCACGGAAAAACGGGTAACTCGCACGGCTATTTATTAATGCGCCTTATGAATGTGCGACTGACAACTGCGCGACCAAGGAGAAAAGAGTGAACACAAATTTTTTTGATTTCAGGAGCCGTAGGTGGCTTTTTATGGTCAGCCAAATCATGGTGTGCTGCGCTCTGATGATGGCAACGACGAGCGCTAAAGCAGACTCGTCTGACGCATCAATTCACGATCTGATTGACGGGCTGCACGAGGATGCCAGTAATGCGGTTTTTGACAATTATTTTGCCCGCTACACCGAAGACGCCGTTTTTATGGGCACCGATAAGTCGGAACGCTGGACTATCGAAGAGTTCAAGGACTACGCAGCCCCGGTGTTTGCGGAGGGTCGTGGGTGGACCTATGCGGTGATCGAACGCAATCTTGAAGGAGCCGGTGATACCCGCTGGTTCGATGAGATTTTGTTTAACGAAAAACTTGGGCACTGCCGAGGAACAGGCGTGGTGGTACTGTCCGAGTCTGGATGGCAGGTCGCTCACTACTCGCTGACACTTTTGATCCCTAATGACATTGCCGCCGAAGTCGGGGCACAAACAATCGCGATCGATAAGCCAGAGCAAATCAATTAATGCTTTTTTATCGACTAGGCGGGCGCAGCTGGTCGGCTACGGCGGCTTATTAAGTGACCCTCGACCATAAATATTTGAAGCCAAGAACCAATGCTCATCGCCCTTTTAAAAAAGCCCTTTAAAAAAGCTCCGTTCAAAAGCCTCTTTCAAACATCCGAAAAAAAGAGGGCATTACACCCTCTTCGTAAAACATAACAACCAGCGATGGTTATTCGCTGATAGTGGCTACCGCGTTGTCGCCCTTTGTTACCACACAGGAAACGCGCTTGCTTCCGCCTTCAGCCAACCTAACCTTCAGCTTTACTTTGTAACCTTTTGAAGAATCCTTCGTCTTGATCAGTTTAACACCGGTATCCGCACCATAGACGCGCATTGCCTCAGACTTACAAGCGCCAAATGCCTCTGCTTTGCCAGCCAAGGCTGAACTAGCGACAGTACTTGCAACAACAAAAACCACGATTGATAAACACTGCTTATACATGATATAACTCCTAGGCATATTTTAGGGTATCCTCGTGACTATAAATTATAAATTTGACAATTTGATTGCAGTGCCGCGCTTTGCACGCAGCAAAATGATAAAAATCAGGATTAAGGGGCTGAAAAGGCTATATCAGCTGCTCATCAATCAATTGATTCGCAGTTTCTACCAGACTGCCCTCAACATTGCGGGGCTGCCAATCGAGTAGCTTTCTAGCCTTGTCAGCGGGCGTATAGGTGGCTCGACCCGCCATCCCAGCAATTTGCTTTAGGTCAGCACTGAAGATAGCGAGCAGCTTCACAAGCCAGGTGGGTAGAACACGGGCGGGGGATTTCTCATAACCCGCCTCGCGTAATAGGTCCGATATTTCTTTGAACCAGAGCTCGCGCTCACTGATGATAAATCGCTCACCGCTCGCCTCACTTCGAGTCATCGCCGCCAGGTGTGCAGACGCCACATCCCGAACATCGACAAAGCCCAGGTGCAATTTAGGACAACCCGGCACCTCACCTTTGATCACCTCGGCAATAAAGGCGTTTGAAGTTCCAATATCACGAGATAGCATAGGACCCACCACGCCAGCGGGGTTGATTACCGATAGCTCGGTCTTCTGATCACCCGCTTGGGCCTCGACCAACTCCCAGGCTCGCTGCTCAGCTAGCGTTTTGCTTTTGTAATAGGCGGGCGTTCGATTGCTCGAAGTATCAGTCCAGTCATCTTCGGTGAAATGGGTTTTGCCCTTACCATCGCGGGCCACAATCGCAGCGCAGGAGGAAGTGAGCACTACTTTTTTGACGCCGGCATTAATCGCAGCTGATAACGCTCGCTCGGTTCCCTGAACTGCTGGCTGGATCAACTCATCTTCGTGTTTAGGGACGCCTTTGATAAACGGTGAGGCTACGTGCATCACATAATCACACCCGGCAACCGCTTCCGGCCACCCCGCATCGCTCATCAAATCTGCCTCAACAAGCTCCAAGTTCTCGTCACTTGTTCCGGCCTTTGTCATCGCATCGCGGACTTCCTGCTCCCTACTGAGCGATCGGACGGTGCCGCGTACGGCATAACCGGCTTCGAGCAGCTGTTGAACACAATGCAACCCAATGAAACCCGTAGCACCCGTTACCAATACCTTTTCCATCGCTGAACTTCCTTCTGTGATTCAACTAAATATTGAGGCCGAAGAAACAATTCCTGACGATGTCAGGGCCTTTATGAATCGCTTCGCCTCCGAAAACCGCTTCTTATCCAATGCCCTCCATATCTTGAAAGGCATCAGGCAAACGGCACCATAGTCAGGTTGATCTCAGAGCGGCAAACCCCTGCTGACCAAGGCGATAACAACTGCCAACATCACAACCCAAGTACCGATATTCCCAATAATGCGCGATACAGGCACGCCATCACGTTGCATTCCATCGGCATGCAATACGCGACAGACTAGCAAACCTCCACCCAAGATATGAATCGAGTTTGCACTAACTCCCATGGCGGCCAGCGTCGCCATTCCCAAGAGGGTGACAGGCACATATTCGGTGTTATTGCCGTGGGCTCGGATGGCGCCCTCCAAGCGAGCCGGATCGGCGGCTTCTCCCATACGGCGGTAGCGAACCACGTTCATCGCCAACATAAACATGAGCCCGATGTTGAGCCCAACCCATAACGCGACTGCTTGCATAGCTGCTTCATTCATCGATGTATCCCCCAGTCTTATAAAAAATAGGTTGTGCGCCTACGCAATTAACCTCGGCGCCAAGCTTGTTATTAGCGTTTGCTCCGTTGCTCCGTTGCTCCGTTGCTCCGTTGCTCCGTTGCTCCGTTGCTCCGTTGCTCCGTTGCTCCGTTGCTCCGTTGCTCCGTTGCTCCGTTGCTCCGTTGCTCGAGTTGATCATCCGCGATTTGCGAGCGCGGCACCAGCCGATTGGCATCGATCGCAGGTGGATTTACTTCAACTACGCCAATGCGCCGTAAATAATATTCTTCAACTGCCCGCGGAAATTAAATGTCGAAGAGGGAATCAGCTGAGTCATAAAGATCACATACATATCTTCGGTCGGATCCACCCAGAAAATGGTCGACGCCCGGCCACCCCAATAAAAATCGCCAGCTCCTACCGTCGCAGAAGCAACTTCATCGAGCGTGGAGGCAAACCCCAACCCGAATCCAACGCCATCATTAGACGTCTCGGAAAAAGCGCCTAAGGCCATCTGCCCCAAAGACTTATCACCCAAGTGGTTCTTAGTCATGAACTCAAGGGTCTTCCGACTGATAAATGACTGGCCGTTAGCAGACCCACCGCGCCGCAACATGTCACAGAACTTGGCGTAATCTTGCGTAGTACCGGTCAGACCGCCCCCGCCCGAGATAAACTTTCGCTGTCGATACTGACTCGTTTCCGGATCGTCCTCGAGAATCAGCTCTTTGCTGGGAGACCGCGTGTAGCAGGCGGCAAAACGCTCCAATTTGTCATCAGTGACCGTGAATGCCGTATCCCTCATTCCAAGCGGCTCGAGCAGCCTCTCGGATAAAAATGTCTGGAAAGGCTGTCCCGAAATCACCTCAACCAGGTAACCGCAGACATCGGTCGCTAACGAATAGCACCACTGCGAGCCCGGTTCGTACAGCAGCGGGACCCGGGACAATTTATCGGCGAAGGCTTCTAAAGTTTCGCCTCCGTCCCGAGTAATACCGGCTTCCTGGTAAGCAGCATCGACCGGGGACTCTAAGCCCGGCAAGATACCGCCGTAAGTAAAGCCCGCTGTATGCGTCAGTACATGCTGCATGGTCATCGGCGTTTTCGGCGGCCGAGTCACCATCTTGTCACCCGCTCCCTCAACCCAGACCTGATGGTTCGCCCACGACGGTATGAATTTGTAAACCGGGTCACTTAGCTGAAAACGGCCCTCCTCCCAAAGCATCATGAGTGCAACCGACGTCAGCGGCTTAGTCATCGAATAAATGCGAAAAATGGTGTCATCACGCAGGGGCTTATCGCGCTCACGATCCATCAACCCAAGCGAATCGAAATAGGCTGGAACACCGTGTCGCGCAACCATTACCTGGCAACCGGTAATTTTCCCCGGGCCGATATAGTTCTCATTCAGATGCTGCGAAATTCTCGCTAGCTTGCGAGCGTCGAAGCCCGCCTTGATTGGATCTATCTCCATGCCTAATCCTATGTTCTCTCATTATCTCGCCTGCAAGTAACATCCACCTGCGGTCACGACTATTCTCACTATCGCCTGTCGGACACACTTCTCATCGAAACCCTTCCGAGGGATTACGATACCTCAGTCATTGGGTTGGTGATGATTGATGGTCTGGTGGCATGCCTTACTGTCTCCCAAGACTCGGCGGACAAATCTTCCGTCGAGTCAGAGCTAGGCGCTACACTTCAAAATCAACGCTGACGTAGTCTCCTACACTTACGCTGCCAGGGTGAATCACCCTAGCATAGACACCCAAGTTGCCCTCGGCCTGCTCCACCAGTGCTCGCATAATCCCAGTATCCTGAGGTAACTCCTCGAGCGGTTGTGTCACCATCGAACACCGAGGGCAGGTGTATGCGATATCAAGTATCACCTCGCCAATGCGCAATTGCTTGCCGACCCATTGCTGCTCTGGAAACGGGTGCTCGTCACCCACACAATCGATCAGCAGGTTAGGACGAAATCGGCGAGTATCGAACCGAGAGGCGGGATTATTCTTTTGCATCGTTGCCAGTGATTGCTTGCTCATTACCATCAACGGAAAAGCATCAAAGTAAGTACCTGGGGGTGACTCGTACTCCAGCACCTCGATAAACGGCGTTAGGTCAGGAATTGGCTCGTGGGGAAGTCGGCCAAACACGGCTCGCAATTCTGCCTCAAAATCCTCATCATCTGGAGGCCCTCGACGATAGTGCTCGAGTTGCTCCTTGGGCAACAAAGGCCAGAGCGACACCGGGTGGGCTAGCTTCGCGGAAAGCCAAGCGTTAATGTCATCGTCGGATGCTGACTTTGTCTCCCCGTCAGGCGACGTGATCGCGGGTGCACCCGCTCCCGATGCTGCGCCAAACCTCATCAATTGCGGTAGTTTTTTGCCACCTCGAATCCCTCCACGCTGCTCATCGCGAATGGCCCAATGACGA
>NTKA01000058.1 GCA_002456975.1 Halieaceae bacterium MED-G27
GCACGAGGCGTTCTAATATCGCTATGTCACCGAGGTCATAGCCGCGACCATAGCCTTGATAGGCATAGGTGGCATCAGTAAAGCGATCACAGAGGACCCACTTGCCTGCCGCCAGCGCAGGTTCTATCACCTCGCTTAGATGCTGTGCTCGCGAGGCGAAAATCAGTAGAAGCTCTGTGGTGACCGATGGTTCTAACTCAGTTGATAGGAGAAGATTGCGAACGATTTCGCCAAGCTCGGTACCCCCCGGTTCACGTGTCTCAACCAAGTCGATACCTTTAGATTCGAGAGTCTCCGCAATAAACGCCTTTGCCGTTGACTTCCCTGCCCCCTCGCCGCCCTCTAGGGTAATGAACTTGCCTCTAGTTGATACAGTCATGGTGCTGGGCTCGATCGATAGTTGCTGCGACGATTAAGCTGATAGCGTCTCACATTTCGGTTGTGCTCACCTAGAGTTGCACTAAAGGCATGACTGCCATCGCCTTTGGCTACGAAATACAGCGAGTCGTCAGTCGTTGGATTGCACACCGCTGAGATGGCCGCAGTACCGGGCAAAGCAATCGGTGTTGGCGGTAACCCTTTTATTAAGTACGTATTGTAGGGGTTCTTTGTATCGTTGAGATGCACTCTTCGAAGATTGCCATCGTAGTTATCACCAAGGCCATAAATGATGGTGGGATCTGTTTGAAGCCTCATCCCTTTTGTCAGACGGCGGGTAAATACACCCGCAATCTGGGGTCGCTCGTTGGGTACGCCGGTTTCCCGCTCGACAATCGAAGCCAAAATCAACGCCTCCTGAGGCGATTTTAAAGGGGTTTTGGGGTCACAGCTCGACCAGACTGCTGACAGCGTCTGCTGCATGGCTGTGAAGCTGCGATCGAGGACTGAAACATCCGTTTCTCCTCTCGTTACAAAATAAGTTTCTGGCAGAAATTGGCCTTCGAGATAGTCAGCAGCGAACCGATAGGACTTGAGTTGCGCATCATCGGGACCGGTAAGCGTATGACGGATAAAGTCTAGGCTTTTCAGGTAGGTCAGCATCCAATCAAACGTGACACCCTCTGGAATGGTCACTGGGTAGAGAACAACGTCGCCGCGTTCAAACCGGCCCAGTAGTTCAAGCAAGGTATCACCTTGCTGCAACTCATATTCTCCGACCTTGAGGTTGACGCTATGGCCTTGGATTCGCAGTGCGAGCCGGGAAGCTCGGGCCGATGGTATTAAGCCGAGCCGCTCGAGCCGCGCTAGTACCTTGATGAGACCATCGCCAGCCTTCGCTTCGATGACAGTCGTCGGTTCGGTAATGGAAAGTGGTCGGTTAATCGAAGTGCTCGACCAATGCCATGCGGCGCCGAGTAAAATCGGGAGCACTAAACCGATACAGAAGAGAATGCGCTTGATCACTACCGCGATTCCCGTGGCTGACAAACGCTACTGAAATCGCCGGAAGATCAGCGTGCCGTTGGTACCACCAAATCCGAAAGAGTTAGACATCACCGTGTTAATGGTGCGCTCTTGTGCGGTCCCAGCTGCATAGTTGAGATCACAACCCTCATCTGGGTTCTCTAGATTGATGGTTGGTGGCGCAATGCCATCACGGATCGCCAGCACCGAGAAAATCGCTTCAACCGCACCGGCGGCACCCAGCAGGTGCCCTATCATCGATTTGGTCGAACTGACGGCGAGATTCTGCGAGTGACTTTGAAAAACGCTCTTGATCGCAGTGGTTTCAGCTACATCACCCGAAGATGTCGATGTGCCGTGAGCGTTGATGTAGTCGATCTGGTCAGCATCGATCCGAGCATCTCGTAGCGCATTGCGCATGGCCTGGGCCGCGCCCCGGCCATCTTCTGGTGGGGAAGTCATGTGATAAGCATCACCGCTCATACCAAAGCCAGTGAGCTCAGCATAAATTTTTGCTCCACGCTTCTCCGCACTCTCTAGTGACTCCAATAGTAAAACGCCTGCCCCATCACCCAAAACGAAGCCATCTCGGTCTTTATCCCAGGGCCGAGATGCTGTCTGCGGATCATCATTACGTGTCGACAATGCTCTCGCCGCGGCAAATCCTCCCAGCCCTACCGGACTCGTGCCCATTTCAGCCCCACCAACTAGCATCGCATCGGCGTCACCACATGCAATGAGGCGGGCACCGAGACCGACACTGTGCGTGCCTGTGGTACAGGCAGTCACCAATGCCAAGTTGGGTCCCCGCAAATTGAAGCGAATCGACAGGTTGCCAGACACCATATTGATGATGGATCCGGGGACGAAGAATGGGGAAATTCGCCTGGGCCCAGTCTTGTCTAGGATTAGCGATGTGTTTTCGATAGAGCCGATACCGCCGATGCCGGCACCGACAGTGCAACCAATACGATCTTGGTTTTCCTCGTCAACCTCGAACCCTGAGTCCAGCATAGCCTGAATGCCCGCCACCATGCCATATTGAATAAACGGGTCCATGCGTTTGGCGTCACGCGCTTCTAGAAACCCTTCACTCGAAAAGTCTTTCAAACTCGCACTGAATCGGGTGCTAAATGCACTGGCATCAAAATGTTCGATTGTTGAAACGCCGTTTTTACCGTTACAAATCCCATCCCAGGTTCTCTGAACATCGAGTCCTAGGGCCGTAACGGCACCCACACCGGTCACTACGACGCGTCTATCAGCCATGCTTAACTGCCCCCAACCTGTCTGCCCCCTCAGTTACTGAGCATACCACCATAAAAAAAGCCGCTCACGGTGGAGCGGCCTTTCGCCGTCGATCCTGTATGAGGGTTAGGCGAGATTTTCGTTAATGTAATTAATCGCCAGTTGGACCGTTGTAATTTGCTCGGCCTCTTCGTCTGGGATTTCGGTATCGAATTCCTCTTCCAGCGCCATTACCAACTCCACTGTGTCAAGCGAGTCCGCGCCTAAATCATCAACAAAAGAAGATTCAGTTTTTACTTCGTCTTCTTTTACACCCAGCTGCTCGGCCACGATTTTTTTAACGCGATCTTCAATGTTGCTCATGACGTTCCCTTTGTAGTTTTTCCAGTTGATGTTGGCCCTTAGACCGATTTGCGCGGGATTTTACTCATATATTCGAGGAAAAAAACCCACATTTGTCGCATTACACATATATTCCGCCGTTGACGTGAATAGTTTCACCGGTGATATACGCCCCCGCGTCGCTCGCAAGGAAAGCAACCACTGCCGCAATCTCCTGGGGCTCTCCGAGCCTTGCCAGAGGAATTTGATTTAACATCATGCTTCTCTGGTCATCAGTCAACACTTTTGTCATATCAGTATCGATGAATCCCGGGGCGACGCAGTTGACGGTGATAGCTCGAGACCCTAACTCCTTGGCCATTGCACGAGACATTCCCTCAGCACCCGCTTTGCTGGCGGCGTAATTCGCCTGACCCGCGTTCCCCATACTACCCACGACTGATGAAATAGTAATAATTCGTCCCCATCGCGCTTTGGTCATACCACGAAGGCACGCCTTGCTCATGGTAAATAGCGGACTCAAGTTGGTACCAATAACGTCATGCCACTCTTCGTCTTTCATTCGCATCATTAAGTTATCGCGAGTGATGCCGGCGTTGTTAACTAAAATGGTTGGTGCGCCGGCCTCGGCCGTTATGGCAGCCACCGCGTCCCGACAGGCATCGGCATCGCTGACGTCGAGAACGAGACCTTTGCCACCAGTCGAGCCTAGGGTGTCACTGATGGTGTTCGCCCCCGCCTCAGATGTGGCCGTGCCATATACCTGATGGCCCATGCCAGCAAGCTCAACTGCAATGGCGCGTCCAATACCTCGGGTAGCGCCCGTAACAATCGCTACTTTTGCTGCGCTGTCATTCATTGGCAGGTTTCCTTACGCTTGGGACAGATTTGATTCAAGTGTGTCCGGGGCTTCGATGCTGACGCAGGGCAAACCACGATCGATTCGCTTAGCGAGTCCAGCCAACACATTACCTGGGCCTACTTCCAACAGTTGCGTGCAACTTATCGCTTTGATGGTGCTCATACACTTCGTCCATAATACCGGCGCGCAAATTTGCTTCACTAGCATTGTCTTAATGTCACTAGCTGTGACCTGAATATGACCGTCAACGTTGCTAACCACTGGGAATTCCGGTTCCGACCATGTCACCTTTTCGAAAGCATCGGTCAAGACTTCAGCCGCTGGCTGCATTAAGGGGGTGTGAAAAGGTGCGCTCACGGGTAGTGGCATTACACGCCGAGCGCCGGACTCCTGAAGAGCGGCGCTAGCAGCCTCAACCGCAGCCGTGTGTCCCGCTACCACTACTTGCCCTGGAGCGTTGAAATTGACCCCTCCGACAAAACTTTTTTCGTCGCTGATCGACGCGCATGTATCGCTAACAACGTCATCGTCGAGACCTAAGACTACAGCCATAGCTCCCACGCCAACAGGAACCGCGGCTTGCATGGCGGCTCCGCGTTGCCGGACAAGATCTACCGCATCTGTAAGCGTTAAGACACCGGCAGTGACGAGAGCTGAGTATTCTCCCAAGCTGTGCCCGGCAACGATTTTTGGGGATGCACCACCCGCCTCTCTCCACGAGCGGTACAGCGCGACGCTGGCTGTAAGGATTGCAGGCTGTGTGAACTCGGTTAAGCCAAGTTGCTCTGAAGACCCTGACGACACAAGCTGCCACAGGTCGTAACCCAGCGCGTTGCTTGCTTCGGAAAATGTTTCCGAAACTATCGGAAAGCGCTCGGAGGCGTCAGCCAGCATCCCAACTTTCTGAGACCCCTGGCCCGGGAAGATCATTCCCAGCGAAGACATTGGATTAGTCGTCGCTGCCTGTATTGATTACTTTGTTTCCCTTGTAGAAACCATCAGCGCTAACGTGATGACGTCGGCGGGTCTCGCCGGACGTGCTATCGACCGTTAATGTCGAAGAGCCCAATGCGTCGTGCGAACGTCGCATACCGCGGCGTGATCTAGTTTTACGGTTCTGCTGAACTGCCATAGCTAACTCCCTAAATGCCCCCCAAAAACTGAGGCGCGTATTTAATTTGTGTCTGAGCTCCCCAAAAGCTCGCTTAGTCCTGCGAAAGGCCGGGTTGTCGTCTCGACCTCTTCACCAATGACGTCGTCTGTCGTCTTAACGCTCAGCGCCTGGCACTCCTCGGTGCTGTGCATCGCTACCGCTGGTACCGCCAACAATAACTCGTCTTCTATCAACTCATGCAGGTCTGTTACGTCGCCCGTCACCAGTGGATCGTATTCCGCAGGCAACTCTCCTGTCGTGACATCGTCCCAAACGCAGGCTAGAACGCTATCCGTGCCCAAAAGCACATCGCAGGGCTCTAGACATCGCTGACACGTCATAAGCACATTCATCTCGACCCTAGTTCTGACGAGATAGCGACCCTGCTGGTCTTTACTGCACTTTAACACCGCCGTCGCCGGCCCCGCTGCGTCGACCACTGCCGTCGCGAGACGGGGCATTTTATCTAAACCGACATTGCCTTCAGCGTCGATCTCGCGTGCCGACCATTGCCTGAGTTCAGCTTGCCGAGGAAGAGCATCATTTGACATGGCGGCGGACTATACGTTTCGGTGGCGGTACTGTCAAAATCCACAGCTAGGAAAAAGTTACGGAGATTAGGGTGTCTGTGCCACACAAATCGCTACTGCTCGCGTCGTCATCGCCCTACCGAAAAGCGTTACTCGAACGCCTTGGCATACCTTTCGAAACGGCGACCCCGGGTGTCAACGAGTCTTCGTTGCCAATGGAGGTGCCCGAGGAGTTGTCTGTGCGATTAGCTACTGATAAAGCACTAACCTGCGCCAAGCCGGGATTTGTTGTGGTTGGCTCGGATCAAGTGGCCATGTTGGGTGATGTGCAACTCCATAAGCCGGGAAGCTTCCATGCTGCGCGAGATCAATTGCTGGCGATGTCGGGTGCATCGCTGCGATTTTTCACGGCTCTTTCGGTTTTGGATACGGATACGGCAGCTCAATTCACAGAGGTAATCATCACCAATGTTGTAATGCGCGACTATTCACTCGCAGAGGTCGAGCGGTATATCGCTCACGATCAGCCACTCGATTGCGCTGGGGCCTTTAAGTGGGAAGCGATGGGTATCGCGATGATTGAACGGATCGACTCCAGTGATCCGACGGCACTCGAGGGATTGCCGCTCATTGCATTGTCTAAGGTATTACGTGATCTAGGCTTTTTAGTCCCCTAAGCCCTAGTTGGCCATGGAAAGCCCGTTGCAAACCGCGCTAAGCTCCCCATCTAGTTCGGCTCTAGCCTGAATAGTTTTTCCGTCCAACTCAAATCTCAGTGCATGAGCGTGCAGGAATAGTCTGCGGAGTCCGGCTTCTCGTGCAGTCGCCAATTGGATGTCATCTGAGTATTTAACGTCTCCCAATATTGGATGTCCCGCGTGTTGTGCGTGTACACGTATTTGATGGGTCCGTCCTGTGACGGGCTTTGCCTCAACCAAAGTGGCGCCAAATAAGCGTTCAACCACCTTAAAATCAGTCACACTCGCCTTCCCGGAAGCGTCCACCCTGACCATGCGTTCGCCCGACGATAAGGCTGATTTTCCGAGCTTGGCCTGTACTCTCGCCAGGTGACTTGGCCACTTACCAGCGACCAGAGCAAGGTAGCGCTTATCGATACCGTTATTTCTCAACAAATCATGAAGCTCTCGCAGTACCGATGCACGCTTGGCAACCATGACCAAGCCCGATGTATCTCTGTCAAGACGGTGCACCAGCTCTAAATAAGGTTGCTCTGGCATTTGCTGACGCAAGGTTTCGATCAAACCAAAGTCGATACCACTGCCACCGTGCACTGCTAGCCCCGTAGGCTTGTTCACGATCAGCATTCCTTTATCCTCGTAGACCACACTTTGGGCGATTCTCTGATGCCATCGGGCAGGTGCTGTTGCTTTGGCCGGGGGCTCTACACTACCGATGGGCGGAATCCTGATGATTTCGCCAGCCGCCAATTTTCGCTCGGGTTTTGCTCTTCCCTTATCGACACGCACTTCGCCCTTGCGAATGGCTCGGTAGATTCGGGTCTTGGGCACTCCGGATAGCTTCCTGAGTAAAAAATTATCGAGCCGTTGTCCAGATTCAGCATCTGACACTTCTAGGTAAGTGGCGGTTCGGGGAGGTTCGGTCACGGTGATCTTTTTAGTGCTCTTGGCGTCGCATGTGTTATGCTTCTCGCCAGCTTACGCCGGTGCCACTTAATTTGCGAACCTAGCGCACAGAAAACTGCGCATTCCACACCGCCTGAGCCGAACCGCCATGTGTAGCGCTGAAACACAGTGAAAGATTGTTTCTAGGCAGCTTTAACACGGCCAATAGTAACCGCGATTCGATAGCGCGGTGAGGAATTAGAAGAGGCGCTAGAGGGCGTCTCGTAGACATATCGTAGCGAAAGACAACCAGATGCAGATCTGGAGGTTGTCGTGGTGTATGTACGCTCGCCTGCTATCGGGTCGTCCAAGGACCTGATTCATGAAAAAAATGTTAATAAATGCCACGGAGCGCGAGGAAGTTCGTGTTGCGCTCGTCGACGGCCAACGGCTTTACGATCTCGATATCGAAAATAGAGCGCGGATCCAAACAAAAGCCAACGTTTATAAAGCCAAAGTTACTCGCGTAGAACCCAGCCTAGAAGCCGCTTTTGTCGATTTCGGCGCTGAACGTCATGGCTTTCTACCGCTGAAAGAGATTGCTCGAGAATACCACCGCACGTCAGCGCCCGATGGCGATAGCAAACCCCGGGTAAAGAACGCAATCAAGGAAGGCGCCGAGATTATCGTGCAAGTGGACAAGGAAGAGCGAGGCACCAAGGGTGCTGCTTTGACTACCTACATCAGCTTGCCCGGGCGTTACATGGTGTTGATGCCCAATAATCCGAAGGCAGGTGGTATTTCGCGCCGAATCGAGGGCGATGACCGCAGTGAGCTGAGAGGCGCACTTGCCCAACTTGAAATCCCGGATGGCATGGGCGTCATTATTAGGACTGCTGGCGTTGGTCGCAGTGCTGAAGAACTCCAGTGGGACTTAAATTATCTGCTGAAGCTCTGGGAGGCCATTTCAGAGGCAGCCACGAGCAGCCAGCCGGCTACCCTGCTCTACCAAGAGAGTGACGTCATTATCCGCGCTATCCGCGATTACCTGAAAGACGACATCGATCAGGTATTGATCGACGAGGCGCATGCGCATCGCCAAGCACTGGATTTTGTAAGCTCGGTCATGCCGAAGTACCAAAATCGAATCAAGGCTTATGATGATACCTTGCCCCTGTTTAATCGCTTTCAGGTGGAAGGCCAGATCGAAAGTGCTTTTCAGCGCGAGGTCCGATTGCCCTCCGGTGGTTCAATCGTCATTGATCCAACCGAGGCACTAGTCTCCATCGATATCAACTCCGCCAAGGCGACGAAAGGTAGCGATATCGAGCAAACCGCGCTTCAAACCAACCTCGAGGCCGCCGACGAAATTGCCCGCCAATTGCGCTTGCGCGATATGGGCGGCTTGGTAGTGATCGACTTTATCGATATGCACGCATCGAAAAACCAGCGAGCAGTCGAGAACCGGATGAGAGACGCGCTCGAAATTGATCGGGCCAGAGTCCAACTGGGACGGATCTCGCGGTTTGGATTGCTGGAGATGTCGAGACAGCGCCTCCGGCCGTCTCTGGGCGAAACGAGCGGCATGGTGTGTCCGCGCTGCACCGGTCAAGGATCGATAAGGGATACCAAGTCCCTTGCGCTTGCCATCCTGCGACTGATTCAGGAAGAAGCGTCGAAGGAGCGGTCTGCGGAGGTCCGAGTTATTGTCCCAGTCGACGTCTCCGCTTTCCTGCTGAATGAAAAAAGATCCACAGTGGCAGACATCGAACAATCGACGCGAGTTCGTGTTGTGGTCATTCCAAACCCTAATATGCAAACGCCACACTTCGATGTTATCCGCTTGCGCGACGATGAGATAAGTGAGGATCAAAGCGAAAGTTTCGAAATTGATCTTGCTGGTTATGCCGAAGAGACGGGTACTCGTCCAGAGCAGGAAGCTGCAGCGGCCCCACAAGCGTTGGTCCGTGGGGTGACACCCGATGCACCACCGCCAGCGGTTGAAGCAAAGCCAGAAAAAGCCAAAGCCTCGAAGCAAGAAAAGATCGAGGCTCCTGAGGTGCAAAAGCCTGGGCTCATCACTCGGCTTTGGGCGGCTTTGTTCGCGCCTATGCCCGACGCTGAGGACGGCAAAAAGGAAGCCAAGCCCAAATCGAATAACCGCCGTGGAGGGAATTCGGGCAGCAGCTCAAACAGCAAAGGTAATAGACAGCGCAGACGAGGACCTCAGCCTGCGGAAGCCAAAGCTGAGGTGACAGAAGCTGAACCAACACCAGCGGTGGCCGCGGACAATGCATCGACTGATGAATCAGGCGAGCAAAAGCGCCGCCGCCGCAGGGGTCGGCGCGGTGGACGACGTCGTAATGGTTCTGAGAACAGTACAGAGGTAAATGCAGAATCTTCGGCACAGGCTCTCGACACTGAAGAGACTTCTGAGGCTCCCGCTGCTGAAGATACGCAAGAGCCCAGGCACAGACCCGCAAATCAACGCGGTGAGGGCCGTCGACGCCGCCGTCGCGGACCGAAGCCAGAAGTTACTGAAGTAGCTCAAGAGGCCGTTGACGCGGCGTCTGACTCAGTCCTTGACACCGCGACACTCGAGGCCGTCGTTGCTACCGAACAATCTGAGGCCACTTCGGATAATGCCCCCGATATCTTTGCCACGGTCGAAAGCAGCGAGCCAGTTTTGGAGGATAAACCTACGAGAACAACGGCAAAAGCTACAGTCAATGAACCAGAAAAATCTGCAGCACCTGTTGATGAGGTTCACGATACCAGCGGAATCGGAGACGATGGTCGTGCGGTCAACGATCCCAGAATGGCTCCGGTGCCTGTTACTCAGGTAGCTGTGGCGAGCCTCAATTTGACGTTGTTTTCAGAGGTGGTGGCACCTGATGCTGAAGCTGTTGTTTCGAGTGCACCTCGGGCAGCTAACGATCCCAGAGGCCCTAGACCTGACGGCGAGTCAATGACAGAGTCTGATGGTGAGGCAACAACTTCTAACGATATCGCTGCAGATGCTTGAAGAACTAAGGTTCATCGCTATAATGCGGCGCTTCGCCCGGCAAGGCCGGGCTACAAGTTTGGTGGGCTGGCTGAGTGGTCGAAAGCGGCGGTCTTGAAAACCGTTGAACCGAGAGGTTCCCGGGGTTCGAATCCCTGGCCCACCGCCAATTTGAAACCGTCCCTCGGGGCGGTTTTTTTTCGCCCTTAACAGGGTGAGGGTGAGATCCCCGGTTGGTTCGACAGACTTTGCCTAGCGCAAAGTTTGGACGCCAAAGCGCGCAGCGTGTAGGCCCCGTGAATAGGCTAAGCCGCTGGGAGACAGCTGCGGATAAATATGTCCTTGGCTCACCAAACCGCAGAAACATCGCCTAAATCTCGCGCGACTTAATTACTCGCTCCCGCTAACAAGACTCATAGTAGCCTACACAGTCGTGGAGTCTCTCTCTCGGTCGACTAGGATCCAGATAAGTGTGCTTAAAACTGTTATGCCAATAACAATGGGGCCAAAGACCTCGAAAAACCAAAAGCTAGTGCCTCCGACGAAAAATAGAACCAACAGCGATTTCGCAGTGACCCAAGACTCCCTAAACGCTTTTAAAGCAATAAGAAAATTAACCGGAAGATAAAGCAGCAATGCGGTGTACAACCCAGGGCTGAAATCCCAAAAATATAGGGTTGCACCGAGGTGAAAGAGCGAATTCTGGACCTGAGTAGCCATCAGAAACAGAAGGACTGACATCGCAGTAGCCCTACTCTCAAAAAGATTATGCAACAACACATAGAGTAAGGTGATGGCAGTCAAAATCATGAAAATAATTTCAGTTGACAGCGCATTTGAATCTGGAAAGTACAACAGCCGCCATTCTCGGAAATTAAAGAGAATGTGTTCTTCGAAGTGGTGTAACGTGTAAGCTAAAGGCGCTAGTAATAGCGCGGTAGAAAAACTCATATCGCGCATAGCGCTTCACTCCGAGCCTATTTTTTCCAAATCCAATGTCTTATCTCCTGACCACTTTAGGCGGTAGCAGGAAGCATTAGCAGTTAATTTTTTACTACCGATGTCTTTCACACCACCGCACAGTGGCGTTTTTAGCTCAGTCTTGCCAACCCCAATCGCTGACATCGCTGTTGGCTGCAACCCAAACAAATACCAGATAAGCCGCTACGTTTTGATCCAAATTGTCCGGATCAATTTTATCCAGCGTATCATCATGGGTGTGATGCAAATCAAAGTAGTCAGTGCCGTCTTGCACGAACCTAAACCCAGGAAAGCCTAATGCATTGAGAGGTGTCAGATCGGGTCCGCTCGCACGGATATTTTTCGCACCCGGAGCAATACCAAGAGGCTCTACCAACTGTGCGATGTGATCAGCTACCGGTGCCGCCTCATCGGAGACATCGCGAGTTATTTTCCAGATGCGTCCTGCACCAAAGTCGCTTTCGGTGCCAATAACGTGTTTGCGTAATTCTGTCTTGTAGCGATCAGCATAGGCATACCCACCCAGCAATCCAACCTCCTCAGCGCCCCAAAGCACCAGCCTGATCGTTCTCCTAGGATTCAGATCAGCTTCCTTTAGGCGTCGCAGTACCTCAATAGTGATGGCCACGCCTGCTCCATCGTCGATAGCACCAGTGCCTAGATCCCAGCTATCTAAATGCCCGCCGATAACTACAACCTCATTGGCGAGATCGGAGCCTGGTAGATCGGCTACCACATTGCCACTTGGCACCGCTCCGGTATACGTCGGCGTGATCGTCATACGGATCTGAATAGGCTCGCCCCGAGAAGCCATTCGCTCTAGCTGATCGGCATCTGGGTTGGACAGCGCGGCAATTGGAATCGGATTCACGTCCTTGGCGTAGCTCATGTGCCCGGTGTGAGGCATGCGATGGCTGTCTGTTCCTATCGATCGGATTAGAACAGCGCTAGCGCCTCTTCTTCCTGCCTCAATGGCGCCCTCTGAGCGCAAACGAACGAA
>NTKA01000059.1 GCA_002456975.1 Halieaceae bacterium MED-G27
CTAGAAGAATTATGGCGCTGTCTCTCAAGACCTACTTTTTTCAAATTGGCGTTTTATGTGTCTGGGCAGAACCAATAGTGATAGCTAACGGTGTTGACCTCCCCCGTCCCTAGATTTTGCTTAGATTTTTATCTTCTTGTCAGGAATCTTGTCAGGAATTGAAGATTTTCAGTTTAGAAATGGCTTAAATACTGGCTTGAAATCTAGCTTTTAACTGGATTTGGTTCCCGCCTTCCGCACCAAGTATCAATGAGTAAGAAAAAGTATCAATGAGTAAGAAAAAGCCCCGAATTTGGGGCTTTTTTGTGTCCGGCTGTGCACTCTTTTTAGGGAGCTCCCAAGTCGATACCAAGCTCTGACGGGGTCATCTGCATGATGCCTTGCCAGGTCTCATCCATGTAGGGCAACCATTTGGTCAATAACGGTGTGGTTGACTCGGGTTCGCTCAAGCGTCGACTCATAGTGAGGTATTTGTAGGTAAAAGCCGATGCGCGGTAGTTGGCAGCGCAATGCACCCAAACCTTTTTATCCCGAGTAACCATTGCATCCATCACGCCAAAAAACTGAGCGAGGTGGTTTGCATCCGGTGCGTCCCAAGGCACTGGGATGTGAACGTAAGTCATACCGTTTTCGCTGACCAAGGTGCCTTCATTGACAAGCGCGTTGTCCGAGTCAGGCATCGCAAGATTCACCACGACATCAAAACCTGCCGCCCGAATCTCTTTGAATTGCTGGGGATTGGGTTGCCCGGATGTGCCAATTGAAAGAGGCAGCGGGAAGTAGTTCTGTATGTCGTTGATCGTCTCCTCCGCAAAGGATGCTGGTGACGCTAGCAACCAGGTGAGGATGGTAGAATTTAGTACTCGAGTCATATCATCGTCTCTGCTTTTAAGTCGGATCGACTGCGTATTCAACGGAGCTTATCGCTTGCGCTGCACTTACGCTCGTTTATCGAGCTAACTGTTATTACAATTATACGCAAAACTAGAGAGCGATTAGGCAGCGTAACGGTGGACCAGGACAAGAATTCCGAGCCACCCTATAAAAGGATTTATTACTTGATGGACGCGCCTTTTGTGCTTTGGACGAACTGGCCCTGGGGAAATACGCGTCAGCAATCAGTGCCACTCTGAGTGGTCAAAACCCACTAGACGCTCCAGTCAACTCCACTCGGAATTTCATCGATGGTCTCAGCGTGCTTTACCGCGAGAACAATCGCTTTTGACAGGGCCTCGGCTGCCGCCGTACCGATTTGGTTAACAGTATCAGCGGGCGACAGATCTGATTCGATGGGGGACGTTTTGGTAGATGCGGCGAAAACGGTGTCGCCATCAAATTGCGTGTGAACTGGATTGATGGCACGGGCCATACCGTCATGCGCCATCTGTGCGACTTTGGTGAGCTGAGTTTTTGTCATTGACACGTTAGTCACAATAGCCGCAATCGTGGTGTTGGTGCCGGGAAGCACCTCACTTGAAGGGCCTCCCGTAATGGCCGCGACTGAACTCAAAAACTCGCCTTCTTGATTACCTCTAATCCCGGCTAGAGTGGTGCCGTTGGATGGATCTCTGACTTCACCAACTGCGTTTACTACGACGAGGCAACCCACTAGTTTGCCGTCTGGCAAGCCGATGAGCGAAGACCCGAGTCCACCCTTGGTGGCTCGAGCTGAGCCTTTTAGCTTCCCAACTGTGGCACCTGTGCCAGCACCAACGTTGCCCATGTCGACTGGCTGACCGCTAGCACATCGGGCTGCGCGCTCTCCCGCGTCAGCATCGGGTCGGACTGTCGGATTCCCGACACCGAGGTCGAATATGACAGCAGCGGGCACGATTGGTACTACCTGACCCTGAGCCACGGAAAGCCCTGAGCCAGCCTCCTCAAGTACACTGACTACCCCAGTAGCAGCGGCGAGGCCAAAGGCGCTGCCACCGGTGAGCACGATTGCATTGACGGTATCAACAAGGTTGAAGGGGTCAAGCAGATCAGTCTCGCGCGTGCCAGGGGCTGAACCCATGACCGATACGCCCGCAACGGCGCCCGGGTCAGCAAATCTAATCACGGTTACACCAGTGAGGTTTTTAAGATCGGTATCTTGCCCCACCGTCACACCCGCTATCGCGGTTATTGTTTGATTCGTGGTATCCATAATGACAGTTACACTTTGTTAGCGTCAGGCGATTATGTGCTTCAAACATATCAGCAATTGCTTGCTGATGTACCCTCGCTGGCAAGGATGTACCTACAGTTGCAAGAAAACCGCGAAGGTGCAGACGGCCTAGATGCTTCATAACTGCAACGCGTTCGAGTTGACCCATTCTGGAAAGGAAGCAAGGTGAGTCACGTTACGCAGCCGATGCCGACGAGGCAGAAAACGTGGCAAAAGTCACACTTTAGGGTTAACCGCGACAAAAATACTACAAATGCAATTGAAAGCGCCCTGATCGCGAGCTAGGCTGAAATCTCAAGGATGCACTTCTGAGAGCGCCGATACCAGGGAGAGGATGGGACTGGGTCGGCACCATAAGGAGGTGCGTCATGCGCTCCCGATCGATCTTTATTGTTCTTCTTTCATTCGTTTGCCTATTAATGTCTGGACAGGCTCGTGCGCAAGCTGAAGAGTTGCCGAACGTTGCCCTGGTGCCTCATGCGTCTGGTGGCTATGCGCCCGATTCGGTTTTGGTGAAGTTCAAGCCATCCGCGAAGGCGAGCCAGAAAGCGCGAGTCAGAGGATTAGTCAATGCGGCCTCAAAACGAGGCTATGGCATTATTAAGAACCTGGAAAAACTCAAGCTAAAGCCAAATCAATCGGTCAGTCGTGCGGTCAAGCGTCTCTCTAAGCTTCCTTTTGTCGAATATGCCGAGCCCGACTATTTGGTGCAGGCTGCGACCAACGACCAGTATTACGGCCTGCTTTATGCCATTGAAAACACCGGCCAGTCGATTAACGGAACCACCGGTGTGGCTGATGCTGATATGGATGTGGTCGAAGCTTGGAATATCCAAACAGGAGACCCCAACCTTATTATCGCTGTAATTAGGGGTTCAGTACGACCACCCCGACCTAGCCGCCAATATGTGGGTGAATTCTGGTGAAGTGCCAGGCAATGGTGTCGATGATGATGGCAATGGCTTTGTCGACGACGTCTATGGCTATGACTTCTACAGCGACGATGGTGACCCCATGGATGAGGGCGGTCACGGTACACACGTTGCCGGGACGATCTGTGCCGATACCAATAACTCGATCGGTATTGCAGGTGTTGTCCACCAGTGCAAAACCATGGCGCTGCGATTCTTAGGGCCTCAAGGTGGCTCTACCTCGGATGGTATTGCCTCGCTCGACTACGCCGTGCAGATGGGTGCGATCATCTCTAACAACAGTTGGGGTGGCGGTGGTTTCTCGCAAGCGCTCTATGACTCGATTTCAGCCGCTAGGGATGCGGATCATATTTTCCTGGCTGCAGCAGGCAATGGTGGGAGTGATGGTATTGGAGATAATAACGACAGCGGCCCCCACTACCCCTCCAACTACAATCTGCCCAATGTGGTTTCGGTAGCGGCTACCGATAATCGGGACCAGATCGCAGGCTTTTCTAACTACGGTGCGGTCTCGGTGGATATCGGTGCTCCCGGTGTGGACATTGCAAGCACCTATATTAACGATGGCTACGTTTGGAATAGCGGTACCTCTATGGCGACTCCAAACGTGACGGGTGTGGTGGCTTTGATTCGCAGTGAATTTCCCAGCTGGAATTATCAGCAGGTGATTGATCATCTCTACGCGACGGCGCGACCGGCGGCATCGATGCAGGGTGTGACCACCACTGGTGGTATCGCAAATGCTGCGGCAGCAATGGAAGGCGGCGAGCCACCGACACCTCCGGCAGCGCCGTCTGGGCTTTCAGTGACGGCAACTTCGGATAGCACTATCTCATTGACCTGGTCTGATAATTCCGATAACGAGTCGGTATTTCAGATCGAGCGCAATGGGCAGTTGCTGTCGAGTACCACGTCTTCGAACTCAACGAGCTTCGAAGATGCCGGTCTAGCAGGTGAAACGCTCTACAACTATCGAGTGCGCGCTCGCAATTCTGCGGGTGACAGCGCTTGGTCGAATGCCGTGGATGCAACCACCGATGCGCCGCCGCCCTATCAAACCATCCTCGTTAGTAGCGAATCGACACTGGCTGGAACGGTTGTCGCTGGTAACTTCACGCGCACCTTCGATCTAGACGGTTCACTCGAGCAAATTCGAGAGCGCGAGTCGGGTGGTAAGCGTAATCGTCGCTATAGCTACATGGATCATCAATGGTCGCTGTCATCACCTTCGGGTGCGGCATCGCTGAGTGTGACTGGTTACTCGGGTAACAGCAGTGACGGTGATCGTTTTGAACTGGCTTATAGCACCGGTGGTGGATTCACAACCTTCTGCACACTAGAAGTAGGTGCGTCCTCGACCTGTTCAACTGGCTTTGATATGCCGACTGCGGGCACGGTGACTGTGCGAGTGAGCGATACCAACCAGGCGCGCGGCGCTCGGGCTCTCGACAGTGTTTTCATCGATCAGATTCAGCTCTTTATCGAATCAAATACTGGGCCCGTGACATTACCTGAGGCGCCGTCCGGGCTTAGTGGTGATGCGTCCACTCCCGGTGTTATCGCTGTTAGCTGGACTGACAATGCCGATAACGAGACCAGCTATACGGTGCAGCGCTCCGACGATGGCAACAGTTGGTCGTCTCTCGCGTCATTAGGTACCAACGCGCAAAGCTACAACGACTCATCGGTAGCGTCGTTAACCACTTACTTCTATCGAGTGCTGGCGACCAATAGCGCGGGTGACGCTGTTAGTGACACGTTACAGATTACGTCAGCAGAGCAAGTCGCACCCTCGATCTCCTTGAGTGCGAGCGGCTATAAGCGAAAAGGTTGGCACAATGTCGATGCCAATTGGGATGCTAGTGGCGCCGCTATTACGCTCTATCGAAATAGCACGGCGGTCTACTCTGGCAGTGCCAGTGCCTATACCGATAGCCGAATCAGCAAAGGCGGCGCGGTCTATGACTATCAGGCGTGCCCTCAGGGAGATGCTCGAGGCAGTGACAGTTGTTCCAACGTAGTCACTATTGTTTTCTAGTGGTGAACTAAACAACACAAGGCGGGCTGGTCCCGCCTTTTTTTGTGCATAAAAAAGAGGTTTTGGTTCACTAAGATTTTGGTTCAGGCAGGTGATTCAGGCATGAGTGCTGGGTCAGTAACGAACTGCACTCCCTGATCATTGATTTCTACCCAGTCGTGTTTGGTGGTGACCCAACCGTGACATTTGGGCTGTAGCTCCGACAGGTTGTCCATCGTGCCGGTAAAGCCATAGGCAGTATTGGGAGCGCGCTCTACCCGCACATAGATGGGTGAGCTAATGGAGCGGGTCCATTGGGACCAGAGGATATCAAGTTCATCACGCGGGATGATGACATGTACGTCTTGGTGTCTAACGAAGTGTCGGGCACCTTAAGCGTCTACAGCGTATCGGTCCTTTGATTCTAGGGAGAACTTACTAGCCCACCTTGCGTGGGCTTTTTTAAATTCTCTGCGACATCTTTCTTGACGATATGATGCCGCGTCATTACACTCTCGCACCTCTTATTTGGACTGAGTTCCAAATAGATGCCTTCAACGCGATGCGTTGTAACAAGGGGCGTCAGAGCGAGTTTGATGCGGGGTGGAGCAGCCTGGTAGCTCGTCGGGCTCATAACCCGAAGGTCGTCGGTTCAAATCCGGCCCCCGCTACCAATTCAGTGCAGGTCAGCTGACTTGGACTGCTTACAGGAAGCCCCTTGTTTGGGGCTTTTTTGTGTCTGAAATTTGCCGAGGACGGCGATGAACACGTTGGGCGGTAAGGAAAAACAGTTAGCGGCGCTGATCGAGTCAACGGTCGAAATGCTTGGCTATGAGCTATGGGGTCTTGAGTTGATAAGTCCCAACCGCAGGCCAACACTTCGCGTGTTTATTGATAGCTCGATAGGTGTCACCGTGGATCATTGCGCTGACGTCAGCAGGCACATCGGAGGGGTTTTAGATGTCGAGGACCCTTTCGTTGGCGAGTACACCCTCGAAGTGTCTTCGCCGGGGATCGACCGCCTAGTGTTCAAGCGCGAGCAGTTCGAGAGCTACAAGGGCGAGCCCATAGAAATAAAGCTTCGCATGCCTTTTGAGGGCAGGCGGAAGTTCAGAGGGTGGTTTAGAGGTTTGGAAGGTGACGATCTGATCGTTCAGGTGGACGACCATGAGTATTTGTTGCCATTGAACAGTGTGGATAAGGCGCGAGTGGAGCCTACACCGCAGTGGATTGAGAAGACGCGGACGGCGTTGGAAGAAGCGCGGTCGGTCGAGTAAATCGAGCTGAAGGGCTCGATCAGAAGAGAGTGAGATAGGGCATGAACAAAGAAATCCTGATGGTTGCCGAGGCGGTATCGAACGAAAAAGGGGTGTCGGAAGACATAATTTTTGAGGCGATTGAGCTTGCATTAGCTACCGCTACTAAAAAGCGATACGACGAAGAGTCGGACATCGAGGTGACGATCGATCGCACATCGGGCGACTATGTCACAAAGCGTAAATGGCTAGTGATGCCGGATACCGAACTTGCTTTGTTGGGTACGCAGTTCACTACGGAGGAAGCCATCGAGGTCGACGAGTCATTGAAGCCCGGCGACATACACGAAGAAACCGTGGAAAATGTTGAGTTTGGACGAATCGCTGCGCAGACAGCTAAGCAGGTTATTGTTCAGCGGGTTCGTGAAGCTGAGCGCGCGCAAATAATCGATCAGTACAAGGATCGAATCGGTGAGCTATTGGCTGGCACGGTCAAAAAAGTAACTCGGGACAACATCATTCTTGATTTGGGTAATAACGCTGAGGGTCTGCTCCCCCGCGGTGAGCTAGTCGGCCGCGAGACATTTCGAATGAACGATCGCGTTCGCGCCATCCTGACTGAAATTAACCCAGAGTCTCGAGGCCCGCAGCTGATCTTGTCACGCGCCTGCAGGGACATGCTGATCGAACTGTTCAAAATCGAGGTGCCAGAAATCTCGGAGGGCGTTATCCAGATTCGATCTGCGGCGCGCGATCCAGGCTCTCGAGCAAAAATTGCGGTCAAGACCGGTGATCAGCGGATCGATCCCGTAGGCGCTTGCGTTGGCATGCGGGGATCACGAGTACAAGCTGTTTCTAACGAGCTCGACAATGAGCGTGTCGATATTATCTTGTGGGATGACAATCCCGCGCAATTGGTCATCAACGCTATGTCGCCTGCAGAGGTAGAGTCCATTGTTGTCGATGAAGACAGCAACACGATGGAGGTCGCAGTAGCAGAGGACAATCTTGCACAAGCGATTGGCCGCGGTGGTCAGAACGTTCGTCTGGCGTCCGAGCTCACTGACTGGACCATCAACGTCATGAGCACGGATGAAGCGATAGAAAAACAAGAAGCTGAAGCTGGCGCAGTCATGGAGACTTTCATGAATGCACTCGACGTTGACGAGGATGTTGCGGCTGTTCTGGTCGAAGAGGGGTTCACTACGGTTGAAGAAGTTGCCTACGTACCACTCGAAGAGATGATGGGTATCGAGGGTTTCGACGAGGATATCTCTGAAGAACTGAGAGCGAGAGCGAAGGATGCATTGCTGACTATGGCGATTGCGTCAGAGGAAGAACTAGATGCTAATGAGCCAGCTGCGGATTTACTAGAAATGCGCGGTATGGATAAGCAGTTAGCCTATGTATTGGCGTCGATGGGCATCATTACGATGGAAGATCTTGCTGAGCAGAGCGTTGACGAATTGCTCGAAATTGAGGGAATGACGGATGAGTGGGCGGCAGAGCTAATCATGACTGCGCGTGAACCTTGGTTCGCTGAAGAGGAGGAGTCGGCTTAGTTACATCAATGTGAATAGAGCCAGACGAAACCGAGCGAGATAGGAGAACTACACATGGCCGAAGTAACAGTAGAGCAGCTTGCAAAAACGGTCGGTACCGACCCCGAGAAATTGCTAGCGCAGATGAAAGATGCGGGGTTGCCTCATAGCGCTGCGGATCAAGGTGTGTCGGATGAGGACAAGCGTACCCTGTTGGCTCACTTGAAGAAGAGTCACGGTGCGGCCGAGGCGGCGCCCAAAAAGATTACCTTGAAGCGGAAGTCAGTAAGTACGCTCAGGGCAGGTGGTGCCGCCGGTAAGCGGACCATTAACGTCGAGGTCAGGAAAAAGCGGACTTACGTCAAGCGACCGGAAGTCGACGAAGCGCCGGTGCAGGAGGAAGCGCCCGCAGCTGCGGTCGATGAAGTGGTTGTTGAAGCACCCACGCCTGAAGTGGTTGCCGAAGAGTCGCCTGTGGTGGAGGCACCCGCGGATGCTGCGGAGCCGGCAGATGCGCCAGTTCATGAGGCGCCCGCTGAGCCAGAGGACCTCAGTTCATTAGATCCAGAGGTATTGCGACAGCGTGCGGCAGCCCGTCGCAAGCAAGAAGAAGAGGCTCGTCAGAAACAGCTAGCCGAGACCGTGGCTGCTCGCGAGGCTGAAGCCGCGCAGAAAAAAGTAGAGGCTGAGGCAGCTGCGAGCGCCGCCGCCGCAGCCAAGGAGCCAGGCTCGGGTGATAAACGTCCCAAGCGACTGCACGAAGCGCCGACTCGAGGTGCAGGGCGTGAAAACGACGACAACCGTCGCAAGCCGAGCCGAGGTAAGCTCGATAAGTCAAGCATTCCAGGCATGCGAGGCAAACAGCGCGGTCATAATCTATCGCTGAATGACCTCGAAGCCGCCGAGGCGGGAATCGCTCGGCCGCGTGCTGGTCGCCGCAAGCGCACTAGCGACGAACCCAATAAGCATGGTTTTGAGCAACCGACGGAAAAGATTGTTTACGACGTTGCGTTGCCGGAAAACATTAGCGTCGGTGATCTATCGCAGCAGATGGCTGTGAAAGCGGGTGTCGTTATCAAAGAGCTTATGAAACTGGGCGTGATGGCAACGATTAACCAGATGATCGATCAAGATACTGCTACCCTCGTGGTGGAAGAGCTTGGTCATAACGTGGTTCTCAAGAGCGACACTGAACTCGAAGAGAAGCTCGAGGAGTCTCTGGCGAGTCAGGAAGGAACGCCAGAGCAGCGCGCTCCAGTGGTTACTGTTATGGGCCATGTCGATCACGGAAAGACATCACTGCTTGATTATATCCGTGCTTCTAAGGTGGCGAGTGGCGAGGCCGGGGGTATCACCCAGCATATTGGTGCCTATCACGTGAAAACCGATCAAGGGATGATCACTTTTCTCGACACGCCCGGTCACGCAGCCTTTACAGCCATGCGGGCACGTGGGGCGAAGTCAACCGATATTGTTATTCTGGTAGTCGCGGCAGACGATGGTGTGATGCCGCAAACAGAGGAGGCAGTGCAGCATGCGCGAGCGGCTGGCGTCCCCTTGGTGGTGGCGATCAACAAAATGGATAAAGAAGCTGCTGATCCGGATCGAGTCAAGAATGAACTCGCTGCCAAGGACGTGATTCCTGAGGACTGGGGTGGTGACACGCAATTTATCCCTGTCTCTGCACATACGGGTGACGGTATCGATAACTTGCTTGAATCTGTGCTGCTGCAGTCAGAGTTGTTAGAGCTCAAGGCGCCGGGCGATGTGGCAGCCTCAGGACTTGTTATCGAATCGAGACTCGACCGCGGTCGCGGCTCTGTTGCTTCGTTGCTTGTGCAGCAGGGGACACTTAAGCAGGGTGATATCGTACTCGCCGGGCTGCAATACGGCCGTGTCAGAGCGATGCTCGATGAGAATGGACAGCCGATCAAAGTGGCGGGTCCCAGTATCCCAGTAGAGATTCTGGGTCTTGATGGTACGCCCGATGCGGGCGACCCTTTTGTTGCCGTGGAGAGTGAAAAGCGAGCGCGAGAAATCGCCGATTTCCGTCAAGAAAAGCAGCGTAGCAGCAAGATTGCACGTCAGCAGGCAGCCAAGCTCGATAATATGTTCGAGACTATGACTGCAGGAGAAGTGCAAACACTCAACCTTGTGGTCAAGGCTGATGTGCGTGGCTCGCTGGAGGCATTGCAGTCAGCGCTCATGGATCTCGGAAACGAGGAGGTGAAGGTCAATGTCGTCGCAGGCGGTGTCGGAGGTATTACCGAGACTGACGTTTCACTTGCTGTGACCAGTGGCGCCGTCATCCTTGGCTTCAACACACGAGCGGACTCAAAAGCACGCGCGATGGCCGAGACTGAAGGGGTCGAGATACGCTACTACAACGTGATCTACGATCTGATTGACGATGTTAAGTCTGCGCTGTCTGGACTACTGTCTCCCGAGTTGCGCGAGGAGATCGTGGGAATCGCGGAAGTCCGGGACGTATTCCGATCGCCAAAGTTTGGCTTGATTGCCGGGTGTATTGTGACCGAGGGAACGGTTTATCGGTCCAAGCCGATTCGCGTCCTCCGGGACAACATTGTTATCTACGAGGGCGAACTCGAATCGCTGCGTCGCTTCAAAGATGACGCGAATGAGGTGAGGAGCGGAACAGAGTGCGGTATCGGCGTCAAAAATTATACCGACGTCAAAGTCGGGGATCTCATTGAGGTCTACGACGTCAACGAAATCGCACGATCGCTGTAGGGCCTCGAGTTGCCTCAGGAATATAGTCGCACAGAGCGCGTTGCCGACTTTTTGCAGCAGGAGCTAGCGAAGCTCCTATTGCACAGCGTACGTGATCCGAGAGCAGAGTTTGTCAGCGTGACAGCGGTCGATGTAAGCCGCGATCTTCGGTACGCCAAGGTGTATTTCACAAAACTCGGTATTGACTCGAAGGAGCAAGCGGAAGACGTAGCGGCTGTGCTAAATCGTGCTGCAGGGTTTTTGCGAAGCGAGATAGCGCGCGACTCAACGTTGCGCACGATTCCCAAGTTGTCATTTGCCTTTGATGAAAGCGTTGGTCGCGGTCGCGACATGGAGGCCCTGTTGAGTCGGGCAAGAGAGGCCGATGCGCATCTGTCGACAGGCTCTCAGCGAGACGACTAGCATGGCTAGCCGTCGCAAGGGTCGCCCGGTCAGTGGTGTCCTGCTGCTGGACAAGCCGAGAGGACCGTCATCCAACAAGGCATTACAAACTGTCAAACGACTTTTCGGCGCCGCCAAAGCCGGGCATACCGGCAATCTTGATCCAATGGCGAGCGGTGTGTTGCCCATTTGTTTTGGCGAGGCCACCAAGTTGTCTCAATATCTTCTGGATGCCGATAAGCAATATGTCACTGAATTGGTTCTGGGCCAGGCGACTGACACTGGCGACGCTGAGGGTAGCGTGGTCCAAGAAGCGGATGCATCGCGCGTGTCACGGGGTTGTTTCGAGGTCGTATTGCCTCAATTTGTCGGTCCGCAGCACCAGGTCCCTCCGATGTACTCAGCGATCAAGGTCGATGGTCAGCCTCTGTACAAACTTGCGCGAAAGGGCGAGGAGGTCGAGCGAAAGCCGAGGGCAATTTCGATCTACTCGATCCGGTGTTTATCGTTCCAGCCTGGCTCGCTTCCCGTGGCTGAGCTCGAAATATCGTGTAGTAAGGGGACCTACATCAGAACCCTTGCTGAGGACATCGCCACTAGTCTCGGCTGTCCGGGTCACATTAAAGCCTTGCGTCGAACACAGTCAGGGCCATTTGATTTAAGAGCTTGTGTAACGATCGAGTCGCTAAATGATCAGAGTTCTAGAGAAGGTCCTGAGAGCTTAGATGATTTTTTGCTAGCACCAGAGAGTTGTGTTCAGCATTTGCCCCGAGTTGAGCTGTCGTCGTCAGCTGCGTTTTATTTACGCCAAGGGCAACCGGTTTTAGTGCCAAACGCGCCGCTTAGTGGTATGGTGCGCGTCGCTGAGGGCGATGGACCGATGTTGGGCCTAGGAAAAGTGCTCGATGATGGCCGTATCGCCCCAAAGCGACTGTTTGTTGACAGTCATTAACACCAGCTTATCTGTAAACCTGCACGGATAAGCTCAGAACAACGCAGGTTGGAGAAAATACCATGGCATTAAATGCTGCACGTA
>NTKA01000006.1 GCA_002456975.1 Halieaceae bacterium MED-G27
ATTTAGTCACGGCCGGGACTCTTCCCGAAGCGCGGTGCGCGTTATACCACAACCCTCGCAAGCACTAAAGCCTAAGGTTAGAAAATATGTGCATTACTGCGGTAAACTAAGCCGTAGGGCGATTCGTCCCGACTTGCCTGTAGGCTTTTAACCTTTGGAGTATGTTCAGTGAGTAATATTGCGATCAAATCGGCAGACGACATTGAAGGGATGCGTCGCGCGGGCCAACTCGCGGCCGAAGTTCTAGAAATGATCGCGCCGAAAGTGCAGCCGGGCATATCTACAGGCGAACTCGACCGAATTTGCCACGATTACATCGTCGATCAACAGAATGCCATCCCAGCACCTCTGAATTACAAAGGCTTCCCTAAATCCATTTGCACCTCGGTCAACGACGTGATCTGTCACGGTATTCCATCGGACACCAAACTCTTGAAGCAGGGAGACATCATCAACATCGACGTTACCGTTATCAAAGATGGCTGGCATGGCGATACCAGCATTATGGTCCCGGTCGGAAAAGTTGCGCCTCATGCCGATCGATTAATGCGGGTCACACAGGAATGCTTGTATAAAGCACTCGCGATTGTGAAGCCCGGCACTCGACTAGGCGACATCGGTGAAATTATTCAGGAGCATGCCGAGGGCTGTTATTATTCAGTGGTGCGCGAATACTGCGGACACGGCATTGGCAAGGTTTTCCACGAGGAGCCGCAGGTTCTCCATTATGGGAGAGCAGGAACAGGGTTAGTGCTCGAGCCTGGAATGACGTTTACGATCGAACCCATGATCAATGCTGGCAAGCGCCACACAAAACTCAATACTCGGGATGGTTGGACCGTCACCACCCGCGATGGTCGACTGTCGGCACAATGGGAACACACGATTGCAGTCACCGATACAGGTATCGAAGTACTTACCGCTCGATCAGACGAAGTTTTTCCCTTCGAACAGAGCCGTTAGACCGAGTCTCGTCTAGCCGCGTATTTTCTCCATGGAATTTGTGGTGGTAATCCCATGAGCAGTGCCAATCCGGCCGATGACATCAGTAACCTACGGGCTCACTTAAAGCGACGTGCTGAGGAGATCAACGCGTCATTTGACCCCAATCTCCCAGTCGACTCGCTACTGATCGAACGTTCTAATTCAGTCGACAAAGCGCTGCAAACTCTGTGGGCACTCTGCGATCTTGATAGCACAGACTCCAGCCTAGTAGCGGTAGGTGGTTATGGGCGCGGCGAACTGTTCCCCTACTCCGATGTCGACATCCTTATTTTACAGCCCAATAAGAGCACCACTAACGATACAAAAGTATCTGCGTTTGTGAGCGCGCTATGGGACCTCGGACTCAAAATTGGGCACAGCGTTCGATCGATAGACGAATGTATCGATATCGCCCAGGGTGATCTGACTGTCATCACCACCTACCTCGAGACACGTGTGCTAGTTGGAGACCCCTCGCTACTAGACACCCTAAAACTCACGATCGAGCAGAGTAATCTATGGCCCAGCGCCACCTTCTTCGCCGCCAAACGTGAAGAGCAGGAAACGCGTCACGACAAATATGGGCGGACCGGCTATAGCCTCGAGCCCAATGTTAAGTCGAGTCCCGGTGGCCTTCGGGATCTACAGGTCATTGGCTGGATTACCCAGCGGCATTTTGGCTGCTCGATCAATGAACTGCCCACGGGGGAGTTCCTGACGGTGGAAGAGCGCGGACAACTCGCCGCGGGCAAGGATTTTTTAAGTCGGGTTCGTGCAGCACTGCACATCATGACAGGTCGGGATGAAGACCGACTTCTGTTTGAACACCAGCGCTCGCTCGCCTCTCTATGGGGCTTCCAAGACGAGGCCAAGTTGGGCGTAGAACAATTCATGCAGCTCTACTTCCGTCAGGTGCAATCGGTAGTGCACCTGACAGATCTGCTAAATACAATTTTTGACCAGAAACTTCTCCACGATTGTGAGTCACGGCCCGTCATCATTGATGAAGATTTTGAACTGATAGACCAGCGTATAGCAGCCAGACGCGACAATGTTTTTAGCGACAAGCCGGCCAATCTACTGCGCCTATTCGTCATCATTGCCAATGATGAGCGCATTGCGAAAATAGACCCTCATACCATCCGCCTATTGCGACAATCAGCGCAACTCATCGACGACGATTACCGAAGCGATGAGGTTCATCGCCAGCTCTTCCGCGAAGTATTGAAAGGCCAGTTCTGGATGACAAAACAACTGCGGCGCATGTTGCGGCACGGCGTCCTAGCGCGCTACCTGCCCGAGTTCGGTCAGGTCGTAGGACAGATGCAATTCGACATGTTCCACACCTATACGGTGGATGCCCACACCATGGAAGTCATCGCGAATACGCGGCGTTTTCTTCGCGCAGACTATACCGATAAGTTCCCCGTAACCACGCGAATCGCGCAGCGTTTGAGAAACCCCCTACTGCTTTTTGTTGCGGCGCTGTATCACGATATTGGCAAGGGTCGTGGGGGCGATCACTCAGAACTAGGTGCCGTCGACGCTCGACTATTTTGTGAGCAGCACTTCTTCAACGAAGCCGACACCGAACTCATTGTCTGGCTGGTGAAAAACCACCTGTTTATGAGCTCTTTTTCGCAGCGACGCGACATCTCTGATCCCGCTGAAATCCAGCAATTTGCTGAGATAGTCGGAACAGAAGAGCGCCTAAACTACCTCTTCACATTAACGGTCGCCGACATTAACGGCACTAATCCTGATTTGTGGAACGCCTGGCGCAGTTCATTGCTTCGTCAGCTGTATACCGAGACCAGGCGTGCGCTTCGCCGCGGGCTCACCAATCCTATAGGCAGAGTCGAAGTCATTGATGCCACCCGCAAGTCGGCAGCCCAGCTTCTTGAAAACCGGGGATTCCTCGAGGATGACATCGAAGACATTTGGTCAGCGCGGGGCGATGACTACTTTTTGCGCGAGCAAGCGGAAGATATCGCCTGGCACACGGAAGCGATTGCCGATCACGGCGAGAGCGACGAACCATTGACCCTGGTGCGTCAGTCCTCGGAGTCACCCGTCGCCAACGCGACACAAATCTTTGTCCACGCCAAACAGATCGACAACGTTTTTGCTCGAGTCTGCTCGAGCCTCGAGGTCCTAGATCTCAGCATTCAAGATGCGCGAATCTACTCGGGTACCGACGGCGCCACCCTGGATACCTTCTTTGTATTGCGGGGCGATGGTAGCCCCATCGATGGCACAGCTGAAAACTTCCAACAAATAGCAGACGCCATTAATAAGTCACTGGCATCGACGCATGTCGCTCAAAGCCAACAGCGAATAGCGCGGACTTTGCGCTCCTTTGCGTTGCCGACCGACATTAGCTTTTCGATGGACAAGGATCGACAACTCACTGTCATGGAGTTATCGGCAGCTGATCGACCCGGATTGCTGGCTCAAATTGCCCTGGTGATTAGTCAGCACGATATCTCTATCCAAGCGGCGAAGATTCAGACCCTGGGCGAACGCGTGGAAGACATATTTTTCCTCAATACAGATGACAGTGGTGCGCTCTTGGATCCAGAGCTCTGCAAAACCCTGAAAGCCAATTTGTGCACTACCATCGATGAGGGCTTAGCAGCGTGAATAATGGCATGCGGAACTTACAGGCCTATCCTTTCGAAAAGCTAGCAGAGCTAACCCGTCACTCGATAGTACCGGATATAGAAGCGATACCGCTGACCATTGGCGAGCCGCAGCATGAGCCACCGCAGCAGGTATTGATCGCGCTCACTGAAGCACTCGCAGGCGCGGGGAAGTACCCATCGATCGCAGGGACACCTCCGCTTCGACAAGCCATCGCAAGCTGGCTGACGAATCGTTTCCACACTCGAGCGATTGATCCAGACCGCGAGGTACTGCCCGTCAATGGCACCCGCGAAGGCTTGTTCGCTATTGCTCAAGCGCTAACAGCAGGCTGTGACAACCCTCGCATAGCGCTACCGAATCCGTTTTACCAAATCTACGAGGGCGCCGCTTTGTTGGCTGGGGCCATCCCGCTGTTTATAGCCGCCTCAGAAGAGAGTGGATATCTCGCCAATTATCAACACATGTCAGACGACAAGTGGAAAGCCTGTAACCTGCTGTTTTTGTGTACACCGGGGAACCCCTCGGGGCGGGTCATCCCCATGACCGACTTGCAGCTGCTGATTGAAAAAGCGCTGGAACACGATGTCGTCTTAGTCAGCGATGAATGCTATAGCGAATTATATTTTGACGAAGAGTACCCGCCGACTGGCCTCTTAGAAGCGGCGCACGCCATGGGGAATACTGAACTCAAGCAATGCTTAGCGTTTCACAGTCTGTCGAAGCGATCCAACCTTCCCGGACTTCGATCGGGCTTCGTCGCAGGAGACGCATCACTTATCGAGACATTCAAACGGTACCGAACCTATCATGGTTGCGCGATGCCACTGCATCACCAGGCCGCGAGCACGGTTGCTTGGTCCGACGAAACCCATGTACTCAATAATCGAGAGCTTTATCGCCAAAAATTTGCTGCAGTATTGCCCATCTTGTCCGAGCATCTCGATGTTGAACAACCCGATGCCGGTTTCTATCTCTGGCCACGTATTCACGGTGATGACCAAGTCTTCGCCAGGTCGCTGCTAGAGCAACAAAACGTCAGGGTGCTGCCGGGTAGCTACCTAGGCAGAGAGGTCGATGGCACAAACCCCGGATCGGGACACGTTCGAATCGCCCTCGTTTCAACCTTGCAACAAACCGTAGAGGCAGCTGAGCGAGTCGCTTTATTTCTATCGAGGCAGGCAAAGTGATCGACGGAACGAATCTAAAAGCGACCAGCGAGACCAGCTCTCATGCAAAGCCCAATCTGAAACCCAATCTGAAAAAAGCCGAGCGAATCGCTTACATCGATCAGAAACTCAAGGCGCTGTATCCGGAACCCCCCGTGCCACTGGATCATCAGGACCCATACACCTTGCTGGTCGCTGTGTTACTCAGCGCACAGTGCACAGACGAACGCGTCAATCAGGTAACTCCCGCCCTCTTTGAATTAGCCGACAACCCCTTTGACATGGCGCAGCACTCAGCAGAAACCATCCGAGAAATCATCAAGCCCTGCGGTTTATCGCCTCAGAAGTCGAAGGCGATCAAACGCTTGAGTGAAATTTTACTGGAAGAGCACGGCGGCGAGGTTCCGGCCGAATTCGAAGCACTAGAGCGCCTACCCGGTGTGGGGCACAAAACCGCATCGGTGGTGATGGCGCAATCTTTCGGGGTGCCAAGTTTTCCTGTCGACACCCATATTCACCGATTGGCGCAACGCTGGGGGCTCACCCGCGGCCGCAATGTCAACGAGACCGAACGAGATCTCAAAAAAGCATTTGCAAGGGATAGATGGAACGACTTGCACCTTCAAATAATTTTTTATGGGCGAGAGTACTGCACCGCGAGAGGTTGCGATGGTCGCGTGTGCGAGATTTGCACTACCTGCTTCCCCCAAAGAAAACACCCCAAAGTAGTCAATAAGCCCTGAGGGTAGGGAGTTAGATAACGATGACTAAGGTTTATGGTATTCCAAACTGCGATTCGGTAAAAAAAGCCCGCCAGTGGCTCAGCACCAATAAAATCGATTATGAGTTTGTGGACGTAAGAGAAAGCACACCAAGTAAGTCGCATATCGACGGATGGATCGCTACACTTGGCGCCGCTCTGCTGGTCAATAAGCGGAGCACCACCTGGAAAAACATGGATAACGAGGAGCGAGATAACGCAGAGAACGGTGACACATGTGCCGTGCTGCTCGCGAATCCGACCTTAATCAAGCGACCCGTGCTAGAGCATAACGACATTCTAGATGTCGGATTTACCGCGGCCAGCTATGCCGACCACTTCGGTATCGAGGAGAGCGCGTAAATGAGTACTGGCCTACACGCATTTGGCTTGGGCATTGCGGAAACAAACAACCAGAACAACATCATTGATGTGTTTTTCCCAGACCCCATGGTCGATTTGGGTGCTGATGCGGCATCCGCTTTGAATGGTGTCTCAGGCATCGTGAACAGTGCTGAACTCGCTGACATCGCAGAAAACGCTCGCCAAGCTGGACTCGATGGAGTCTCCGCATTGGCCAGTCGTCTGAGTGATAGCGATAAATCGATTGTCGCGGTCAACCTGCAAGACAACGAGGCCCCCGGTTCGGTAGCCGAGGCCTATTTGAAGTTACATCTGCTATCGCATCGACGGGTCAGGCCCCACGGCACCAATCTCGATGGTATCTTCCAGTTATTACCTAATGTAGCTTGGACCAGTGAAGGTGCGGTTGACCTACACGAACTTCCGGAGCGACAGCTTACCGCTCGACTACAGGGCCGCATAATCGAGGTCGCCAGCGTCGACAAATTTCCAAAGATGACCAATTATGTGGTGCCGAACGGTGTTCGTATCGCCCACACAGCAAGGGTTCGCCTCGGTGCCTACCTTGGCGAGGGTACGACCGTCATGCACGAGGGCTTTATCAACTTCAACGCTGGCGCAGAAGGTCCAAGTATGGTCGAGGGTCGTATCTCGGCAGGCGTGATGGTGGGCGCAGGATCTGACCTCGGCGGCGGTTGCTCAACCATGGGCACATTGTCCGGTGGCGGCAACATTATCATCTCCGTAGGCAGCGAATGCCTGATCGGCGCCAATGCAGGCCTAGGCATACCACTGGGTGATCGATGCACCATCGAAGCGGGGCTATTTGTCACCGCGGGTACCAAGGTCACTATCCTCGATGGTGCTCGTCGTCCCGTCGAAACCGTCTCGGCTCGAGACCTATCAGGACGCTCCGATCTGTTGTTCCGTCGTAACTCGACCTCGGGTGCAGTCGAGTGCCTGACCAATAAGTCTTCGATCGAACTCAATAACATGCTGCATGACAACAACTGACTTATCGCAACCCTCGATCGAGCTAACCAAAACGCTGATCGCTCGCCCATCGGTCACACCAGATGATCGAGGCTGCCAAGACATCATGAGCGAGCGTTTGCAGCGCTTGGGGTTCCAGTGCGAACAGCTTGATTGCGGCGGCGTTCAAAACCTCTGGGCAACCTGGGGCAGCAGCGGTCCTATGTTGGTCTTTGCGGGGCATACAGACGTGGTGCCGTCCGGCCCCCCAGAGCACTGGGAGAGCGACCCCTTCGAACCAACAATCCGAGGTGACTACCTATTTGGACGCGGCGCTGCCGATATGAAGTCCAGCCTAGCCGCAATGATCGTTGCCACCGAGCGCTTGTTAGCTGACGCCCCTCCACCGTGCGGGCAAATCGGTTTTCTGATCACGTCGGATGAAGAAGGCCCGGCAGAACATGGTACGCGATACGTTGTCGAGGAACTGCAAAAGCGGGGCGTTGATATCGATTGGTGCATTGTCGGTGAGCCGTCCAGTAGCGACGTCTTGGGCGACACCATCAAAAACGGTCGCAGAGGCTCCATCAATGCAAGACTAGTGATCAAAGGAAAACAGGGACATGTGGCGTATCCGCACTTGGCTGATAACCCAATGCATCGCGCCTTTGCCGCTCTCGACGCGCTAACCAAGGTCGCTTGGGATCAAGGCAATGATCACTTTGACGCGACCTCGTTACAGTTTTCAAACATCCAATCGGGTACGGGCGCAAGCAACGTGATTCCCGGCGAACTCGTTGCCGATTTCAACTTGCGGTTTTCCACGGAGATCACAGCGGATCAAATCAAGGAGCGCTGTGAGAACCTGTTGAGGGAGCATGCTATTGATTTCGAAATCACCTGGCGCTTAAGCGGGAACCCCTTCCTAACCCAACCCGGTGCGCTGGTCAGTGCCTGCCAAGACAGTATTCTCGAGCACACCGGAGTCACGACCGAGTTAAGCACCGGGGGCGGCACGTCGGATGGAAGATTTATCGCTACCACGGGTTGCCAGATTGTCGAATTGGGCGTGGTGAATCGATCGATTCATCAGCGAAATGAGCACGTGCTAATCTCAGATATTCCGAGGCTAACAGCGATCTATCAGGCCGTGATGCACCGTCTCCTCGCCGACTGACTCGACAGCCCTTTAGTCGGAAACGAGCTCCATACTGAGTTTGGCGCTGGTGTATTCGTCTGATAATTCGGACAAAAGCGCGCTCCACCAGTCATTACGAGCCCGACTCAAAGTACAGCTAGGTTGGCCTGCTAAGATTTGATAGTGGCCTTCTGGCCAACGGCTCAAGGCCATGTGTAACAGCCTGATGGGCAGAGCTAATTTTGTGCTGACAAACTCAAGCAACTCTGAATTGGAGCGTTGAGCAAATTCAGCGCTCGAGCCCTGATCAGCGGTCAGGCAAAGAACAATTAGAGAGGGACTGCTATTTTGTCGAATCCAATCACCGACGCGCCCTATGTTCTCCTCTGTGGCAGCGGAGTAAGTTAGCAAAGTCCAAGATGGCTCGAGCGATACTTGATGCTCGCCCTCAATTTGCTGACAAATTGTGGGAGCCATCAAAGCCGTTAATCTCACCTCTGCTCGCAGCCACTCCTCGATCAACGATGCCGGGGGCGCGGAGTCGGCTATCAACAATACATCTGACATTTTCTATATCTCACTGGATAAATACATCGTATCGAATGGTCTTACCGATAATGCTGTGGCTCGGCCTAGCGCTGCCAACTACTGTGGCTTTAACAGGTCGCTTCACGACAATCCTCGGTACAGATTGCTCTTTGGCCCAGGCAAGCAATGCTGTCGCATCGATATCTTGTTCACTATCACTGCGTAGCGCTTGCAGCGTTGCCAAGTCCTTTTTTACCGCAGCTGTTTTTGATCGCTCAGGAAACATGGGATCCAAATAGATAACATCGTAGCCCGAGGCATCAGAAGTAGTGCTGTCGGCGCAGGTTACTGTCATTCTGCCCGCTGCCATTTGAACTTTTTGGAGCGTGCTCATCTTTGCTAGTGAGACAGCTTCCTCGAGCAGGTGAGCAACCGGAGTCATCTGCTCACACAATGTGATTCGACATCCGAGATCGGCCAATACGAAGGCATCTCGGCCCAAGCCCGCGGTCGCATCGAACACGGTAGGACACCGGTCCGCCCTGACCCCGACCGCCCGACCGATGGGCTCATTGTGCCCAGCTCGACGTCTATGCAACATTGCAGACGAGGTAAAATCCACAGTCACTGGACCGAGCACCGGCTCACTCACTCGCTGTAGCCATGAGCGCTCCACATCGATCACTAACACAACCGAGGTTGTCACTTCTGTGAGGCGCTTTGCAAAGGGAAGCCCTAATCTAGTTGCAATCCCCTGAGCCCGATGTCGATCTGCGCCGCTCGACGGGCACACCGTGCAATTCATAGGCGCTCGCGAATACCGAGTTCAAGATTAATTTTACCCAAGCCGGCAGACAGACCCACCGAATGCACGGTATGAGGCTTACCGTGTTTATCGATCAGTTCGATGGAGCGCGCCGAGCTACCACCTGTTGACCAGTCGAGAAATTCAAGATTATCGATACTCCGATCAGCCACTTTAAGGCCATTCATCTCCAGCAGCTCGCTTCGACAGCGAGACAAGAAGTCGCTGGGGCCACTGCGCCTATCAGGCTCGTCGGGCAAGCAAGATGAAAAATTACCCAAGCGAATGGCACCCGGCTCAGCATCATCAAGGAGGCGTGCCAACTCAATGGTCACATCTCCGACGATATAGCTAAATACGGTGGGGTTTACCCCTTTTGCCTGAGACAATTCGTAATGACTACCAACATGAAAACCAGCACGAATCAGCGGCACCGTACCCACCGCAGATTGGCTTCTTGCCGCCGCATTATCGATCAACACCAGTAAGAAAAAGGTCAGCAAGTCTAAATTGGGGTAGGTGCCGGTATCTCGATTCCACAGGTAATAGCCATCACCCGTGGTTGTTCGAGCAAAGTTAACTTCGACCCCCTCACGCTTCAACTTAGTGTGAGCGGAGTTCATTGAATACGACAAGCTATTAAGCTGACTGGCCTGCTGGAAGGGCTTGAACAAGGAAAACTCGGCTATATCGAACAATGCGACCGCTCTATTCTCGACAAAACCGAGGCTGTAACGACTGATGACTGCGTCAACCGCATCGAGTGTTTCATCATCGAGGGCAAACTCCTCGTCGAGCTTTATAAAGCTCGTCGATACACCGAGCCGATGTGCGACCTCAAAAATTTGGTCGTGGGAGGTGCGTCGACTCTCGCTAATCAGCTGCCGAACAAACAACTCATCGCTATCTAGAGTATCGCTATCCGCGTGAGTCGCCGTGAAATTACCCAGAAAATAGTGGGGCACAACAATCGTGAGTAAACCGTGAGGGTCGGGTGCCCAGCACAGCACCATATTCTGACCCAAACGCCAGTGGCGCCGAAGCATACTCTCTAATTGTTCTAACGCCGAAGTCCCCAACATGGTTCAGCAGTGCCCCGTTCTTAGCCAATAAGCTCGTAGGTCTCGTCTGACAGTACCTAGACTGGCATGATGCACCTTGAAATCCTAGGACTTCCCATGGCGCGTTTACTGTCTCTATTGTCGATTCTACTGGTACTGGTCATCGGTTGTACCAATTTGCGCGAGTACGACATTACGCTCAACGATCGTCCGATTTATAGTCCAGTATCACTGTTTACAAACTACACGCTCTCAGATCCAGCGCTGGCCATCTGCATCGAGCAAATGATCGCAGATCAACGTGTCGAAACAGCATCTCAGCTCACTTACATTAACTGCAGTAATGCAGGCATTCGATCGCTCGATGGTCTTAGCACCTTTGTTGGACTGGAGGCGATCAAACTATCGGGGAACAACATACGAAACCTAGTAGAGATAGGCCTACTGAGTGGGATTATCGAGCTGTACTTAGACGACAATCAAATCGTAGACGCCGTGCCGCTATCCAATCTGACACGGCTAAAAAGACTAGATCTTAGTGGCAACTCTTCACTGCAATGCCATGGGCTCAAGCGACTCACGCAAGGGGCTGACATCAATGCGCCTGAGCACTGCGCCGAATCATGACCTATTGGTTTTATCGAACAATGGCGATTCTCCCGCTATCTTTAAAGTATGCGATCGCCGGTGTTTTCGTCTTTTTCGTACAGCACATCATCCGCTACCGTCGCAGTACGGTCGATAGCAATCTGGCAAAGGCATTTCCCGACGAGTCACTGCGGTGGCGGCAGAATATTCGGTCTAAGTTTTATCGTCAGTTTGTCGACACTGCAATGGAGACCTTCCACGGATGGCGAATCAGCGAATCGGAATTGAGAGAGCGAATGACGCTGTCCGGATGGGAAGCGCTGGCGGTGGAGTCAAGTGGCGAATTACCCCCAGGCATCATCCTGACTGCACACCACGCCAATTGGGAATGGCTGATGCAGCGTGCGAGCCTCGAAGTGGCCGCACCACTCGATGCGGTCTATAAGCCATTGCACGATAAAGGCGCCGACCGATTCGCCCTTGAAACACGAGGTCGCTGGGGCGGCACACTAGTCACCATGAAGGCTGCACCCAGACATGTACTCAAGCATCGGAGGCATCCAAGAGTGCTTGCATTACTCGCCGATCAATCGCCCGGCAAACGTGAGTCCGTCCATTGGACCACATTCATGAATCAGCCCACGGGATTTTTCATGGGGCCAGCGACACTAGCCAAATTGACCGGACACCCGGTTTATTTTGCGCGCAGTTTTCGAACTCAGCAGGGGCGTTATCACGTGACCTTGGAGCTTCTATTCGATGACCCCGCTAACATCACAGAGGCCGACATTGTGGAACGCTACGTACGCTGTGTTGAGGAAACAATCAAAGCGCAACCCGAGAGTTACCTCTGGAGTAATCGGCGCTGGAAGCGATCACCACCCGATACGGCTAATTGACAGCAAATACCTAGGGTGCGAGCCAGTCAAAACCATCGGTCTGCGACGCGTACACAATCTGACTACCCAGCGGCTCAGCCCAACCCTCCAACAAAGTAGCGACCTGCTCCAGCGAATTGTTTTGTTCACTGATATGTCCCGCTACCACCACTTTAGGTGGGCGCTCGGACAACTGCTCTAGCAGAGTCATTGCCTGCTGATTGTTAAGGTGGCCATAGTCGCCAGCAACACGGCGTTTTAGCGAAGCTGGATAAGGTCCCTGGCGGAGTTGATTGAGGTCATGGTTGAACTCTAACAGCAGTAATTCACAGTCCGAGAAGCCTCGAGATACATGCGGCGTTATTGAGCCCAGGTCGGTAAGTACTCCGATAGAACAACTGTCGCTTTGGAAGCGAAACTGCACCGGCTCACGAGCATCATGTGGCACCGTAATCGCGTTGATTTCAATATCGCCGATCTCGAACACGCTGTCGCTGGTGATTTCGGTCACCGAAAAGCTGCTCTCGAGCCGACCGGATTGTACGGTGCCATGGGTGGCGAAAACCGGTGCTCGCGCTGCTCGGGAGGCCGCGGCAATTCCGGCGATATGATCTCCGTGCTCGTGTGTCACTAGAATCGCATCGATTTGATCAACGGCTACAGCGAGTTTCTCAAGTCGAGCGATGAGCTCCTTTACCGTGAATCCACAATCGACTAATAACGTTGTGGTTGATGATGCAATCAGCGTGGCGTTTCCTTTGCTCCCAGACCCCACGGAAGCGAGTCGCAACATTACGTGATGTTACCCTGAATCAGGGTCAGTAAACCCTGTTGGACCGAGGGCTCCAACGGACTGCCCTGAGCATCGACAATACTGATTGTCACGCGATTTGGGGCTCCGCTTACCAATACCACCTGATATTCCCTGCCAACGTAAGGGTTGTCGCTGTCGCCGCCAAATAGCCAGCCAAATAATCCTCGTCCTTCCTCACCGTCAGGACCGAGGTAGGTCACATAAAAGAGACCCGCGCTTCGGTTTTTGTCATCAACCCTAAAGCCCGCGTCACTGAAACCTTTTTCAGTCGCGGCCCAAGCACGGTTAAACGGCAGTGATAAATTGAGATTCACTCCCTCGGAGGACTCTTCCATCTCGATGCGACCCGCCCCGGTCATCGACTGGTCTGCCATCATCGACACAGGCGAGGTTTCCGCGCTGTTAGCTATGTACTGCGCTACGTTGCGAAGCATTGTTTGCTCGAGTGCCTCGTCATCTGATTTTTCGGGCCATTCCAGACTCGCGCCATCACCCAACTGTGACTGCTGCAAAATATGCAATTCGGAGGTGTTGCGTTGCACCCCAGACTCGACCCTGAGACGGAATCGAGACCCAGTCTCGCTTCCTTCAAGCTGTACCCACGTGGTGTCGATAAGTCCACCCGTGGCATCAATACCGGCAACATCTATGGCGCTGGTCACCAGGAATGCCCTCACCTGCGGCCATAGCTGTCCCGGTGCAAAGTTTACCACCGCCCAGTTTTCACCCCCTAGACTCTGCAGTCTCACAGCATCAAGCTGCGAACCCGCCGTCAGTGGCAGTGGTCTGGGTGTCTTACCCGTGATCGGAACGGCAACATTCTCGGTCACATCTGGTATTGGGAACATCTGCTCGATGGCATCGGAAGACAGCCCTTCGGGCACCTCAATCTCGGCAATTTCAATGGCGTCTTGGTAATTGCCATCCATGTCCTGGGGTGTCTCCCAACCGATAACACTGCACGCTGACAGCGAGGCCGTCACGAGACCACTTAGGGAGAGTTTTACGATTTGCATTGAGCGACCGCCTGTTTAACCGTTTCCTCATGCTCCGCCGATAGCCTAATCAGCGGTAAGCGCACAAAATCTTTGATTAACCCCATGGTACCCAGAGCATACTTCGCGGGTACAGGGTTAGGTTCGAGAAATAAGTCACGATGCAATGGCTGTAACCTCTCATCCGCACGCCTCGCTTCGTCGATGTTTCCCGACAGCGCCATCTTACACATCAATGCCATGTCAGCGGGACAAATATTGGCAGTCACGGATATACAGCCATGAGCACCTGCTGCCAGCAGATCACAAGTGGTTGCATCATCGCCGGAATAGACGCCGAATCCATCAGGTAACAGCGCCATCAAATCGCGGGCCCGAGCAACATCGCCGGTGGCGTCTTTCAAACCCACAATATTTTCGATCTGGCTCAAGCGCAACACGGTCTCATTGCTGAGATCGGATGCAGTACGCGATGGTACGTTGTAGAGAATGATTGGCAAATTGACCGACGCCGCAATGGCCTTGAAGTGCTGAAACATTCCTTCCTGCGTTGGTCGGTTGTAGTACGGCGTCACAATCAGTCCTGAGTCGGCGCCGGCCTCTGCTGCGGCGACCGTAAGCTCAATGGCTTCCGTGGTCGAGTTAGAGCCAGTACCCGCCATAATCGGAATACGTCCGCCCGCATGTGCCACACCAATGCGAATAACTTCTCGGTGCTCCTCGTGGCTGAGTGTCGACGCTTCACCAGTAGTTCCCACCAAGCTGATAACGTCGGTTCCAGAATCAATATGCCAATCGATTAGGCGCTCAAGACCGCGCCAGTCGACGCCACCCGATTCGAGCATTGGAGTTACCAACGCAACAACACTTCCGGTTATCATTAAGAGACTCCAGCGGCCTGACGGCGAGAAAAAGGGTGTGCAAAAATATGAGCGCGCAATTATCCATGTCGAGCGAGGTTTCACAACCAATAAAACCGGCTTATGTCCGGCTGTTTTGTGTTTATTGGGCTACTGTCGTCGCGCTGGCTGCGATCAGCACTGTCGAGGCACAACCCCTTGATCGTCAGATCGGAGAACTCAGCGCGATTGATCGTCAATTTATGGCGGAGCAGCGATCGCGGATTGAGTCCCTAGCCAACCGGTTGGGGCGGCGCCTATCGGGCATGCCTGAACGCGATCTTGATACTTTGCAGGAGATTCTAGACCGACGCTGGATCGACCCTGAAGATCAGCTCACCCAACAAGCCATGGGCGTGGTTTTCGGCGACTTATTGGCGAAAGAGCTTGGGTTTAACTGGGTAGTTTACCGAGACCGTGCTGGACGCAATCGTGCCTTGCGCTATCGACAAGACGATATATTTATCTTCCCTATGACCATGTTATCGCGTCGAATATCGGCGGGTGCGGCACTCGATGTCACGGCGTTGTACGACACTCAAGTGGTTAAACAACGTAAGCGAATACCAGGCGGAAAATGGCTGCTCGACTAAAGCGCCATCCCCGCATCAGTATTCTCGTAAGTAATGACTCCATCTTGCCAGGTTGACCGATGCCGGACACCCTCGGCGTCAATATCTGAGCTGTCATAACCCGCGTCGCCAGGATACAACATCACCATCTGCTTACCCTCACCCGGAAGAATTTTGGGGAAATAAAAGGGAGCGTCTCGGTGCCGCGCCGCCTCAAGCGCCCCGCTAACAGTGCCGTGCCTGGATAAATCGACCAAACTAACCACCGTGGGTGGCGGCAGTCTCAATTCACCTGCTCGATGCTCCTGAAGCGCAACCTCTGGGCGTACCCACCGTGCTTGAACCATCTCGGAACTATCGACAATCACCGAGATTTCTGTGGGCATTGGGGCCAAATAGAACCAGGTTGCGAAGCGTCGCTTCTCAACCACAGGGGTCAGCCAGTGCGAAAATCCAACAAGGGTGGACGGCTCGACAGTGATCGACGCCTCTTCCTTAATTTCTCGAACCGCTGCAGAGGCCGCGCGCGCTACTTCATTTTCGCCGGGATCCTCTGCGTCCACTTTGCCACCCGGGAACATCCAGGCACCCCCCATATTGCGGGCTTCAGGATTACGCTGTAGCAACAGCACTTCGGGGCCCGACTCGGAATCACGAAGGATCAGCACGGTCGCCGCGACAACAGCACCGTCGCGCTCGACATGAAGCGCGGGATGATCAGTAAACATAATTGCAGTCAAAACATTGCAGATACACGTGCTTGGGATCCCGCAATGTATCGATAAATGCCAATTGCTGACGAATAGGCGCAAGCCATTGCCAAACCGAATCAAAGCCGCGAACGCCCGCGAGACCAAAGTTGCGCCCCAGCTCCTCTAATACGAGCTGCTGCGGCGATACTTCGGTACCGTAGCGTACCGCTTGATAGCCCTCAGCTACGCCTGCACGTGTTGCTGCGGCAGCTACGGCTTGGTCCAAGCTTCCCAGCTCATCGACTAGGCCAATGCCAATCGCGTCGCGCCCTATCCAGACTTTACCACCAGCGATTACTTCTACTGCTTCTGGACTCATGTCTCTGCGCTCAGATACCAAGGCAATAAAATCGTCGTAGATGCCATCGACCGTTGCCTGAAAAATTGCGGCTGAGCGATTATCAAGCGCTTGTGATGCGTCAAAACTTGCCGCCAGATCGGTGGTGCCTACGCCATCTACAGTCAGTCCGGCGTAGTCCAGCACGCCTTCGAGGGTTGGAAATACTGACCAGACACCAATGCTACCGGTGATTGTTGTGGGCATCGCCCAAATCTCATCAGCCTGGGCGGCTATCCAATAGCCACCCGATGCCGCCGCCCCCCCCATTGAAGCAATCACCGGTATACCATCTGCGGCAATTGCCTCGATCTTGGTTCTGATCACCTCTGAGGCGAAGACACTGCCACCCCCAGAGTTGATACGGACCACAAGGGCTGCAATATCATCGTCGTGCGCGCGTTCGAGATGGCTGATAATGGAGTCGCTACCAGCCACCCCCTGCCCGCTTGATCCCGGCATCAGGCTACCCTCGATAGCCACCACCGCTATGACTGCATCGTCGGAGCCACTCTCAGCACTCTGGTAGTCATTGATGTATCGGCGCAAACCCACGAGTTCAGCTTCACCCGAGGAATCGGTGGCCCCGACCGTGTCGGCTAGCCAAGTCTCTAAGTCATCATCATTCAGGAGCTGATCCACCAGACCGGCTTTCAAGAATGTTTCCGCGACATCGCCATTGCTAGCCACGAGGCGCTCCGGGAACGAATTGATGAATGCGTCTAGACCCCCGGCTTCAAGGCCTCGCGACGTCTCAACCATTTGGCTGTAGTCGCGCCACAAACTTCCCAACCACTGACCCACAACCTCGCGCTGTGAATCGGACATGTCGTCGCGCATGTAGGGCTCGACCGCTGACTTATTCTCCCCGACTCGAAACACGTGGAAGTTCACTTTAATGTTGTCGAGAAATTGCTTCATGTAGGTTCGATAAACGCCAAACCCAGTCAGCATAGCCCCGCCCTCTGGATGAACCACTAGCTCATCCGCCGATGACGCCAATAAATATTGAGACTGTGACAGGTAGTCCGCGTGAGCCAGCACAGGTTTACCCGACGCCTTGAAACGATCAATCGCCTCTACAATTTCCATGGTCTGGCTGGTCGACGGGCCTACCATGCCTTCAAGGTCTAGAACTATCGAGGTAATTCTTGGATCGTCGGCCGCTTGATCGATGGCCTCGATCAGGCTCGACAACAAGAGCTCTGCAGGAAAGTCGGCAGCAAACAGCGCGTCAAATGGCTCCAGTTCGCTTCTGTCTTCCACCAAAGGTCCGTTCGGAGCAATTAACAAGCCCGCTTGCTCTGGCAAGGCCTCGGGCACGCTCTCTGACACGCTCGCTGAAAAAATAAGAATCACGAATCCAAAAAGAACTAGCGGGACTAGGACAGAGATTGCTTTACTAATAGCAGCGAGGATACGCCAGATTGATTTCAATAAATCCATACGAACAACTCTTTATGAGGGGCAAATGTGACTTAATCGTCGCTGTCATCGGCAGAGGCACGTAACTCTCGGCCCCGATAGCGAATATAAGCCGTGCACACACTGAATAACAAAATAAGATCTGCTAATGCCCCGACCACCAGAAGATTATTGGGGCGAGCAAACACTGCCTCAACTGCGACAACAAAATAAAACAGCAAAAGTAGGCAAAACCAGATAATCCATTGCAGGCTATCGCGGGCGACACCCACCAAGAATAGAAGCAGTGGTGCCATGGACAAAAGCCAGAGCGCCCAACCGCCGCCTGCAGCGAACACCTCACCCCCGCGCAAACTCAAATAGCCCGCGCTTAGGCACCACAGTGCAATCCATAAGGGGCCTGTTAAGTGACCGCGTGGTGTCATTGCAGTAGCCCCCGTTTCGCCCACTCAGCTAGCCGCCGACCTAAGGCCTGACACAGGCTTGCCTCGTGCTGGCTCAACTCCGTTGCTGCCGATCCACCCCGAGACCAATGACTTGGACCGTAGGGGGTGCCACCGGCATCGGTCGCCTGTAACGCAGACTCGGTGTAGGGCAAGCCCACCAAAACCATTCCGTGGTGCAAAAGTGGCAGTGCCATCGACAGTAAAGTGGTCTCCTGCCCACCATGGAGCGAGGCAGTCGAGGTAAAAACACCGGCAGGCCTATCTGCCAACTCGCCACCCAACCACATCGCCGATGTGCCATCGATAAAATACTTGAGGGGTGCCGCCATATTACCAAACCTGGTGGGACTGCCGAGTGCAAGCGCTGCACATTCGCGAAGATCATCAGCCTCGCAATACACGGCACCATCATCGGGCACTTCATCGACGACCGGCCGCTCTGTTTCAGCACTGACGCCGGGGACAGTTCGCAATCGGGCTTCGACGCCATCGATCTGAGCGACGCCTCTTGCCACCTGTTTTGCCATGGCTTCAGTTGAACCATGTCTCGAGTAATACAGCACGAGTACGTAGGGGAATGAGTCCATACCTAATCTCTTTTTTGAAGCCACCACACTATCACGAGCTGAGCTTCGGTGGAGAGCCCGTTATACTCCCGTTCGGAAAGATTTAGGACTCGAACGATCGCTCATGGCCCATCGACGCTTGTTTGCAATACTACCGCTGGTATTACTTGTACTGGGGTGCTCTGATGCGCCAACCCTAACGGGTAGCGGTACCTGGCGAGTGATCAACTATTGGGCTATCTGGTGCACTCCTTGTCGGGAAGAGATACCCGAGCTCAACCGCTTGGCGCTGCGTGACGATATTACCGTCTTAGGCGTTAACTTTGATGCTAAGCAAGGCAATTCATTAGCGGCCGATAGCGCCGCGCTTGGTATTCAATTCCTGACTATTGACGACCCCAGCGCGATGCTTGGTGTGACGCGACCCGACAAGCTGCCTACCACACTCATCATCGATCCCGATGGCAACCTTGTTGTTTCACTCGTTGGACCTCAAACCGAGGATGGTCTTGCAATGGTTATCGCGAATTCTGGACAAAAAAACGCCGACCCACGGGTCGGCGAATAAAGGAGCCACTCAAGTCGGGAGATGGTCTATTCCTGTCCATCTGACCTTCAGGCGTTTCCCATGCGCTGCCCCCGCGGCAAAGCCACCTGCTGGCTATAAAGTAAGAACACGGCTGTTAGCGAAAGTTCAAAATAAATCTAAAAAAGTTAGCGATCGTCGGTCCAAGTCGCCGAACTTGCCTGTCCGCTACCCGAGGAGACCGTTAATTCAACTTCCACCAAATCAGGATCATGCTCGAGAGTGAGAAGTTCCTGAAGCATAAAATGAGCGAGCTCTTCGACGGTGACATTGGTGATTGGCAAAATCCAGGTCTCATCTACGGGAAACTTCAGTACCCGGTTATCAAAGGTGACATGGTACTCCTCACCGACCTGATCCACCGTTTGATACAGTGACTGACCCGCTACTAAAATATATTCGTCGTAGCGATCGCAAAGCATTTTAATGCGTCGCTTGTAGACGTTGTAATCAGCCGAAAACCCATTGTCGCCCATCTGCGCAACGAGACGGACAGAGACAAAATAGTTATGACCGTGTAGGCGCTCACGCTCAGTTACCGAGAAAATCGTGTAGTGCGCCGCCGAAAACTTGTGCGCTTCTTTGGTGATGTGCAATGTCGTCAGACGAGTCAATGGGTACTCCAACTACCAAGGTGACACTATTAACGGCCACCGTGCGATATCAGATCAATCTGCCGCTCAAGAATCCTAGGCGTCAGCTGTCGCGTAGGATAACCTGGTCCTTTATTACCCATAAACGGCCGCTTAATGAGCAATATTGCAATTATCACGGGTGCGAGTTCCGGTATTGGAGCCGCAACAGCCGCACGGTTCATGTCACTGGGACATCAAACCATTAATATTTCGCGTCGACCTTGCCCGGTTGATGGCGTGATTAACATCAGTGCCGACCTCGCAACCCATTCGGGTGCTGAGACAGCCGCATTAGTCGCACTCGAGTATTTAACTGGCGCGCCCATGACATGCCTTGTTCACAATGCATCACTCATGCTGAAAGATACTATCGACAGCTGTGCGGATGCTGAAATAGAGCGCGTCATGCGAGTCAACATATCCGCGATAAACACGCTAAACCGATATCTCTTGCCCGCTATGGGCCAGCAGTCCAGCGTGCTGTATGTCGGCTCGACACTGTCCGAAAAAGCCGTCGCTGGCGCCTTCAGCTACGTGATCAGTAAGCACGCGCAACTTGGCATGATGCGAGCCTCGTGTCAGGACCTAGCGGGCACAGGCATCCATACGGCGATGGTTTGCCCTGGCTTTACGGAAACCGAAATGCTGAAGCAACACCTGGGTGGCGATACCTCACTTATGCACGAAATTGGCTCGCAAAACGGATTCGGCAGGCTCGTCGCTCCCGACGAAATTGCCGCTGCATTGGTCTGGGCACAGGCTAATCCTGTCATCAATGGCTCGGTCATTCATGCCAACCTGGGACAAACTGAGCGATGAATGAACTCACCCCTGAAGCCTTAACCGAGCGAAGAGAGCGTGTATTCATTGCGCTAGCTGCTGTATTTCTATCGGCGATGACCTTGCTAAATGTGATCGGCATTACCAAGTTCATTCAGTTAGGGCCATTGGCATTAGCGGTAGGAGTACTGCCCTACCCTCTGACCTTTCTCTGCACCGATCTGATCAGTGAGTTGTATGGTAAAGCTCGTGCAAATTATCTGGTGACCGTTGGGTTGTTTATTAACGGCTTCATCCTACTGGTGATGACCATAGGAGAATTTGCCCCTTCGGTGGCGCCCTCGACGATGCCACCCTGGCAGACGCTATCGCTGGCGAGTCCCGTAGGCCTTCCCAACGGGGATGAAGTGAACGGTGACGTGGGCCTGTTTTCACTGCTGTATGCGACCACCTCAGGCGCTGTTGCGGCCTCTATGCTCGCTTACATCACTGCTCAGTATTGTGATGTACATTTATTTCACTTCTGGAAACGAGTAACCAAGGGCAAACACCTGTGGATCCGGAATAATTTCAGCACATTGGTCAGCCAGTTGGTCGATTCCGTGATGGTGGTGACGGTGACGTTCGGCGCAGTTTACCTCGCGGGCGGAATATCGTTTAGCACATTACTGACTTTGGTGGCGAGCAATTATGCTTTCAAAGCGCTAGTTGCGCTGTTAGACACACTGCCACTTTACTATCTGGTGGGAAAACTCCGCGTTTACCTGCAGGTCGATGTTCACGAGACAGCGACGGCCTATCACTAGGCTCAAATCCCCAAGGGCAGCGTTTTCAAAAAAGGCACCGTGGGCGAGCGCTTCTGCGCGAGGCTCGACTGGTCGATTACAGACATAGCCTTGGCCACTGCAGCACCCGTCCTAGGGAGTCTAGTCGCAAGGTATCGAGTTGCCTTGGGTGTTAAAGATAGACCATGTGCGGCAGCTCGATTAACCAAAAGGCTTTCGAAATCATCCAACTGCCAGACTGGCAACTGAAACACAGTCGTGGCGGCGAGTCGGGATCTGAGGTCTGGCAATATCGATTCCAATGCTGATGGGGCGAGCGTTGCAGCAAATAACATCGAGGTGTCTGCAGCCTGACATCGGTTGAAGGTGTGAAACAGCGCCTCCTGCCAATCCTGACTCACATCGATACAATCGACGTCATCGAAGGCAATCAAATCGGCAGCCTCAATCGCCTCTAAGAGGGCAGCTGGCGGGTAGTCAAGCAGGGACCGAAGCGGCAGGTAAATAGCCGTCGCATTGGCTTGCTGGCAAACGGCCTGTAGCAAGTGGCTTTTTCCAGTGCCTACACCACCCCAAACATAAAGAGTCGAAGCTTTGATCTGGCAGAGATCATTCGCAGCCTGCTCGATTTCACGAGTGGCGGACCGCCTGACCCACTGCGCCCAGGTAGCTTCAGGATTTAATGAGACAGCGAGAGGTAGCTGCTCCGTCGGTGCACTCACAGGGTTCCGTACTCCGGTTTAAAGACGTTCAATCACCGGCCTTGTAGACATCGGTTTCAAGGTAAGCGCCCAACACCCGCTTCAAGAAAACCAAGAGAACGGCAGCGACGGGCAACGCGAGCAGCACCCCAGTGAAGCCTGCCAGCTGACCGCCTGCCATTAACGCGAAAATGACGGCCACGGGATGTAATCCGATTTGATCGCCGAGTAGAACGGGCGTCAGTAAAAAACTCTCCACCAACTGCCCAATCACGAACACCATCGCAACTAATGCCAAGGCGTATGGGTCGAGACCAAATTGAAAATAGGCGACCATCATTGCACTGCCTACCCCTATGATCGAACCTGCGTAGGGAATGATGGATACGAGCCCCGCGGTCAGTCCCAATACCAGCGCGTAATTCAGACCCACTGCCCAAAGCCCCAGGCTGTACATCACTGCCTGTGCCAACATGACTACGAGTTGTCCTCGGACAAACGAACCCAGAACCCCATGCGCCTCGATCACTGAATCGCTAACCGTGGTCTCCCAGCTCCGTGGGACTAATCGCAACAGTGCCGCCATCATAATGTCCCAGTCGCGCATCAGATAGAACGCAACCACCGGTATCAACGCCAGATTGAGCACGGTGGCAACCAGTGACAGCCCAGAGGTCGTCAGTTGCTTCAGGATGTTGCCTGTCGCTACTCCCAAGGATTGCCAATGATCAGCCATACCACTCTCCCAATCGATCGAGGGCAGCGCGACCGGACTGAGGCTTAAACGGGCTTGGACCGAGGGGATAGCAGTCTCAGACACCCATCGATACGCATCAGGCACCGACTGCACCAATTCCGCCAACTGTTTTACTAACAAGGGCAACACGACCGACAGCACCACCGTCAGAAAACCTACTAGTACCACAAAGACAATTGCCACTCCGGTGGATCTAGAGAACCCTCGAGTTTCGAGGCGGTCGACCACGGGATCACCCATGTAAGCAATCAGGGCGCCTATGACAAAGGGCGCCAGTATGGCGTGCAACTGCCACAGAAAAACGAGCGCAACCGCCAGTAGTAACCAGGGCAACCATTTAGCATCCAGCACGGTGTTTTTCATTAGCCCTCACCCCATAGCAAATTCAATTGATTACGACTGACAATATTGTCAATGCGAAGGCCTGAGCGCTCCGGGATCAGTCGCACCACTTCTTCTGCTGAAGACACACCCAGCACCCGATAAATCAAGCGATCATCAGCGACACTGTCGACTCTCAAATCCACCAGCTCACCGAGATCATCAAACAGCGAAGTCACAGCCCGATAATCCGCATAATCCGAAACTCCCGCCACTGACACTTTGATGGCAAAGGCGTCGGTAAAACGCTGGAGCGTGACGGCATACTGATCTCTCATAGAATCGACCGCCAGGTCGATACCCAGCTGCCAACTTCTTTCATCGTTGTCAGTTCGTAACTGACGATTATCGATCGATGAGGGCCCAACATACGTCCAGTCGACAAGCTTTGAGCCATCACTCAGAGCAATCCAACGTCCCACTAAGGCGTGTTCCGCGTTGTAGCGCCCCGTCGCGAGTCGAATCCGATTCGTATCGCGTGACCAAGCGGAGTCGATTGGAAGCGCTGCTGCATCCTCAAGATCGAGCAGCGGAAACCGGACGGTAACGCCACGGTCAGCGAATGGAGTGATGGATTGGGTCAGCACATCAGGATCGTCAGAACGAGCCGCAAACCGCCTTGAAAATGGTTCATCGACCACCAACCAGACCACAATCGGTGGTCGTCGCTCATCCCAGTAAGGCACGCCCTCTTCCCGGAACAGGCTCCGAACCCACAGGTCATCGAATTCAAAATAAGCCTCAGTCCCAGTATCGGAGTCACGATAGCTGTAAAGCGATAAGTGACGTGTTGCCTTTTTGACGGCAGCCGAAAAAGCGGGACGCTCTACAACTGTCTCATCGCCCGAGACACGAATAAGCATTCGGGTCATCGCCATCTCTGCCGCCTGATCCAGCGATGACTGACTGCGATCGTCAACGGGTATCGATTCGGCAAAGAACTCATTGGCTACTGCAGTGTCAAAACTCAAGAGCATCGACACAGCGAAAACAAGGGAGCACCGGTGTTTGATGAAATTGGAGATCATAGATTGAGTTTACCAGCGAAATTTGATTCGGTCGCTTTCATCCTAAGCGGGCGCTAAGTAAACTTCGCGTCTAGCAGATAACGATCACAGGCTCATACACACCATGACGGGACTGACCTACAAAGATGCAGGCGTTGATATCGACGCTGGTAATGAGCTAGTCGAGCGAATCAAGCATGTCAGTGCCGCGACGCGACGACCCGAGGTGCTCGGCGGAATCGGTGGTTTTGGAGCTCTATGTGAGATCCCAGAGGGTTATCGGCAACCCGTATTGGTATCGGGTACCGATGGCGTCGGCACCAAGCTAAGACTTGCAATGCAACTCAAACAGCACAGCACGATCGGAATCGATCTGGTAGCCATGTGCAGCAACGACATCGCCGTAGTAGGTGCCGAACCATTATTGTTCTTGGATTACTACGCCACCGGCAAATTAAATGTCGATATAGCGGCCGACGTCGTAGCCGGAATCGGTCGTGGTTGTGAACTAGCTGGTGCTGCCCTTGTCGGAGGCGAGACTGCTGAAATGCCCGGCATGTACGAAGGCGATGATTACGATCTCGCCGGCTTTTGCGTGGGCGTCGTTGAGAAAAATCAGATTATCGACGGCCACCGAGTGGCGCCCGGCGACAAAATCATCGCGTTGCCGTCATCAGGCCCACACTCCAACGGCTACTCGCTGATCCGCAAAATCATCGATACAAGCAATGCCGATTTGACTCAAGATTGTGATGGCGTGGCATTGTCGGAAGCCCTAATGGCACCGACCGAGATATACAACAAGCCGCTCCTTGCGTTGCAGCGCGAAATGCGCCCGCATGCACTGGCGCATATTACCGGCGGCGGTTTACTGGAGAACATACCCCGAGTGCTTCCCGAGGGCTGTTCAGCGAGTATCGACGCTCAGTCGTGGTCATTGCCTCCAGTTTTTCAATGGCTGCAGGCAGGGGGCAACGTCGAGAGTGCAGAGATGCTCCGAACCTTTAATTGCGGCGTGGGAATGGTGGTGATTGTCGCACCCGCCAAGGCCGACGCAGCGATGCAATTATTGAAAGAGCAGCAGGTTGATAGCTGGGTAATCGGTGAGATCCGCGACGGAAACCGCCAGGTCGAGATGGGGCTTTGATGCCCGGTGCGGAGCGACGCATTGTCATTCTAATCTCGGGCCGTGGCTCGAATATGGAAGCCATCTTGAATGCCTGCAAGAGCGGCTCACTGCATGGCACAGTAGCCGCCGTTATTAGTAATCGTCCCGATGCCAAAGGTCTCAGTACCGCGAGCGCAGCCGGTATAGAGACTAAAGCTATCGACCACAAAGCCTACGAATCTCGAGACAATTTTGATCGTGCGCTGGCCGATGCCATCGACTCCTATCGCCCCGACGTGTTGGTGCTGGCTGGCTTTATGAGAATTCTCACCGAGGGCTTCGTGGCGAAATTTTTGGGCAAAATGATCAACGTACATCCCTCACTATTACCGGACTATCCCGGTCTCAACACCCATCAACGAGCGATCGACAATGGCGATGAAGAAGCCGGTGCCACAGTGCATTACGTAACGGGCGAGCTCGATGGAGGGCCAGCGATTCTGCAGGGCAGCGTGAACATCCTCGACAACGATACAGCAGACGCGCTCGCCGCCCGGATTTTGCCCACTGAGCATCAAATGCTTGTCACTGCGGTTGGCTGGCATCTCGATGGCCGGCTGGCGCATTGCGAGTCTGGCGCCTATTTGGACAATTCGCGGCTACCACTGCGTGGTGTTAACTGGAGCACAGTAACATGATGCGATCCACCAAAAATAAAGTGCTCGCGACGATCAGGTGGTTATTTACCCTGTTGATGAGCGCCTTGCTGGCTCCAAGCAGTGCGCTGGCTGATACGCCACTAACGCCATTCGAGGCGACCTATGACACCCGTGCTCTTGGCATGAGTATGTCGCTGTCTCGCAAGCTCGGACTGGAGGGCGACACCTACACACTGTCGAGCCTTGGCAAAAATATGTTGCTAACCCTCAAGGAGCAATCCAGTTTCACGATTGAAGATGGCCAAGTGTTGGGACAGCGGTTTAAATCGGAGTCCAAAGCACTGAAAACACAGCGACGTGCTGTGAATTTTGATCGGTCAGCCGGTGTCATCGACAGCATGAAGCAGGGGAAATGGACGCAACATGAATGGCAACCGGGTCTGCTCGACCGATTCTCGCAGCAGCAGCAGATTCGCCTGACCCTGCTGGGGTCCGACACTCCCCCCGACCAACTCGCTTTTAACGTGGTCGATGGCCCCAAAGTAAGCGAAAAAATTTGGCAGCGCGTTGAGGCTGACCCAATCGATACGCCATTGGGACAACTTGAGGTCGTGAGTTATCGCGAGGTCCACGACAATCCAAAAAAGCGCGCGTCACGCATCTGGCTAGCACCTGGGTTGCAGTACCTCATGGTTAAAACCGAGCATATCGAGCGCTCGTCCAAGATACGCGTCAATATCGAGTCACTGAACTGGCTCGAGTAAGCGTGGTAGGATTTTCGAAGCGACGTGGGGAACGCTCTTAACTGAGCGACCGTCGCTTCAGGCTACGTTATCCCAACCCGCCCCTGACGCTTAGCATCCGGATTCGGGTAGTGGATCTCTCACACCTCATCTAGTGCGCGGACTCGTTGAGATAGTGGTAGGACTGATTCAGAGGCCGACTGACTCAGCTGACTGCCTAAATTTGATAGCGCAGGGAATACAGCACTCCGATTTGTTTAGGCTTTGGGTAAGGTCACCCCGGTCTGTCCCTGATACTTACCACCGCGATCCGCATAGCTAGTTTCGCACACCTCATCGGACTCGAAGAACAGCATTTGAGCGACACCTTCGTTGGCGTAGATCTTCGCGGGCAATGTCGTGGTATTGGAAAACTCCAATGTCACGTGACCCTCCCACTCGGGCTCCAATGGTGTGACATTCACGATGATGCCGCATCGAGCATAGGTCGATTTACCGAGGCAAATAGTCAGCACATTGCGTGGGATACGGAAGTACTCGACCGTCGATGCTAGCGCGAAGGAGTTGGGAGGAATGACACAGACGTCGCTCTCGATATCGACGAACGAATCACTGTCGAAGTGCTTGGGATCGACAGTCGCCGAGTTGATATTGGTAAACACCTTAAATTCGCGAGAACACCGCACGTCGTAGCCGTAACTCGAGGTTCCGTACGAAATCAATCGATCGCCGTCTTTAGAACGCACCTGACCGGGCTCGAAGGGCTCGATCATGCCATGCTCTTGTGCCATTCGGCGGATCCATCGATCGGATTTAATACTCACTTCATTCCTTCCTTGTTGCGTTTTACCAAGCGTTAATCGGCCATGGTGATTGTTGGTGTCACCGGCACTTCCTGAGCCTTCAGTTGCTCCATAACCGCGACAAGCGCCTGGCGATAAGCCTCGGCTTCCGTTGAATCCGGCGCGGCTGTCACCAACGGAGCACCACCATCGCTCTCCTCACGAATGCGCCGGGTCAGAGGTATATTCGCAAGAAGCTGCAGATTGTATTCATCGGCGAGATCAGCGCCACCATCGCTGCCAAAAATAGGATCTTCATGCCCACAGGCTGTGCACACATGAGTGGCCATATTTTGCACGACCCCTAGCACGGGCACTGTCACCTTTTCGAACATTTCGATCGCGCGGCGAGCATCGAGCAAAGCCATGTCCTGAGGTGTGGTGACCACTACCGCTCCCGCCACTTTGGCGCGTTGAGTCAGGGTCAGCTGAATGTCGCCAGTCCCCGGTGGCATATCGACAAACAGGACATCGAGCTCACCCCACTGGGTTAACTCGAGCATTTGCTGCAGCGCACCACTCGCCATAGGGCCGCGCCATACCATCGGGGTCTTTTCATTAGTCAGGAAAGCCATCGACATCGACCTGATGCCGTGAGCCTCCAGTGGCACTAGGAGTTTTTCGTCGATCACGTCAGGTCTGACATCATCGGTAAACCCCAGCATTCTCGACTGGCTAGGCCCGTAAATATCGGCATCGAGTAGGCCCACCTTGAGCCCGGCCTCTGCAGCAGCTGCCGCAAGGTTGGCCGTCACCGTCGACTTGCCAACACCCCCTTTACCCGAGGCCACGGCAACCACGAATTGAGTAGATGAGATTCCTTGCACAGAGTCCTGCTCCAAAAAAACGGCGAGTATATATCAGCGCGCGGCCTCTGGGTGGCTCAATAAAAACAGGGACAAACGGTTCGATCTCAGCCATCCCTCGGCTACAATACGCGGCTTTTCGCCAAGGGCCTAGCTGCCAATGACATCGCGCAAAATTCTCGTGACCTCCGCTCTACCCTATGCCAACGGGCCTTTGCACCTTGGCCATATGCTCGAGCAGATTCAAACTGACATCTGGGCCCGATTCCAACGGAGTCGCGGTCATCACTGCCGCTATATTTGTGCAGATGACGCTCACGGCACAGCGATCATGCTGTCGGCAGAGGCTCAAGGCCGCACCCCTGAGGCGCACATTGCCGATATCCAAGTGCACCACCAGTCCGACTCCGAGGGGTTTTTGGTTTTTTTCGACAACTACCACTCGACCCATGCCGATGAAAACCTGAAGTGGTCAGAGAAGATCTTCACCACCCTTGAGCAGAACGGCCATATCGCCATTCGCAGCGTGATTCAGGCTTTCGATGAAGAGAAAGGTCTGTTTCTGGCCGACCGGTTCATCAAGGGTAATTGCCCGCGCTGTAAAGCGCCCGATCAGTACGGGGATAATTGTGAAGCCTGTGGTGCGACGTACTCACCCATGGAACTGATTGATGCGGTATCGGCGCTGTCGGGAACACAGCCTGTCGAAAAAGCGTCGGACCACCTGTTCTTCACCCTAAGTGCCTTTCATGATCTGCTGGATGGCTGGGTGTCTGCCGACAACCTGCAGCCCGCAGTGGCCAACAAGCTAAGAGAATGGATTGATGCAGGTCTTCAGGACTGGGATATCAGCAGAGACGCGCCCTATTTTGGCTTCGAGATACCCGGCCACCCCGGCAAATATTTCTATGTCTGGCTCGATGCACCGATCGGCTACATCGCCAGCCATCAGAACTTCTGTGAGCGAAGCGGCGATGACTTTGATAGCTATTGGCAGTCAGGATCCGACGCCGAGCTCTACCACTTTATTGGCAAAGATATCATTAACTTTCATGGATTGTTCTGGCCGGCCATGTTGTGGAGTGCGGGCCTGCGATTACCGACCGCCATCTATGCTCATGGATTCCTAACCGTCGATGGCACCAAGATGTCGAAGAGTCGCGGCACGTTCATCATGGCCTCGACCTATCTCGAGCACTTGAATCCAGAGTACCTACGCTACTACTTTGCAGCAAAACTGGGTTCGGGTGTCGATGACATCGATTTAAATCTCGAGGACTTCGTTCAGCGCGTAAACTCTGATCTTGTCGGCAAGGTGGTCAACATCGCTAGCCGCTGCGCTGGCTTCCTGCGCAAAAAGTTTGATAACCAACTCAGCGTCGACTGCTCAGAGCCCGAACTGATCGGCGAGCTGATGGCGGCCGGAGACGGCATTGCCGCGCTTTATGAGGCGAGAGATTTCCAACGTGCAATGCGCGACATCATTGCGCTGGCCGATCGCGCTAATCAGTACATCGACGACAAAAAGCCCTGGGTCATGGCCAAAGAAGAGGGCCAAGAACAAGCGGTTCAAGACGCCTGCTCGGTCGGCATCAACTGCTTCCGCGTACTCATGACCTACTTAAAACCAGTCCTCCCGGCGATGGCGGAGAAGTCCGAGCAGTTCCTCAATGTGTCGCTGGATTGGGCCTTGCTCGATGCGCCCCTGGAGGCACATACCATCAGTGACTTCAGCCCCTTGATACAGCGTGTAGATCCGGCTTCGATCGACGCTATGGTCGAGGCAAGCAAGGCGTAAGGTATTCTTTACACCCACTGTCAGATCGCCTTAATTTTCTCTAATATGGGTGACCTAGAGAGTAGATGGGTAGCGTGAGCCCACTGGAGAATCATGTTCGGGGAATATGCAGCGTTATTGGTCGCTGCGGTACTGGTCAATAATTTTGTGCTGGTGCAATTTTTGGGTCTCTGCCCCTTTATGGGCGTGTCCAACAAATTGGACACTGCTATCGGCATGTCTGCGGCCACGACCTTTGTACTCACCCTGGCGTCTGTGTGCAGCTTTCTCACCTATGAGTATTTGTTAACACCTCTCGATCTCACCTACTTGCGCACGCTAAGCTTTATTTTAGTTATTGCGGTAGTGGTGCAATTCACCGAGATGGTCGTTCGCAAAACCAGCCCGCTCCTGCATCGAGTACTCGGCGTTTATTTGCCCCTGATCACCACGAATTGTGCGGTGCTAGGGGTTGCTCTGCTCAATATCAACCAGGCACATAACTTTATGCAGAGCTTGTTCTACGGACTGGGCGCGGCATTGGGTTTTTCGCTGGTGCTGGTGCTGTTTGCAGCAATGCGTGAACGTCTCGTGGTTGCCGACATACCAGAACCCTTTCAGGGCGCTGCGATTGGGATGATTACTGCCGGGCTGGCGTCCTTGGCCTTTATGGGCTTTGCGGGCTTAGTCTGATGCTTGATGTTCTTGTGGACTCACCGATTCTGCTCGCGCTCACTGCGATCGTGGGCATGGGTGTTGTGTTGGGCAGTCTGCTCGGATTCGCGTCGGTGAAGTTTGAGGTCGAAGGCAACCCGCTCAGCGACCAGATCAATTCCATATTGCCCCAGACGCAATGCGGCCAATGCGGTTACCCCGGTTGTCGCCCATATGCCGAAGCCATTGCTGACGGCGATGCGATTAACAAATGCCCCCCAGGCGGCGAGGACACCATTCAAGCACTGGCGAACCTCTTGGATGTCGAACCTGAGCCACTCGATGCTGAGCACGGTACTGAGAAAGAGCCATTGGTCGCTTATATCCGAGAAGCGGAGTGTATTGGTTGTACCAAATGCATTCAGGCCTGCCCTGTCGATGCGATTTTGGGCGCTGCAAAAGTCATGCATACCGTCATTGCCGATGAATGCACCGGCTGTGACCTCTGCGTTGAACCCTGCCCGGTCGACTGCATCGATATGGTTCCCAGGAAAACGGGTATTCGCCATTGGTCCTGGCCATTGCCTAACTCAGACAACTCACCTCTGGTGATCGCGTCGGATCGAAACGTGGACGTAGCCGCGTGAGGCAGATCCACGACATCCACGGTGGGATCCACCCGCCCGAGCGCAAAGAACTCTCGCGCCCCGGCAACGTTATCGACGGGCCGGTACCTGCTCAACTAGTCCTACCACTCAGTCAGCACATCGGAGCCCCGGCCAGTCCGGTTGTCAATATTGGTGATCAGGTGCTCGGAGGACAGATGATTGCCGAGGCCCAAGGCCCCGTGAGCGTTCCAGTCCACGCGCCAAGCTCCGGCACCGTAATCGCCATCGAATCGAGAGCCGTACCACATGCCTCAGGTATGTCGGATACCTGCATCGTTGTCGAACTCGATGGGCAAGATACGTGGACGCCGACCTCGGGCATAACAGACTGGCGTCAACACAACCGGCTAGAGCTGATGAACTGTGTGCGCCAAGCAGGCATCGCTGGCCTCGGCGGTGCCGGTTTCCCCACGGCCATTAAATTGGCTTCCGACCGCGATGAAGGCATTCACACCCTGATTATCAACGGCACCGAATGCGAGCCGTATATTTCAGCTGACGATACGGTGATGCAATGTTATGCCGAGGAGATCGTAGCGGGTGCAGAGATCCTCGCGCACATCGTCGGCGCTGAGACCATTTTGTTAGCGGTGGAAGACAATAAGCCCGACGCAGCGGCAGCTATGACCGCCGCAGCGCAGAACTGCGAGATGGCCGAGGTGGTCACCTTCCCCACCAAATACCCGTCAGGCGGCGAAAAACAGCTCATCGAAATCTTGCTGAACGCGCAGGTTCCCAGTGGTGGCATTCCTGCCGATATCGGTGTCCTGTGTCAGAACCCCAGCACTGCGATAGCGGTATTGGAGGCGATTACACTGGGCAAACCGCTGACCACCCGAGTAACGACGGTTACGGGCGAAGCGGTAGGTGACCCCGGCAACCGTCGTGTCATGCTTGGTACCCCTATCAAAGATCTACTCGGCCAAGCCGGCTTTGACTCAACCGCCGGCAATAGGGTGCTTCACGGCGGACCGATGATGGGATTTGCTGTGACCGATCTTGATATGCCGGTGGTTAAAATCACGAACTGCGTCTTAGCGCCCACGGCGGAGGAACTGCCCCCGCCGCAGCCGGCACAACCCTGTATTCGATGCGGACATTGCGCCGAGGCCTGTCCGGCCTCACTATTACCACAGCAGCTGTACTGGTACGCCCGTGCCAAAGACCACGAGCAACTCGAACGTCATAACCTATTAGATTGCATCGAGTGCGGCGCCTGTGCCTATGTCTGTCCTAGCCACATTCCGCTGGTGCAGTACTACCGATCAGCCAAGAGCGGTATCAAAGACGCGCAACAGGAAAAAATCCGCTCGGATAATTCTCGGGGTCGCTTCGAGGCGCGTCAGGAACGACTCGAGCGCGAAGCTACCGCTAAAGAGGCAAAACGGGCAGCGCGAAAAGCGGCAGCCGAAGCGCGAGCCGCCTCAGGCGAAGATCCCGTTCAAGCGGCTATCGAGCGTGCGAAGGCGAAAAAGGCAGAACAACAGGAAGCGGATTCATGAGTCTGCTTCACGTGTCATCACCCCACATCCACGGGCCCAATTCATCGGTCGAATCGGTGATGAAGCAGGTATTGCTCGCCACGATTCCCGGGGTAGTGGTGATGACCTATTTCTTTGGGCCGGGAACCCTGCTCAACATCCTGGTGGGTGGCGCCATGGCTCTGGCCTTTGAAGCCTGGGCGCTCTGGCTACGAGGCCGAGACTACAAAACAATTGTGCGTGACCACAGCATCGTTGTGACCTCGACCCTGCTGTGTATTGCAATCCCGCCCTACGCTCCCTGGTGGCTATTGCTTGTGGGTATCGGGATATCGGTTCTACTCGGCAAGCACGCCTTTGGTGGCCTCGGCTACAACCCATTCAATCCGGCCATGGTGGGCTATGTCGTTCTGCTGATCTCGTTCCCACTGCAAATGAGCAGTTGGACCGAGCCGCGCGGTATCGGCGAGGTGCCTGGTTTTGTAGACGCCATCACCGCGTTGTTTGTACCAGGTAGCTACGATGCCATTACCGCCGCCACACCTCTCGATCTTTTCCGGCAGAACGAAGGCATGATGTTCAGCGATCTGATGAGCGCGCGTCCCGAAATGATGGGCACCATCGCGGGCGTCGGCTGGGATTGGGTCAACCTCGCCTTTTTGCTCGGCGGTGTCTGGCTGTTGCGACAACGTGTTTTTACCTGGCACGCGCCGGTGGGCATGCTAGGAGCATTGGCACTGTGTGCTGTTATCGGCTTCGATGACGGCAGTTCAACCGGTGGCGGCTCGATGCTGTTCCACCTGTTTTCGGGTGCCACGATGTTCGGCGCGTTCTTCATTATTACCGACCCGGTAAGTTCCGCAGTCTCCAACCGCGGGCGGCTGATATTCGGTGCCTTGGTGGGCCTATTGGTCTATCTGATCAGAGTCCATGGCAACTATCCCGACGCCGTGGCCTTTGGGGTACTGATCATGAATTTTGCTGCCCCCTTTATCGACCAATACACTCAGCCAACAGTGTATGGCATGCGGCAGGAGACAAAGGAATGAGGATTGTCACCGCCAGCATCGTGGGTGGCGCCCTACTCGCCGGTTTCGCAGCAATAGGCGCAGGCTTGATCAGCTCGATTTACGAGCAGACCAAAGAACCGATTGCCGCAGCGGAGCGGGCAGCGGAAGCACGTCAACTGCTAGAAATCTTCCCCGCATCAACTCATGACAATGTGCTGATCGACGATACCTTTGACGTACTAGCCAATGACCCCCTACTGGCCCTGCGCGAAGTCGGAACCGGCTATCGTGTGCGCCAGTCCGATGAGGTTGTTGGCGTAATCCTGCCTTCGACCGCACGGGACGGGTATAGCGGTGATATCCGCTTGTTGGTGGGTGTCGACCGCAACGGTAGTCTTGCTGGCGTTAGGGTGCTCAGTCATCGAGAAACGCCCGGACTCGGCGATAAGGTAGAGCTCAAAAAGTCCGATTGGGTCCTGTCATTTGATGGCCGCTCACTTGAAAATCCATCGAGCGATGAATGGGCGGTCACCAAGGATGGTGGCGAGTTTGACGCCTTCACGGGCGCCACGGTGACACCACGAGCAGTGGTGAAAGCGGTGCGTGAAGCACTGCGTTACGCCGAAGAAAATACCGCTGATTTATTTGAAGCCAGCGACGCTATGGAGACTGAATCATGAGCACAATCAGCTATGGACAGCTCGTTCACAATGGTCTGTGGAAGAACAATCCTGCGCTCGTGCAGCTGTTGGGGCTGTGCCCTCTTCTTGCGGTCACCGCTTCAGTGGTGAATGCACTGGGACTAGCCGCCGCCACCTTATTCGTACTGGTGACGTCCAATCTCTGCGTATCACTGATCCGAAATGTCGTCACCGATTCGATTCGACTACCTGCCTTTGTACTAATCATCGCGGCGGCAGTCACCGGCACCGAGCTACTGATGCAAGCCTACACCTATGAGCTATACCAAGTACTCGGGATCTTTCTGCCGCTGATTACCACGAATTGCGTGATTCTTGGTCGTGCCGATGCCTTCGCGGCCAAGAATCCGCTGGGACCGGCGCTAGTTGATGGGCTGATGATGGGCGTTGGCTTTGGCGCGGTTTTAGTGGTCCTCGGAGCAATTCGAGAGTTGCTTGGAACCGGTATGTTGTTTGCCAACATGGATTTATTATTCGGCGCACAGGCTGCCAGCTGGACACTTGTGATCGCGGAAAACTACGTGGGCTTTTTGCTCGCTATTCTTCCTCCAGGCGCATTCATTATTACCGGACTGCTAATTGCCGCCAAAAATATTATCGATACCCGTATCGAGCGACGTAAGCAGATCGAGGTGGTAACCGCGGGTAATAAACGAGTGCGCGTGACGGGTGACGTGGCTTAGCTCGCGCTATCCCCGAGTACCAAGGTGTTTAAAATCTCATCGACCGAGGCATCATCGAGCCCTGCATCGTCCTCATGACAGAGATAGCTCATGTACAGCAACACCGACCCGGCGCCGACATACCATTCTCTGATCGACGCATCGCTCTCAGAAAAAAACCCCGTAACTCCGTTAAAAGCGCCTGTGGTTGCGGCTGACCAAGTCTCAACCTCGGGCGATTCTTCGGTTGCCATCGCGACCAGCTCGTCTGGAGTCACCACGCCAGACTCTTTACACAGTGCGGTAATCACTAACTCACCAACATCGTCCTGATCAACGATCCGAACGCTATTTTCTTCGTGACTGGCAGCCCACTCCACAGGCAAAATCAAACACCAGTAATCGGTTTCAAGTACTTTCATGATGGGCTTGTCGCGCTCGGGTTCAATGATTTTCGCATAACCAGTGCGTCTTCGCGCCCCTGTGCTCCGCGATAATACCCGCGCCGCCGCGACTCGAGTGAAAATCCCAATCGTTCATAAAGCGCAATCGCCGCACTGTTGGTCTCTCGGACATCGAGGAAGATATCGGTACGCTCCTGAGTCAACAAATTAGGAGTTACGGTGTCGATTAGATGACTCGCTATCCCTTGGCGCCGATAGGCGTCTGCCACTCTGACATCGATAATCTCGACAGCATCATCACTCAGCAATAGCCACAGGACGCCAACCACTTCACCATGAATATTGACTCGAAATGCGCGGGTGTGAGGCTTCTGCAAGAGCTGAGACAGCGCTTCAAAGGATGGACCATCGGTATGGTCATAAAAGCTCGCGAGCTCTGACAAATCATCAACGCCGATCTCAATGACCTGCATTGCGAGTACGTCAGCTAGTCAGCGTCCGCAGGGGTTTGAGGGCTTCCCATGCGGTTGCCTTGAGCTGGGGGTTTTCGAGCATGGCAAGCGTCGAGGGAATTAGGACACCCGCGTCCGCAATCCTTGCCGGCAAGTAATCACAGGGTCCCATTGCAATCACGCGCTTGGCTTCATGGTCGCGGGCCAAACGTTGAATTAGCCCCTGCAATGCCTGAGCTGCACTATCGCTATCGCTATTGAGGGCCGATGCACCAGCCGGCGGCCAATCAAACTGCTGATGATTAACCGAAACGCTCGAACCCGACACAGCGCGAGCCATAGCGGCCACCAGCGCTAGCTGATCTTGGCGGATTAAGCCATCCGCTATTTGCTCCACCCACAAGAAGGGGCCGGCAGCGACCAACACCATAGAAAACTGCACGGACTCCGACTTTCTCGCTGCTGGTTGAGACTTGGTCTCTGCGTCCACCCGAGGAGTCGATGCGATTGTCGGAGCAATCGGAGGCCTAGAAACGTTAGGTCGAGCCGCGTCAGCGCTTGCCACCGACTGCTTCGCTATGGGCTCCTGCTTAGGTAGGAGTTTCCGCACTGACGGCTTAGCACCCGCGACATCTCTAATCGATACCAACGAGGGTATCCCCATGGCCTGCAAAGCCTTACGGCGTGCCATTTCAACCCGAAGCTCGTTATCCGTAGCTGTCGGCATGTTGTCGTTTTCAGCTGACATTACGGCAGTGTCGCATGCATGATCAAGTGACGCCAGGCGCACTGGTGGGCGTGGCAGGCTATGCGCTCGGGACATTTATAGGTACAGCGCTATTTCAGTTCTGGTAGGTCCTATCCTGAGTTAGCACTCGAGCCAAGACGGCTTGGCCTCTTCCCATGAAACAGCGATAATAAACGTATGGTCTTTATTCACGACCGTCGCGTAATAACCTAACCTAATAATTGTTGCGACCCGGCATCTCTACTATGAATGACATTGCGTCAGAATTCGTTGAACCCGCATTCGAGTACTACTTAGTCGACGAGCCCAAACTGACTTACGAGTCGCCTGATGATGGGCCGCTCGCGCGTGCGTTTGTGCGACTTCTGGAGCGAGTATTAGGGCGCAACAAGATGGAAGAGCATTATCAGGGACTTAAAGATCGCAACTTATCGCCCAAAGATTTCTTCCACGAAGCCTTCAAGCTGACAAATATCACGCTCGATGGCGACATGTCGCAACTCGACAACCTCCCGAAAGAAGGGCCGGTGTTATTTATCGCGAATCACCCTTTCGGTGTCATCGACGGCTTAATCATGTGCAAAATTGCGCTAGATTACGCCAACGATTTTAAGGTCGTCATCAACTCATTGCTGTGTCAGGACCGCGATTTGGTCCCGCACTTTCTCCCGATCGATTTCTCCGAAACCAAAGAAGCAGCTAAGCGAAATGTTAGATCAAAGCAATTATCCGGTCAGGCACTCGCAGATAATATTCCACTGATTCTGTTTCCATCGGGTATGGTGTCTACCGCATATGCGCCTGGCTTTGGCAAGGTGGTTGATGCGCCATGGACGACCTTTATTGCCAAATTGATCATGCAATATCAGCCGACCGTGGTTCCTGTATTTTTCCATGGGCAGAACACGCGGCTTTTCCATGTCGCATCGAACATCGCTGAGCCATTCCGAATGGCGATGCATATGCGCGAGGCCCTACTTCGATTCGGCACAACCATTTCGCTGGATGTGGGTGCGCCGATCACGCCCGAGGAATATGCCGATATCGATGGTCGGCAAGCGATGACCGAGCATTTCTACAATATCGTGCAGAACACCCGGGTAGCACGCTAAATCAATCGGCAGGCGGCTCGTCGTCTCGACTGATTCGCATGAGCCAAAATGCCAAAGCCGCGCCGACAAAACCGAAAACGGCGACACCACCGAAGTAAATCTGGAACCCCAGTGGCCCGGGGTAAGCAGTTGTGAGTTGGGTATTGATCCACGGCAAGTAGATTTCGGGGGTATACCCCAGCATCGAAACTAGTCCTATCGCCAACCCCATGCGCTCTGGCGGGATATTACAAGTCCGAAAGGTGGCCCAGTAAATACCTCTGACGCCAAAAACAAGCGCCGATGAGCCCGCGACAACGCATACGAGCATGGCCCAAGGAGCACTCGATGGCATCGCTATCAGCGCGAATAAGGATAAACCACTCACTGCCAATAAGACGCCAAGCGATCGCACGGGGTGAAAACGATCACCCACAAAACCAGCGATGACGGCGCCTAAAGGCCGCATCCAAAGTCTAACCGTCGTGAGGCCGCCAACGGCCACCGCGCTCAAGCCGAACTGCACCTGCAGATAATTCGAATAGGAGTAAGTGGCATAGAACATCTGATAGCCCGCAAGGATGCAGAGTGCTACCAACCAGATTCTAATATTGCGCAACAAACTGCCGAGATCTCGTAACGTCTGACTGAAAGAAGCACCGCTCGACTCAGGTCTCGCTGCCTCACCCGATTGACCCGAGCTGCTATCTAGAATCAACCACAGTAGTGGTCCCGTCACTAGACAAACACTGCTGTAAAAATAGATGACCTGAACCATCGCACTTTGATCACTGACATCTAAGGACGATAAGGCGTACGCAAACCAGGCCACCGCGATGCTAGCCAACAGCGCTTCAAATAAACCCCGTCCAGCCTCCAGCAAGCCAAAATAGCGGGCCTGCAAATGGCCCGGCGCAAGTAATGCGACCCCTTTCAACAGCGCCGACCAGAAGGTCAGACCTGTGGTCACGCCCCAAGCGCCGAAGATGATTAAAAGCTGACTCGGTGAGGGGATTTGGGCATACCAAACGCCGAGAAGCCCTGTGGCGAAGACGGAGAATGACAGCAATACTCGTGGCGTAAAGCGATCGGCTACCCAACCACTGGGTACATAGCTGAGAAAAAACATGATGCCCAAAATGCTCGAGTGCTGATTCAACTGCGCAAGGCTGATATCAAACGTGGATAGCAGGGTCAGTTCGAAATTCTGGCGAAGGTATAGCAGTGGGTAAATCGAGCCCCCTGCCACGATAAACAGAGTCAATCGAATATAACGGAGCAACTCCGAACCGCCTTCCGGTGGGTTATTTTCTGATGTCATAGCACCAGGATAACGCGCCAAACCGAGCCCGTCTCTCCCTATTGAGAGTCAAGCGGGTCGGTTTTTACGACAATCAACCGAAACGGTGTCGTGTCCGGTTGGCAATAGCCACTAAGGACAGCATGACAGGCACCTCAACTAGTACACCCACCACAGTTGCGAGCGCGGCGCCCGAATTCAGTCCAAACAGGCTTATCGCTACCGCGACGGCCAACTCGAAAAAGTTGGAAGTGCCAATCATCGCGCAAGGTGCCGCAACGTTATGAGGCACCCGCCAGATCCAAGCCGCTCCATAAGCCACCGCAAAGATTCCATAGGTTTGTATCAAGAGCGGAATCGCGATCAGCACGATCGCGAGGGGCTTTTCAAGTATGGTTTGCGCCTGAAACCCAAATAGCAATACAACCGTGGCTAATAGCCCCAGCATGGATGCCGGTTTGACCGCACCCAGAAAGTTATCCAGCGCCGAGTTGCCCTTGCGCAGAAGGAGCGCGCGCGCAATGACACCGGCCACCAGTGGCAAAACGACATACAGCAAGACTGAATATAAAAGCGTATTCCACGGTACCACGACTTCCGAAATACCCAGCAAGTAGGCAGCGATTGGCGCGAAAGCCACAATCATGATCAGGTCGTTAATCGACACCTGAACCAAAGTGTAATTCGGATCCCCTTTGGTTAGCTGACTCCACACAAATACCATGGCAGTGCACGGCGCCACCCCGAGTAGAATCATGCCAGCGATGTATTCTGAAGCGGTCTGTGGGTCGACCAAATCGACAAAAACGATGCGAAAGAAAAACCAACCCAGTAAGGCCATGGTGAACGGCTTTATGAGCCAATTGACCACTAGAGTAATAATCAATCCCTTTGGTCGATGTCCTACCCCGTTAATCGAAGAAAAGTCGACCTGAACCATCATGGGAAAAATCATGACCCAAATAAAAATTGCGACAGGGACATTGACCCCGGCGTACTCGATCGAGGCAAATAGCCGAAAGACTTCGGGCACCACCGAACCTAGAAAAACCCCAGTCACAATGCAAAGGGCGACCCACAGTGACAAAAAGCGTTCGAATAAACCCAAAACCGTGCTCCGTCTTCTACTCAGCTAAAAAAAATATGTATGCAAGGGATACCCGCTTAAAGTAACCGAAATCCTGTTACATTTTTTCGATTCCCACCAAGCTTTATCGCAAAACCACTCGAACCCGACGTGATGATGGATGCAATTTTCCAAGCGTTGCGAGAGCATCAACAGGCCTAGATCTCTAGGTGCGAGCTAACCCGTTGGCAGAGATCTATGGCTGACTAGTATCCTCACATTCACTAGGCAATTGCATTTGACCTCCACCTGCTCGATACACAGAAAACTGATCAAATAGCTCTGTGCCGGATAATTCCCGTCCAGGTATTTTGCATCTCGGACCCTCGGGGACTTCTAATGTTAAACACCGATGAGTAGAGTAAATCAGGCACTGGAGTAACCTAGGCGAGCGGGGAGTTCAACCGATGACCAACTGGCAGAAAATAAAAAGGGTTCTTTTCAGTCCTTACGGGGTGCTAACCGTCCTGACTCAATTACTCGTTTTGTACGCTCTTTCTTTCTTTGAGTTTCCCACAAAGGGGGGGCAACAAAGTAGAGACAACCCCCTCTACATCGTCATTTATTTTTCGGTGTTGTTATTTCCGTTCGGCATTTTCTTCTGGGGTTGGGAAAAATTTGAGGACAAAGATCGTCAGCGTAGGCTAGAGGACAACCCTCACCTCAAAAGAGAACTTAAGGAAGGTGAAAGTCTGATTGATTTTCTTTACGAGAATGAGCACGAAGAGGAAATGTAATTAGTGGTGGAGAGGGTTAGGACAAATGCACATAACATTATGAAGGGTTGGCGACGTTAACCCTGGTCTACTCAAAAGGGGTTAACGCCACCCAGAAGGCTTGTCGACACGCCTCGTGCTAAGCAAGTTTGCCCATCGCACTAACCAAGACCTCGATATCATTGGGCGTATTGAACACCTGTGGCGTGATTCGAACGCAGGCACCGCCATTAAGACCGTCGCGCATCACGGTGAACACACCGAACTCCGCTTCGAGTCGCTTTTGAAGCGAGACGGCGTCTGACACAGTTTTTTTACCTCGAATTCGAAACGAACTGATGCCGGTGATCGATGCCGGATTGGTGCCACCCAATAACTCGATATGAGACATACTGCGCGCCTCGGCTACCCAGAGATTGCGGAGGTACTTGAGCCGCGCTTCTTTGGCAGCCGGTCCCACCGCCTCATGAAACTCAAACGCCTTCGGGATCGCCAAGGTCGCGGCGAAGTTTCTGGTCGCGGGATGCACACGGGCTCGAATACTACGGCTCTCTTCAGGCGCGTCACCATGAAACGGCGCAATCGCATCGATAGCCGACTCGCTGATATACAAGGCCCCGAGTCCGAGGGGTGCACCAATCCATTTATGTAAATTGAAGGCTGCGAAATCGACACCCAGATCAGAAATTGAGAAATCGAGCAAGCCCCAGGACTGTGCTGCATCGCAGATTACAGTGATACCGCGCTTTCGTGCTTCGGTTGCGATTCGAGCTACCGGCACAACGAGACCATGCTGATTACTGACGTGGGTGACCAGCATGAGTTTGAGCGAGGGGTTCGCATCAAATGCGTTGAGATACTGCTGAAATACCTCATCCTGATTAGCACGCTCAGGGATGATGACCTCGATGAGGGGGCCTTGGTTCTGCACCGCCTGCCAGCGCATGAACCGCTTGAAGGCTGGATAATCAATATCCGCCATCAAAACCCCATCACCCGGCTCAAAACCCCGGTATTGGCGCATCAAATTGTGAAAGGATTCGGTCGCATTTTCGGTAATGGCAATCTCACTGGGTTTGGCACCAAGACCATCGGCCACTGCCATCACCGCCTTGTCCATGTCGGCGTTGTAGTCCTTCCTCGCATAGAGAGAGGTCTGAGTATTCACCATTTCCAGCGCTTGAAAGTAGGTATCCTTCACCGGGTTGGCCATTTTGGCCCAATAGCCCTGCTCTAGATTAACAATGCCCTCGGTACGATCGTAAAACCTGGCGACACTGCGCCAGTAAGCCTCATCACTGGCAAGCGAAGCCGCGGATTTAGCACTCCGATCAAAACTGATCGGCGCCGCCAAACTTTTAGGAGCGCCACCCAGAGTAACGGCCGCAACCGACGCAGTCAGCAAGTCCCGACGCGACAAGCCTGAGGGAGGAAAAGACGGTTGTTCATGCTCCATAAAACACCTTCAAAAAAGGGCGCTGAGCGCCCTTTTTGATCGTTTATTTTCGTTAGCCGGTAGGAACATCGGTAAAGGGAATTCCTTTATCCATCCGTGGCTCCTGCGGCAAGCCCAGAACACGCTCGGCAATGATATTGGTCATGATCTCGTCAGTACCACCGGCAATCCTTAGCCCGGGCGCGCCCATGTAAGACCCCACGATCATCTCGGCAAACTTGGAGTGTTTCGAATCCCAGATGGCGCCCGATGTCTCCAAAAGGTCCATACAGAATGATCCGAGCTGCTGGAGCTTAGGCGCACCCACCAACTTACCAATCGAGTTTTCAGGACCGGGTATATCGCCACGAGACAGCGCTGATAAAGTGCGATAGCTAGTGAATTTGAGCCCCGCTTCTTCCACGTAAAAGTTCGCGATACGCGCCTTGACTGCGCTGTCTTCGATCGCTGGCTTGCCATCGATCATCACTTCTTTCGCAAGTTGAACGGCCAATGCGACGTTCACGCCACTGCTTCCCGCACCGATTGCCGCGCGCTCGTTCATCAAAGTTGTCAACGACACCTGCCAACCTTGACCGACCTCACCCAGCCGTTGCGAATCAGACACGCGAACATCGGTAAAGTACACTTCATTGAAGTCGGACTCACCGGTGAGCTGTTTAATCGGCTTGATCTCGATACCTGGTGACTTCATGTCGATATAGAAATAGCTCAAGCCCTTGTGCTTCGGGACAGTCGGATCGGTTCGCACCACGACACAACCGTAGTCCGAATAGTGCGCGCCCGAGGTCCAGATTTTCTGACCGTTGATGACCCAGTCATCGCCGTCGCGCTCTGCCTTGGTGCGCAATGCTGCGAGGTCGGAGCCGCCAGCAGGCTCTGAAAAGAGCTGACACCAAATTTCTTCACCGCTCGCAAGCTTAGGCAGGTAGCGATCGAGCGCTGCTTGATCGGCATACGTCATCAAGGTTGGCGCCATCATGCCCTGGCCGATCACAAAGAAGCTCGCTGGCACATCGTACTTGCCCTCTTCCTGTTTCCAAATGACCTGCTCGATAGAGCTCGCACCACGCCCCCCGTATTTGGGGTCCCAGCCAATGCACGCCCAGCCAGCATCGTACTTGCGTTTTTGCCACATCTTGGCAACTTCGAGTCGGCTCATACCCTTGGTTTCTTCCTGCGAGGGTACATTAGCCGCTAGCCACTCGGCGGCTTCCTGACGAAACGCCGCTTCCTCTGGAGTATCCTTAAAATCCATGACTCACCTCTCTTTATTCGTTTCGTTAGGCTGACGCTGCAAGACCGTCAACAAGACGCCCTTGCCATTGATTTTCACTGCCAATCGCAAGACTTAACAGCTTCGCTCGGCGGTAGTAGAACTGGCAATCGAACTCCCAGGTAAAACCCATACCGCCGTGGGTCTGAATGTTTTCCTCCGCGGCAAACAGTGACGCTTGAATCGCTGAGACGCGCGCGGTCGCAGCAGCCACATCCAGATCTTTACTACCAGCGTTGAGCGCCCAAGCGCCGTAATAGGCATTGCTTCGAGCCAGAGTGTTTTTGACGTACATCTTGGCGAGCTTGTGCTTGATCGCCTGATAAGAGGCAATCGAACGACCGAAAGCGAAGCGCCCCAGCGCGTACTCTCGTGCCTGATCCAGCGCGGTGTCGGCGATACCGAGCTGCTCCCAGGCAAACATGACAGCTGCACGATTCATCAACGCTTCAACCGCAGACCAACCCGCGCCCTCTGCACCCAAGACCTCAGCACACGCGCCATTAAAAGTAAGTGATGCGTGACCTCGACTGAAGTCAATTGTTTGGATTTTATCGCACTCAACCGCATCCTGACTCAAATCAACCAAAGCCAGGGTTGCACCATCACCGCTGTCAGACTTGCAAACCACAATCGCCACGTGCGCAATGCCACCATCGGCAACCGGTAGCTTCGTACCATTAATCACTCCATCGCTAATGCTGGCAGTGAGCTGCTCAACAGTCATGCGACCACCGGCCTCACCCATCGCAAAACAGCCGATCGCAGAGCCATCGGCAAACTTGGGTAACCAGGCCTGTTTTTGCGCTTCGCTACCATGCGCCATGATGGCCTCGGCCGCGAGATACATGGTTGAACTGAAAGGCACGGGTGCACAGGCGCGACCCAATTCCTCTGCAATCACCACCAATTCGAGGTGAGACATACCGAGACCACCGTACTCCTCTGGGATAGTAGTCGCTGTCCAACCCATTTCTGCAATGCCGTTGTGCAGATTGGCATCGTGGGTCTCACGGTTATTCAGTATCCGTCGCACCAGCGTAGTGGGGCAGTGCTGAGTCAGGTAACTGCGCGCCTGATCGCGGAGCATCTGCTGCTCATCAGAGAATTCAAAGTTCATGGTGTGAGATCTCGTTGTTGTCGTTTTTTTCAAGGGTAACGGCAGGCCGCGTCGCTGCCAACGGTTTACCGAGCAAAATTTGGCTAGCACGCGGACTCAACCGCGTCATGACCGTTTCCGACATCGACAACCAAACCCTCCACGGCACCCAAAGACGCCAAAGGTTAATAAACACTCACTATATAATGGCACGCAGCACGATAGACTGATGGTAGTCCACCCGTAAATTTCGGGGTTAATATCGCTATCATACGCGGCAATCAAAAAATCAGAACTTGAGAGACCCATTCGATGACGTCCCGGCAAAAACTTCCTTTAAGCGTTAATCGCGCCCGCGCTTTACGGCTACGTGCCATCGCGAGCTCTTACCTCTTAATCGCGCTCCTGAACGCGTGTGGCGGAGGTGCAGGCTCGAGCGCCCCTCCTCAGAATACATATACTGGGAGCACTCCCCCAACAAGTGATTCAACAGGCGATACCTCGTCGGGCCCAGGATTCTCAACGGTTGATGCGGCCTTTCAGGCATTTATTGACAACAGCGATGTCTTCGACGGTATTAGCTATGTTGTGGTCAATTCAGCTGGAGTTATGCATCAGCAAGTATTTGGTGATCACAGTGAGGATTTAATTGTGATGCTGGCATCGACCAGCAAAGTCCCGGCAGTCATGGCTATGCTCGCCCTGCAGGAAGACACCGATGCCGCGTTTTCGATTGATGAACCGGTGAGCACCTATTTACCCTATGACGGAGTGTATGCAAACCGGACGGTAAAACAGATGGTGAGCAATACCTCTGGCATACCAGGGCTACGCCTCTTGGATCAGTATGGTGATCCACTGGGTGCCATTGCGGGTGGCGAGGGAGGAGTAAACCATCTTTGTCAGATGAGTTCACAGCTTCATTGGGACTTTGAAACCTGCGGTCAGATCTTAGTGCAGAATGAATTGCCCGAGACCCGGCTGGCAGGTACAACATTCGACTACGGCGGTAGCCAATGGCAAATTGCCGGTGTCACCGCATCGATCGTCGCTAACTCCACCTGGAATCAACTGTTCGACAAATACATCGGCGAGCCTTGTGGTCTCGAGGTCTTTACCTTCGGTAACCCCTGGGAAGAGCTGAGCTTCTTCGGATCAACCAGTTTTGATGGCGTATCGGTAGAAAGCATGCCGGGACAACACAACCCTCAGATCGAGGGGGGTGCCATTAGTAACCTCGCTGACTACGCCAAGCTATTGCAGATTCATGTCAATGGCGGCTACTGTGGTGACACGCGGGTGTTGAGCGAGGACTCATTGGCGGCTATGCGCGAAAACATCGGCGGTGATGTCGATCCGAACCCCATACCATACGGAATGGGTTGGTGGATTCAACTGGGCATGCCTGGCGTTTACACCGATCCGGGTGCTTTTGGGGCCGTGAGTTTTATTGACGTTAATCGCGGTATTGGCGGTTATATGGCGATCGATGACTACAGTAGAGTCGATGCTGGCGCCCCACCCGACTTTTTTGTGGATGAGGCGATCGAATTGATTCAAGCGGCAGTGGATGCGGCCAACTAAGGTATTCGTTGAACCGCTGATGGCAGGTTGATCTGACTCACAAGTGAGGAAATGCTGCAGATGTCGATTCAGCAGTTAGCGAAACTGGTCTTTTGGTGTTGTTGCGCGCTCGTGCTCTGGGGCACATTGAATTCGCCGTCGGGTATCGCAGCTTCGTTCCCGTTTCAGGACAAGCTACTTCATGTTGGCGCCTTCGCAACCCTCGCGTGGATCGGCTACTTGGGCTACCCCAATCGACTAATTTTTGTTGCTATTGGGCTCTTCGGATTCGGGGCCAGTATCGAGATAGCGCAAGCATACATTCCCGCTCGATCGACCGAGTTTGCCGACCTCCTCGCCGATATGTTTGGTATTGTCATCGGACTAGCCGCTGCGAGCCGGTGACGCTGTGGCTATCGGACTAGCAAACCACCCCGCCTTCGAATGAGGCGACTTTAACTCGCTGAAGCAGGCACCCAGGTTGCATGAAATCCACCCGGGACACGCTGCGGGAGCTTTACTTTAGCAACGGGCCCCTGCTCGATATCGGTGGCGTCAAACACTAGAAAATACGACGACCAATCACGGGTGTCGGTCACGATGTTGACGACATAACCATCGTCCTCGGGGTCTTGCGAATTAGCGCCTACTTTAGGGGCATACACGGCTTCGCTACCCAAGACGCCATCGCCATAATCCCATTGCCAGCGCTCCCCCGTCTCGTTGTCATATTTCACAAGCCCGGTAAATCGGAGCGTATGACCACCCTCTTCCAGCGTCGGGATACGTTGGTGATAGGCGTAGCGACCCTTGATGCCCGCGTAGAGCGGATTGGTCTTATTGAACTCGGTGTTCAAGTCATCGATATCCTCTTCACGCACCTCGCCGGTGACTAGATTGAAGCGCCACCGATAGTTATTCGCCTCAAGGCGCATATAAGCCAGCATGTGCGACAGTTCGCCCTCGTCCCCAAGTACTGACGGCATTGGATTGACCGAGCGGCAGCCATCCATGATGAGCCAGTCACCCTCTTCCCAGCAATTGGATACGTGCAGGATGTAGCAGGGCTCGCAATCGAACCAGCGGATCGTCTTTGACTCACCAAAGCGCGGAATCACACCAAATCGAGTCGGTATATCGCGATGGAAAGTCAGTACCCGCATCTTGTGCTTTTGAAGAACGTTCAGATCGTGGAAAAACGGCAGGTCATGGAGGATTGTGTGGTTGCGGGTAAAGCCAATGTCATGAGGTAAACGCGCACCGGGCAGATCGATAGGCACTTCGTGCACCACCTCGCCTTTGGCATTGGCAACGCCATAGGTCATGTAGGGCGGCGTGTCGTTATAATCGAAATACAGCAACTCACCCGTCGCCCAATCAACTTTGGAGTGCGCGGACATCTTGGTGTCACCACGTCCATCGAGTCGAAAACTACCTTTGGTGGCGAGTGTCTGTGGGTCGAGCGCCACTGGATTGCCCGCGTTGTACCAGAGACTAACTAGTTCGCCGTTCAGTGCAAATAAATCTGTATTACTGGTGTCTTTGATACCAAACTCAGACACCGAATAATCAAAGGGGCCCATGACACCGGGCGAGACTGAGGCGCCGGCGGCGCGTTCATCGATGAGCGCTGGCGTTTCAACTAAACGGTTAACGTATTGCGCCCCCGACTCACCCACGTGCAAGGCATGTACCATGCCATCGCCATCAAAGGGGTGATAACGACCGTTCGGTTCAAATACAGGGTTAGTGCCATTGCGGTAGTAACTGCCACGCAGATCGGCTGGGAGCTCGCCTTCCACTACCAAACCAGCGCCCTCGATTTCTCGGGTTGTTGGCGCATAAACACCGTGCAAGTAGGGGTTATCGTGGTTATAAATCCAACTAGGTGCGTCTTCAAAGACTGTCGTGTCGCCAAGGCATTTGTCGGATATGGGGAAGACAGACTGCCGGCCTGGCTTTACTGGAGCATTCATTTCAGTGCGCCCTCCAAGAACTAAGTTCACCGCGTGCATCATACGGAACTTCCGCTATCAGGATAACTTGCCTGGAGAAAAAATCCGCACATGGCACCGCCAATGGAGCTGGTGTCATAGACTATATGAGTACTGCTTGGACAACCCGTTCTTTACCTGTCTTGTGAATGGTTTCAAGATATGGGGCAGGTATTCTTATGGAGGGAATACCAGTGGACGATAAGTTTCGTCGTCCAAAATTCCTTGTTGCGATGTTAGCTACTCGGCGCGCGATGCGGTAACGTAACCACCTCTTGACGTTGGCTGCAATGGTCGGAGCAGATGGTTACTGCCTGAAGGCTACGGTCAAACCGCTTTCACCTAAAGTGGCGGTTCAAATTCCTCTGATTTTCCGATGATTTGGATGGTGTCCTCGTCAACCAGACTCGGAGTATCAAACTCCTCTGCCTCACCAATTATTTGAACTCCGTACCCTCCATCGAGTGCATTTGCATCTGGATCCTCGGGTAAAGATAGGTCGCTGGGCTCGTAGGTAACGTCATTTTCATCGGCATCGAGCGGCTCCCCTATCACCTGCACCACGCCGTCGGCAGGATCGAACTCAAATCCATCAGGGTCTTCGAACTCTCCGATTATTTGATCGCCGTAGACGACCTCTTCTGCCGCCGGCTGAGGATTAGAGGCAACCGTCTCCATTGACAATCGCTGCACTAGCTCGCTGCTGGCTGATTGCCCGGGCGTCGCGTCTGTGTAGTCGGGAGACGATGACGCAAGGCTAGCGGGTTCCACAATTGGGAAGGCACTCTGCTCCAACGATGGGTCTTTGGGCTCATAATACGAAACTATGACCACCGCGATTAAGACAATCGCGGCGGCATAAGTCTGCCATTTAAACACGAGTGCTAAAAACCTCGTGACGTGGCGCTACCTTACTGTGCAGCTCCTACTGGCGCGGCTAACTGGACCCGGTCCGCGTAGCAATAGCCGTTGATCTTCACGTTATCGAAGATTTTTACTTTGATAGGCGTGTTCGTCATCATGCCCAACAATGCTACATCAAACCGACGCTGACCCGCTGCTTTAGTGTTACCTTCAACAACACCAGCGCAGTCCATCGATATATACTTTTGGCTACAATTTAGACGGTTGTAGTTGGCGTCGATGTCCACAAGGCAACCACCCCACTTACTGTCCTGTGACGCCTGCACGTTTAACACATTGCCCTGCGCATTCATTGATGCAGAAAACGCCACACTGCTCGCACACGCGGCAATACCTGCTACGAACACTGCGATTTTTTTGTTGCTTAACATAACGCTTCTCCTCAGACCGTTACCTGTAAGAATAATCGGATATTTACAAAATTCAAGCGGGTAGCATAGCCCCCGTAGCAGTTTAACGTAACAATAGTGAGACTAGTCGTATTTGATCCTGTCGAATGCAACATTTGTCGTAATTGGGCCAGGCAATATTCAATAGGCGAGCTATCGACGGGCATCAATTGAATGATCCCGAGCCACCTTGGTAGAGCGTGACACAGCCACCCGATCAAACGACCGCGCTCATCAAATCTCGATTAATTTTTTCAGTCCGAGAAAGGCGTGTTATCGTCACGCCCCTTGCTAAGTAGAACGGTGGAACATCACATTGCGAGTCGCGATCGTGCATTACTGGCTTGTTGATATGCGAGGCGGAGAAAAGGTCCTAGAAGCGATTTGCGATCTGTTCCCTGAGGCAGACATTTATACCCACGCCTACCAACCTAGCAACGTATCCAAGGTATTTTCACATCATAAAGTTACTGAAACCTTTATCGCCAAATTGCCGGGGGGCCGAACTAATCAGAAAATGTATTTGCCCCTAATGCCCCGAGCCTTGGAGTCGCTAGATCTCACCGGCTACGACTTGGTGATCTCTAGTGAGGCTGGTCCGGCCAAAGGCGTAATAACACACCCCGATGCCTTTCACGTCTGCTATGTCCACTCTCCCATGCGGTATTTATGGGATAAATACTGGGTTTACAAAGAGCAAGCCGGTGCCCTACAGACGCTGGCGATGAAGATTTTTGCTCCCTCTTTACGCCAGTGGGATGTATCGAGTGCGGCTCGGGTTGATTTATTCATAGCCAACTCATCCTTCGTACAACGACGAATACAGAAAGCCTGGCGACGAGCTAGCGTTGTCGTGCACCCGCCCGTTGCTGTGGACTCCTTCCTAAATGAGACCCCGCCCGATGACAAAAATACCGCGCCTTACCTGTTCATAGGAGAATTGGTCAGTTACAAACGACCCGAGCTCGCGTTAAGGGCCTGCCAAACCCTCGGACGTCCGCTTAAGATAATTGGAGATGGTCCGCTGGAGTCGCTACTGCGCAAGGAGGCCTCACCAAACACTCAAGTTATGGGGCGGCTAGGTTTCGACGAACTTAAAAACGAGATTGCATCTTGCCGAGCACTCATCTATCCCGGTGAAGAAGATTTTGGCATCACACCATTAGAGGCGTCCGCGTCTGGGCGACCTGTAATTGCGCTAGCCAAGGGAGGGGCGACCGAGACGGTCGTAGATCGATCAACAGGCATTCTCTTCAAAGACGGATCGGTGACGGGGCTACAGAATGCAATTTCATCCTTCGAATCCTGGGAGACTGACTTTTCCCCAGAAACAGCTCGCAACCAAGCCGCACAATTCTCGGTGAAACGATTCCAACTGGGCTTCTCGGACGCAGTCGTGAAACATGCACCCTTTCATCTGCGCGAGGCAATCGAAGAGCGTTTGACTGAGGTTGGAACTCAGAGACTCAGTAACTAGGTATAAATACCGGAAGCAATTGAGTGACCGACCACGTGACAAAGTTGTTGTTTATCTCTGTGCGAGCAGACCTTGGCGGTGGTCCAGAGCACCTGATGCAGTTGACCAGTGCATTAGGCTCCCGAGTAGAAGCCTATATCGCCTGCCCCGATGAGGAGCCGTACGCAACGCGATATAGCAGCCTGCCTAACGCTACCGTGTTGCCGTTGCTGCCACATCGACAGTTCACGCTAACAGCAGTGTTTACCTTACTGGGCATCATCAAAAAGAAAGAAATTCAGATAATTCACAGCCACGGCAAAGGTGCAGGCGCCTACTCAAGAATCCTTGGCCTGTTATCCAAAACGCCTGTCATCCACACATTTCATGGTGTGCATGTTGGATCATACAACGCGCTAAAAAGAGCGGCTTATTGCCTCTATGAACAAGCACAGGGCGCACTAACCAAAAAAATTATAGCGGTATCAGCCGGCGAGCGAATGGAGCTCGTCGAGCACCTTGGCATCACGAGCTCAAAAATATGCGTAATCGAAAATGGTGTGGAAGGCTCATCTAACCCGAAGATTTCGATTGGGTCTTTTCGAAGTCCACTTCGGGTCTTAAACGCGAACCGATTTGATTTTCAAAAAAATCCAGAGGACATATTTTCGATTGCTAAGGAGGTCAAAAAACGGGCACTGCCTGTCAGGATAACTGTGATAGGAACGGGAGAGCGACTGGAGGAATTTCGACGCCTAGTTGTCGATGAAGAATTGCAACCCTACATCGATTTACATGGCGGCACCGATAAGCCCCGAGAAATCATGAGAGAGTCCGACGTCTTTCTATCGACTTCGCGATGGGAAGGCATGCCGCTAGCCCTCCTCGAAGCGATGTCTGAGGGCTTGGTCCTAGTGGCAAGTAACGTGACCGGTAACAAAGACATCCTGGAACAAGGTCCAGCGGGCCTACTGTTCGATCTTCATGACATAGATACTGCCGTTCAGCACCTGAGCTGGATAATAGACAATCCCTCAGAAGCGAGTGATCTGGGTGCGCGCGGTCCAAACGTGATCGAGTCACACTACTCGATCGAAGCCATGGCAGAAAAAACACATGCGCTCTATCTTGAGGTCATAACAAATTCACGAAAATAGTCGTACCATGATGACGTCATCGCCTGCGAGTCGGTCACAGTTGTACTATCAACCCAAAAAACACCCACTGCTGTCAGTCTTACTATTCTTCGTAATGCTCGGTCTGTTCAGGTCGATTGGGCACATTCCTATCTTTATTGGCTACGTCGCAGGTGCCGCGGGCCTAGTCTGGCTGGGACTCAACAGACGTATCACAAAACAGTTCTTGCCAACCTATTTATTGGTCATCTGGGGCGCACTATCCGCGGTCAATAGTGGCCTTGGATTTACAAACTACCTGCAGCTTTTATTAGTAGTTGGCGGGGTGGGAATCGCAGAGATCATAGCGCGCACTGAGCCTGAGGAACTCGCGAGAGGCATATCACGCTATTGGGTTTGGCCAATCCTAATCGTCACAGGGATTGAATTCATATTTTTCGCACTCGATATGGGGCAGCGAACCCGGGTAATTAATGAATCCGTAACCGCTGGTTTATTAAATGAAACCACCTGGAGTCTCCCGCGGCTAATGGGGTCGATGGGGGGATCCGCCTATTCGGCCACTATGCTCGGCGCACTCGCCTGCTTTTGTTGGGTTGAACAGCGCAAGAGAACTGCCGCGATCCTCGCAATAGTGTCGCTATTCATGGTAAGCAGAGGGCCACTAATTGCGCTCCTAGTCGCCTTGATGTTCCAAGCCTTTCGAGAACAGAAAATCTCGAGATGGGGAGCAACAGCCCTTTTGGGAGTATGCATCGGATTTCCCTTAATGATTTGGCAATTGGAGCAAAGCCTATCTTGGGAACAACAAATTTTTCTGATTCAGATCAGTTCCTCGCGCTTCTTACACTATCTTAGCTTCCTAGATTTTGGGTTGGAAAATCCAATTTTTGGAATTGGCTACTCTAACTGGCGAGGGGTGTATGAGGAGTATTTTTGGGGAGACGGGTTCCAATACTTACTCGAATCAAACAACGTAGGACTCATCAGAGAAGCGCACAATCTAATGCTCGACGTCTTTGGCGAATTAGGCGTTGTCGGGTGGCTACTAGCAGCTTGGCAGGTCGCCACAATGGGGTTCATCGCAATTCGCGGCGATGCTCGTCATGGCGCGATGTTCGTCTATACCACTACCTGCTTCCTATTTTTATCTGGATTTTCCAGCTGGTCTTTCTGGTTCACCAATGGTGTATTGCTGGGACACCATCAGCGTCAGAGGGCTCGCGCTCAAGAGTCAAAAAGCACTCGACAAGGAATGCGCTGATGTCAAGCGCGAGTGACACCCTCTTTCACAAGGCTCTTAAAGTACGTTAACCGGGAGCTTTCCAACTCGACAAATCACGCCGAATCAAGGCCTCGAGCTCGACAACATCGCTGTGGAAAGAAGCATATAGCTCTCGCTCAAATTCTGCCGAAATAGCACGCCGTTTAGAACTAACCCTGAGCATTGATTTAACAGCGTCTATGATCCATGGACGTCTGAGTCGTGCCCATCGTCGGAACCTGAACATGGGCTCTTCCAAAAAGCGTGGAGGTCTCAGAATAAAGTCTGCAAACCATTCGAAGCGATGCTTGTGAGAGGGATTTACGACGGGGAATACAACTCGTCCGTCATCATGAAGGTCCAGAAATTTAAGAACCTTTCGATAGACTTCTGCTGGGTCCTCCTTGAGGTCATCCAGAAGCAAAACCAGAACCTGCTCCGTTGGCACCACAGTCTGTAGCCTTTTAATTTGCGGAGAAAATGTCGCAAGGTCCTGATACTGCAAAAACTGCTCAGCAACGCAGCTTCGCGGGATTCTCTGACCAGATTTTCGAGCGCTCTGCAATCGCCAAGCCGTCTCGAAATTCGGTTCATCCTCATTGCGTGCCCATACTTGTTCCATATGGTAAGCGTGAACCACCTGCACTGGGTTTCGGAGCATTACGATAAATTTGGCTTTTGGGTTGAGGCCGATCGCATTACTCACTGCGTTCTTCGACGCAAGGTAATTGGTAGAGCCCTCTCCGATGGATTGATGGATACGCGGATCGGCGTCTTGAAACAACTTCAAATAATCATCCAGTTCTCGCAACAAATGCTGCTCTTTCAATTTTGGATAGTCATCGGAAAGATAAAACGGCTCTTTAGGCTCCGAGAAAAACACAGCGGGGTGTTCGCTTAAGTAGTGCCCCAGGGCTGTGGTTCCGCACTTAGGTGCGCCGATAATGAAAAAATTTGGCCTAATCAATTGCTTAGCACCTATCGATCCTAGTTCGCCATGCTTGCCTGATACGATAGAAAACTTTGGCGGGGCGCTTGGGTAATAAGGCAAGCCAATGCATCGTCGTTTTGAAATAGTGGACCGCCCGTCTTTTACGACTCAGGAGACGTAAATTTGCGACTGCTTTTTGGATCTCCTGCTCAGTTTTGTTCACTGAAAAGTAAGGGGCGTATCCTGCAGACGTCAAACTATCGCCCAGCAACGCTTCTATTGCCATCCCAGTATGTTCCGCGAGTTCAAATTTCCAGCTATCGCTACGATTGCTGTCCGCACTCGCATTTGCTCTGGGATGAAGATTGCTCTCTAACGCCGATAAGTTAAGCCCAGCAGATTCGGATTGACGCACGCCGAAGTGACGTTCGATAAGTCCAGTCGCATAAGCGTCGTCACTTACAAGCTTTTCGAATAATACTTTGACAGCCTGGCTGCTCCTCTGATCGCGTAGGCGCAACGACGCCAATCGGTACTGCTTCCATTCGTCAAGCGCGCGCAGCGGGTCTCCGCCAGCCATGGCCCCCCCGTAGGAATACACTGTTTTAGTGGTCGACATTGAATTAACCACACCTCGAGGATCTCGCAGTACCTCTATCAAATTTGCATCGGGGAACACGTCAAGTAGCTCAGTCATTTGATAAATAAGACGCCCATTTTTTACTAAAAAGTGAGAGCCAGTGGTTCCATGAGTTCGCCGGTAAGCCTCGAGCACGCCACAGAACACAGCCCTTCGCCCGCGACCCGACAACTCTTGGGCTAGTAATTGCTGCTGCTCCAAACAGAATCCCAAATTGTCAAACTGGATGTCTTGTGAAAATAACCTCTGCAAACCATTAGGCGACAGGGCCATACACTGCGCTTCGGTCATGCCCAAAAGCATCTGCGGCAAACGAAATTCAGGAAGCACAACAACATTCTCCGCCCACTTAGCTACCTGGCTAGCAAAAAACGTGGAGCCCGAGCGAGCACAATAGAGTAAGAAGCTAATCTTCAACGTTCTTCCAGTGAAACTTTCAATATCAAGATTTCATTCAGTTGCACCATCTAATCTAGGCGACCTACAGATATCCATTATGTTTTAAAAAGGTTTCGGCCCCGAACAAAGTTATCGCGCGTTCGTAAAATGCTTTTTGCTCCTGCTCTGACATAGTAAGGGGCTCCTTAGTCTTCCGGGACTGAGCTGACGATCTGGATCGGATACTCGACCTTGCTGCCAGTTTAGCCGACCAGTTCGGATCCATGGCGGACAAAAACTCTAGCCCGGCGAAGTCGCCGTTCGCTAAGTCCTCGTATCGAATAATTGAAACGGCAGAGTCGTCTTTCTCGATTAAGGGAAACCATCGGATAAATAACGTGAGCATACGTCGCTGAAATTCATTCCCAGATGCCAGAACGGTTTCACATAGTTCTAATGCCTCGCCGGGCAATCGTTTCCTGACCTCTGAGTGCGCCACACAATACGCCAGCTTTTCCTGTGTTCGAAAAAAGTTCATTTGTGACTTAATCGTATTCAGGGGGTGGCGAAGCAGGTAAAGATTTCTAGCTCCGTATCGGTTTGCATACCATGCGGAAACCCAGGGCGTATTCGCCCACTTCGAAACAACTGAAACCGTACTTGCGCCCATTCCCGCTGAATCAAAATTGACACTGCCCCCACGCCGCAATGCAAATACGTCATCTAGATAATCAGCAGCCTCTTCCATTTCTGAGGCCGTGAAATATAAAGGCCGGAGCTCAAAACCATAGAGCTTTGCGTAGGCAAATCCGTTCCGCTCGATTAATGGGTCTTGGACAACAACGGTATTGCTCAGACCAGCTAGCATCTCAATTAGCCAAGTAGAACCAGATCTGGGCTCGAAGGTGATAACCACAGGCTGTAGCAACTCCGTAGCAGCCAAAAAACGAAGAAAACGTATTTCTTTAAGCGCTATCCGAGCCGTATTTTTGAGATACCAGTCAAACCCAGCGTTACCAAATGCAGATGTTTTGCTCTTTCTCCTGGACATAGGCTTTAGACCGCGTTTCGAGACCTGATATAGCGCATGCCAGATCGAAACGAGCCCCAGATGGAGGTGACTTCGAGACCAGAAATCATGAGAATCCTGGGAAGATTCATCGAATCAATTCGTCCATTGACGACGCCTTTGGGTAATTCCCCCCAACAAACCATCGTTGGTATTTCCCATTTACAATGCGGAGAGAGGCCTCCGTAAAATAATCGCTGATTTTCAATCTGCTGGACTTGCGAGAGCGTTGCTTGAGAGATGGCATCTCGCCAGCATCGATTCGATTTTTCAGGCTGCAAAGATCCAGCCGATCTGCCAAATCTCTCAAATCGGTGACTAATTCTTCAAACCTGATTACTGCATCCACCCGATTACTGCCCTGCACATCGAAATATATATTTTGATTTGAATTTTTTTTCACGCTTTTCAAAAATAGTTGCTTCAATCGATCAGGGTTGCGCTGATGAACTTCCAAAGCCTGCTCGACCGACAAATACTTTTGATGAAAAAACGAGACTGCCGCGTCATAAGGATCCCTAACCGAGGCTACAACCAGACAACGCTCAAACTGATCTTTACCAAGCCGGTTATAAATCGCCTGCAACGGCATATGATTATAAAAACGGCACCACGGGGGCCGCCACTTACCCCGAAAACCTACTATGCCCGAGGGCGTGATGATCTCTCGAGTCGAATGTGCAGAGTGCTGCAGTTCCGATTTATCCACGCAAAAATCCTGCAGCAGAACCTCAATGGTGGTCCCTGCAGTTTTTTTTGTTTTAACAAATATGAATCGATGCTCTTTTGACCACAGCATCATTGCTGCCCTTTCACAAGCGAATATGGGGTAACCCAGGGTTTGATTTGCGAACCACAACGTCAGACAACCAGGGCCGCGCCCAGTCTACTAAAAATCGACTCAACGAGACAGGCGCAAAAGCGCGGTGATGGTCGTGTTGATTCCGACACGCCGCCAAGCCAAGTATGCTGCCAGTGAGGCCGTCGCGGCGAGCTCGAACGCCACCGATACTGCGGCACCCCTTGCGCCAAACAAAGCAGTCATCGGAATTAAAAGCGCTAGCGCTAGTCCACTGGTAACCAGTGATAGTCGCAAGAACAGTTCTTCCTGATTCATCATTTGAAGCACCGCACTCGCAGGCCCAACCAAGACCTTCAACAAATAACCCGTTGCGAGAATCAACAAAAGCTCATTTCCTAAAGAAAAGTCAGGTGAAAAAAATCCCAAAATATCTGAACCAGCGAACCAAAATATAGCGATCAAAGCGATAGCAATAAAGCTCGAAAATGTTGTAATCACTGAACATATAACCGAAGCCTCGGCCGTGTTCTTCCGCTCGAAAGCTCTAGATAAAAGCGGCCTGCATAAAATATTAGCGCCCACGGTCACAAGATTTACCGCGATCGCTAGTCGAAATGCTGCAAAATACTGGGCAGCACTCTCCACTGATAAGTAAATGCCAACCAACACCACCGCTAAGTTGGCTGTTGCCGCTCTGACTAGGCTTGTCGACCAGAAAGCTCGCGCAGCCCTATTCCATGTTGGCGTCACTCCCTTTATCGAAGCACCGACCCCCAGTCGCGCGCCCTTTAGACTTGGCTCCAACGCCCATTGCGAGAGACCTCCTAACGCCAAGACCACCGCCATGAATAGGATCAGCTCTGTAGCGGTAGAGATCGATAACACCTGTATTATTGCAGCGCCGAAAATGGCCAACGAGGCCAGATGCCACAAAACGTCGCGCAACAGCAATGCGGCGAGTATTCGACCAAAGCCTCTCAACACATGCGCTTGAAACTCGACTAGGGCGAGCACTATTGCCAACCCGACAGTAGCAATAGCAAGGTTTGGCGATAAGTGCCCAAGATCGAATCGTGACAGCAGCAAATAAAGCAGGCCTAGCGAGACCACGCCCCCAAACACAAGAGTGTATCCTCGGCCAATGAGTTGAGCCGCTAACTCTCCGTCTCCCCGCTCTTGATAGACGGGAACAAATTTTAGCATTAAGAGTCGTTGACCGAGGCTTCCTCCCAACACGAGTAATGTAGCGGTGCTAAACGCAATACCAAAGAAGCCAAACTGGGTCGAGTCCAACACGCGAGCCGCCAACAAAAAGGTCACAAAAGACAGCCCAGCCGCCGCCGCCTTCAGGCCGAGCGCGACAATACTGCCGCTGATTACTGTCTGGACGATGCCGAGTTGTGGTGCGTCGGTCATTGACTTATAACCTTAGTAGAGCGCTTATTTTGTGGGCGAGACTTTTCAAAGCTAATTACATCTCACGATGTCTGTTAACAAACCCCACCAAGCTGTTAATGGACCTCGCCCGTATTGTCACGGTCGGCTCATTTGCCAAATAAGTTTGACAACTTCTGAGCCCTAAGAATTGCATTCTCGGATATCGTAACCAGGTATAGCTTTGTTGTAAGGGTCGCAGCGGCACACTAAGTCTACTCGATGAACTAGCCACTCGAATTCGACGAAGCACGTTTCCTAACTGGCGAGAGGAATGCCTTAGCAGAAGCTGCGATTTATTCACGGTTAACCATGCTTTTTATTGAGCGTAGAACCTTGTCCTGCCACCAATCTCGGTTCGATATGTACCACTCCACCGTTTTACGTAGACCGGACTCAAACGTTTCTTCAGGCACCCAGCCGAGGTCTTTCTCGATCTTTGAGGCGTCAATAGCGTAACGCACATCGTGGCCCGGACGATCATCAACGAATTTGATGAGGTCGCGATAGCTTTGCGGTTTGCCCTCATTCATTGGCACCAAGTCATCTAATACATCACAAATTGCGTGTACAACATCGATGTTTCGCTTTTCATTGCGCCCACCAATGTTGTACGTCTCACTCAATCTACCCGTGATCGCTGCAGCTACCAATGCACGCACATGATCCTCTACAAAGAGCCAGTCCCTAATCTGATCACCCCGACCATAAACTGGGATTTGCTTTCCCTCTAGTGCATTAATAATCGTCAATGGGATGAGTTTTTCGGGATGATGATAAGGGCCGTAGTTATTTGAACAATTAGTTATCACCAGTGGCAGCCCGAAAGTGCGACCCGACGCGGTGACTCGTGGTTAAACAATATGCCATTGCATGCATACATGCCGTAAGCCTCGCGATAATTAACAGCGATCCAATAGGCATAAAGCTTAGCAACGCCGTAAGGAGAGCGAGGATGAAACGGTGTGGTTTCCTTCTGCGGGGTTTCCTGTACCAATCCATAGAGCTCTGATGTCGATGCCTGGTAAAACTTAGTTTTCTGCTCAAGACCGAGAAAACGAATCGCTTCCAGTAGCCGCAGCGTCCCGATCGCATCAACATCAGCCGTGTATTCAGGCGCTTCAAAACTCACCGCCACATGACTTTGTGCGCCGAGGTTGTAAACCTCGTCGGGCTCAATCTCTGACAGCAAACGAGTTAGATTTGATGTGTAACTGAGATCACCGTAGTGAAGCTTAAACTGCGCGTTATCAACGTTAGTATCTTCGTAAATATGGTCTACACGCGCTGTATTAAACAGTGAAGAACGGCGCTTAATGCCGTGTACCTCATAACCTTTATCGAGCAGAAACTCAGCAAGATACGACCCGTCCTGCCCAGTTATCCCCGTAATTAATGCTTTCTTCATGCAGCCCCCTGTCGCAAGCCCATTAATCTTACCACTAACAGGTCTCAACTCGTGTTTGGAGTCAGGCGCAGCTCAACTCAACTCTTCTAGAATGAGACACAACCTACCAGGGTCCACCCAAATCAAGGAGCGTTGTTTGGCGGTACGCGCGACCCCACTCAGATTTTTTAAGCGCCAGTAGACTTCACATAACGAAGTACTCCGTTTAACGCTCAATCCGCGTTAAGCCGAACATCGAACGCCACGATGTTGTTAGGGGTTAACAGCCCTAGCTCGAGACACACCGTATAGAAGCTCGTGACAGAAAAGTCTCCAATTTCTTCGCTGGTATGCACAAGCGTTAGCTCATTACACAGTTGCCCAAGTGCCGCTTTGGAGACCTCCTGCAATAGTGCAAAAGAACGGTAGTAATCCGCCAGAGGTGGCTTATCCAGGTGCTCGCGGCTTTTGTTCTTCTCAGCAAGCAATGTGTCTACTGCCGTCTCGATCAGCAACACTGTGCCCGGATGATCCTCCTCTAAGCGCTCAACGAGTTGAGAGTAACGCGCCTCCATGACTACATTGTCGCGATCTGCATTGGGTGCGTGGTAGCTCGCTATGTCTTCATCTAAGACGATCAACCCGCGCTCTAGACCGAGTTCGGTCGCAACCAGGGGGGTGATAGCTGAAATACCCCGTGGCTCAAGGGGATCGCCCTGAACGATAAGTAATGGCGGCTTCGATGGCGGGTGCAGTCGCCAGTGTGATTGAACTGACTCCACAACGTCCTGAGCTACGCGCTTGGGATCACGCGTATCGTAGCCACCCATACCCTCGACAAACAGTGGATGATGATGCTCGAATCGTTTCATGGGTGTCATGGTGACATGTTGCGGGCTAAATCGGCGCGATCATTATTGAAAGGATAGGCGATAACGTTGATGTAGCATTCCTGCGGTAAAGGCCGCTGTTGACCATAACATATCGCCATAGAGGGAAAGCCCGGCGATGACCTTCAGTGTGTTGAAAGCGTTGCTTTCAATCACTTCGTGACGCCTACGGCGCACCGGCTGCCGCACCTTCGGTGCAGGCGCTGTGGTCTCAGCCAAGGAGCGTAAGCGACTGCTTTAGGGTGCACATACTCCGCTTCGCTCCGTCATAGGGGAAGAGATATGGCAACGCATCCCAAATAAAAAAGGGCCACCCGCTGGGTGACCCTTTTCTATTTAGAAGCCTGGCGATGACCTACTCTCACATGGGGAAGCCCCACACTACCATCGGCGATGCATCGTTTCACTTCTGAGTTCGGGATGGAGTCAGGTGGTTCCAATGCTCTGTTGTCGCCAGGCAAACCGGCATAGATGACAGATGAACTGCAAGCAGCACAAAGGCCATCTAAATAGGGTAGGTAAATCAAACTGAATCTTTTTGCAGGTGATATGGCCTGCTACACACAATGACTTGCCACAACATCCAGTGCCTTCTTTATCGGCTTTCGCTTGCGCTACTCACACAACAAATAACTTTGGATATACGGTCAAGCCGCACGAGCAATTAGTACTGGTTAGCTCAACGCCTTACAACGCTTCCACACCCAGCCTATCAACGTCCTAGTCTTGGACGGCTCTTTAGTGCCCTCAAGGGGCAAGGGAGAACTAGTCTTGGGAGGGGCTTCCCGCTTAGATGCTTTCAGCGGTTATCCCGTCCGAACGTAGCTACCCGGCAATGCGTCTGGCGACACAACCGGAACACCAGAGGTTCGTCCACTCCGGTCC